>CAYWFB010000015.1:0-28375 GCA_964457415.1 uncultured Eubacteriales bacterium | reverse complement strand
TATTTATTTTTTAAGAGGGCTGTTTTTGGACACATTTTTGACCTTAGTACTACGGACAGAATGCACCGATTGGCAAATAGAAATTGCTTTCATGCTGTTCTGTATGTTTCGGGATTTTCTGTTGAACAAAAGAGCAATTTAATATGTTTTGAACAAAAACAAAAAGCCCCGTTGTGAAAGCAGTAAATCTGCAATCTCAACGGGGCTAAAATCACATCTGAAAATCCACACATTCGACATTTAGTACGACTAATCATATAATTAAATCAACAATTATACACTGACAAAAGGTACTGATTTCTTCGTGGAATATCCAATTCCAAGAAACGATTTATTTACATAATAATAGCAAAATAAAAAATTAAAATCAAGACATTTAGTAAAATTATAAAATAATATGTCGAAAAATTTTTGTCTGTTCCGCAATTGTATAATTAAAGTGACTTAATAACTGCGAGTTTATCGCTATTCGGGGTCAAAAAAGTGGTAAGGAGGCTTGGTTATTATGCCACGCAGAGGTGAAAACATCAGGAAAAGAAAGGACGGAAGATGGGAAGGTAGGTACATCAAAAACTATGATATCTGTGGCAAAGCAAAGTATGTTTCTGTGTATGGAAAATCATATTTAGAAGTAAAGCAAAAACTTATCGTAGCATCAAGTGGTATTGATACGAAGACAGATATTCATAAAAATAATAGTTTGCTTTTTCGTGAAGTACTTTTTCTTTGGCTTGAGAATAACAGAGTAAAACTTAAACCCTCAACTTATTCAAAATATTACAGAATGATAGAAAAACATTTAGTGCCGGTTATTGGAAACACACCGATAAGTAATGTTAATACTCAATACTTAAATAATATTCTTTGTGAAAAAAGTAGCAACGGACGTTTGGATTCTTGTGGTGGTTTGAGTCCAACTTATGTAAGGACTATGGGCTTTATTCTAAAATCTGCAATTGTTTTTGCTCAAGAAAATAATTACTGTCACGCATTGAAGGGCACAGTAATAATGCCTTTAAAAACAAAAAGTCAATTAAAAGTTTTAAGTTTAGCCGAACAGGAACGGTTGGAAAACGCTTGTTGCAAGAATTCATCAAACAAAGAATTGGGGATTATTCTCTCACTTTATACCGGTATGAGATTAGGTGAAGTATGCGGATTAAGGTGGGAAGATATTAATTATGAAACAAATACAATGCATATTTATCATACCGTGGCGCGTATACAGAATAATTATGATATTCGTAATACCAGTAAAACAAAACTTGTTTTGCTGGATGCTAAAACTGCAAATTCAGACCGCATTATACCGATACCTTCAAATTTGTTGCCGTTTTTGAGTAAAAACAAAACCGGCTTTGTAATAAAAGGTGATGTCTATGAATATACCGACCCAAGAACATTGCAATATTTCTTTAAAAAGAAACTTAAAGAGACAAATTTAGATGATATAAATTTTCACGCACTTCGTCATACATTTGCAACCCGTTGCATAGAGTCGGGAATGGATGCCAAAACGCTGAGTGAAATATTGGGACACTCAGATGTTAATATTACGCTCAGAACGTATGTGCATTCGTCATTAGAGCATAAGAGAAAACAAATGGAAGCAATGGTTGCTATTTGTGGTCAAAAATAATGGTCAAAGAGTGAAGAATTCCTTGAGTTATAGGGATTCTTCACTCTTTTTTCTTGGAATTGGATATTCTACGAAATGAAAGAAAACAAATTACTTATAGGAGGGGTCAAAATGGCTTTTTTTGACAATGTAGGCAAAAAGTTATCTCAGGCCGGGCAAGGGGCTCTGCAAAAAACAAAAGAAATGGCGGATATTGCTCGATTAAATTCGTTGATTGCTGATGAGGAAAAACGCCTGAATAATAATTATTACCAAATTGGTAAATTGTATGCACAGTTACACGGTGCTGATTGTGAAGATTGTTTCGCTACTTACATTTCTGCAGTTAATGAAGCTCTGAAAAAAATTGACGATTTAAAGGCGGATATTCAAGCATTGCGTGCTGTGGCAAAATGTCCTAATTGCGGAGCAGAGGTTTCGACTTCATCCATGTTCTGCAACGCTTGCGGAACTGCGATGCCAAATGCGGTTGACAAAACCGTTACTCAGCCCGCAGATTCTGTAAAATGTAATAATTGCGGTGCTTTTGTTAATAAGAATATGAGATTCTGCACATCTTGTGGAACACCTATGGTTCAGAACACTCCTGCTAATGATGTTGTTGCCGAATCAATGAAAATTGAAGAAAAATCAAGGTGTCCCAAATGTGGAGCTGACCTTGATGATGATTCAGCATTTTGTGCAGAGTGTGGTGCAAAATTGAATTAAAGGAGAACTGTATATGAGAAAACTTTTTATCGTATTGTTGACGGGGATACTTTTATTATCTTTGGCAGCATGCGGTCAAACAGAGCCTTTCCAGTGTGATTACTGCGGCAAAACAGTTGAAGAAGGCAAAAAATATGAAACTGTAGATTCATACGGCGATACTTGGAATGTTTGTGAAGATTGCTATGAAGAATTACAGGAAATGAAAAACGCGTTAAATTAAAATTAGGAGGAATTTAAAATGCAAAAAACTAAACTTGGTATTTCAGTAGGATTAATGGGTGCTATAGCATACTTCGCAGGACTTTTCAGCGGTTATCTTGTTGCTGTTCTTATCTTTGGCTACATAATGCTGGTTGAAGATAATCCTTGGTTAAGAAAAACAGCCGTAAAATCGATTGTTTTACTGGTAACATTTTCTGCTCTTTCAGCAGTAATCGGATTAATTCCTGATTTCATTTCTTTTATTAACACAATATTTAATGTTTTCGGTAGTCATTTCTCACTTTCGATTTTGACAAATATTCTTGCGGTTATATCAAGTGCTCTCAGCATTCTTAAAACTGTAGTTTTCCTTATGCTTGGTCTTAAAGCACTGAATCAAGGAACATTGACTATCCCTGTTGTTGATAATTTGACTAACAAGAATATGGAATAATATTTTTAAAGGGGTTAGTGTGTTTTGCACTAACCTCGTTTTCTTTGAGAGGTGAAACAAATGGCAAAGTTTTGTAAAAAATGTGGTTCAAAACTTGATGAAGCAAGCGGTAAATGTCCTAATTGTGATAAAGTAGCAGAAGAAAAAAACACAACAAGTGACAATGTACCGGAGCAGCAAAAACAGCTTTCAAAAAAAGAAATGAAAGCTGAAAAGAAAAAGCTAAAGAAGCAAGCAAAAAAAGATAAGAAAAAACAAAAGCGTGCACAGCTTACAACAAAACAAAAGGTTAAAAGATTTTTTATTAAGATTTTTGTAATTATATTAGTTTTAATTATCGCTATCTGTAGTTCCATATTTGCACTGGTATATTTTGATAAAATCGATATTCCTATTATTAAGAATGTTTTTGATAAAGCAGGAATTAGTGAACAGGAAAATGACTACGATAATTTGGCACACAATCTTGAAGAACTTAAAGAAATTGATGTTGGTGAAGAACTTCGCAATGAAAGTCAAGTTTTAGAAACTATTGATGTTGCAACATCTGTTCATGTTACATCCGAGGCTGATATTTCAAAACAATTTAAAGATAAAGGTTTTGTTAATAGTGTTATTTATACTGCATATTCTATGGACGGAACTTATAATGGAGATGAAAAAATAGATGAAAAATCTTCAGAGTGTCATCCACTGTACTATGCAACTTATATTAGTAATGATAATTATTGTTGGACGGTTTATTCTTGCAACGGAGAGTGGTCAGCATCTCCAATATCATATATGTATAGCGGATTGACTGATTCAGAAATAATGGTTTCTGAAAAGAATTATATAGTGTCATATGATTCTTATACCAATTGTTTCTATAAGATGATACCGAGTACAAGCGAATGTATTATAAAAACGGTATCTGTTGTTAATTCGGAAACGCTTGATAAGCTTGCAGAAAAGGAGTTTAGTACATCATGAAAAAAATTACTATTGTACTAATATGCCTCATAATGTTGCTTAATAGTATCCCTGCTTTAGCAGCAGATACATCCAATAAAGAAAACAATATGCCTGTTGTGGTATCTTTAGGCGACTCATATTCATCAGGTGAAGGCGTGCAACCTTATTATGGGCAAAAATCCTCAGATAAGCATACTTGTGAGGATTGGATAGCACACAGATCAAGTTGTGCTTGGCCTGGTTTGCTTCAATACAACGGGAAATATCTTAATACTGTACGAGCCAAAAATCCATCCGTTTTAGATGGGTTGACTGTTGATTACGACAGTTGTAAAGATAATGGTAGTTGGTATTTTACTGCTGTTAGTGGTGCAGTAACAAAGGATATCATTTCAATGCAGTATGTTGATGAGGATGGCAAAACCCAAACTTCATATGGACAGGTCAAAGAAGTTCAAAAAGCTGTTCTGCATAATGTAAAAAAATATAAGCTTAACCTTCAAATTGATACTGTTAATGCCGTGCAGGCGAAAACAAAAATCGATTACATAACTATGACTATAGGTGGAAATGATGTTGGTTTTGCTGACATAATGATAAAATCGGTAATGACAGCACAAGACCCTGACTCGGTTCCTGTGCTCGGCGATGTTCCTATTGTTAGTGGTATGATTGATATGAGCCATCTGAAAAGTAAATTAGTTAAAGTAATTGAGAGCTTTTGGGATGATGATGCTGATTCGTATTCAAATCGCTTGAAGAAAACCTATGAAGAATTATTAAAAGCCGCACCTTCCGCAACTTTGGTAATTGCGGGTTATCCTCAATTACTTCATATTAATGAGGATGGTTCCGGCAACGGAGGATTCTTTAGTTACGAAGAAAGCCGTTTGATTGATAGTGCTGTTCTCATTTTTAATGATTATTTGGATACGGTTGTAAAAAATTTGGGAACCGAACGAATAATTTTTGCAGATGTTATGAGCTATTTTCAAGGGCACGAGGCATATGCAGATGACCCTTATATAAATGGCATAGTTTATGGGTTTGATGAAAACATCAATTTTACTGGGGCAAACGTTGCTATTAGCTCAGCTTCATTTCATCCAAATGAAAAAGGTGTCTATGCGTATGCTTCTGCAGTGCAGGAAGCTCTTGCTGAAATTGATTCAGGATTTGCCGAAACTTATTATAGTACAGATTCTCAGTTGATGGTGTATGATGCTAATGGCGAGATATATGATAACTATATAGTTGAAGTGAACGGAAAAGAATATAAAGACATTATTGGCGGTTTTGATTTTTGGGGGTTATGGAAACAAGATTATCATAAAACCTTTACTGTAACAGAAAAGCAACCATTATCTTTAAACTTGCCCAAAGGTAATTATACGCTTACTATTACAGATGGTTCGGACGCAGATAAAAAAATATCAAAACCAATAAAGATACGTGAGAATAATGAAAACACAAACATTACTATTGTATCAAACTTTGGCCAGTTACAGTCCACAGAAACAGAAAACGGATATTATGATGCTGATGATGTGTTGACTGGTGCCGTTGAATTCAATGGACATTGGTATAAAGTTATTGAGGATGCATCTATTACAAATTGGAATACCGCTAAACAATATTGCAATAACCTCAACGGATATCTTGCTACCATAACCTCGCAATCCGAAAATGACTTTTTATACAACTATATTACTAATGATTGCGGTTATGAAAGTGCTTATTTTGGGTTAACAGACAATGTGAGTGAGGGTACATGGCAATGGGATAACGGTGAAGAAATTAATTATACCAACTGGCATCAAAATGAGCCTAATGGTGAAAATTCTAACGAAGACTATGCTATGTTCTATTATAAATATACTGACGGGACATGGAATGACGGTGACTTTGCAAGTGGGACTGCCGATGGCGGCAAAGCATTTATTTGTGAATGGGGCGAATATCAAGTATCCAATAATACTGCTTCGGAGCCTGTTAGAACAACATCATCTAATCGAGATATAGTTCTTGTTTTAGATGTTTCAGGTAGTATGTCAGGCACTCCTATGGAAGAAACTAAAAAAGCTTCTACTAATTTTGTAAGCACTATATTAAAAGAGGATGCAAGTATTGGCATTGTTACATATAACGATTCAGCAACTATGCTTTCGGACTTCTCTACTGACGAAGCAGCATTGAAATCTATTACTGAGTTTATAGATGATGGTGGTGGAACTAATATTGAATCCGGTTTACAGATGGCAAAAGATATGTTGTCTATAAGTAATGCTGAAAAGAAAATCATTGTACTTATGAGTGATGGTGCTCCAAATGCCGGTAAAGTAGGCGATGAGTTGATCGAATATGCCGACAGCATAAAAGAAGAAGGTATATATATTTATACTCTAGGATTCTTCAGTAGTATGGGTAGCGGCAAATCTTCAGCACAGCTTCTTATGGAAGGCATTGCAAGCGACGGTTGTCACTATGAGGTTGCAGATGCAGATGACTTGGTTTTCTTCTTCGGTGATATAGCCGACCAGATTAACGGACAGAAATTTATTTATGTACGCATAGCTTGTCCTGTTGATGTAACGGTAACATATCTTGGAGAATCCTTATCATCTTCTGAAAAAGACTTTAATGACAGAACATCATTTGGTGCATTGTCACTTGAAGATATCGAAGACAGCGATGACAAAATAAAGACATTGCGCCTAAAAGAGGGCAAGGATTACGCTATTAAAATTAATGGTACCGGCAGAGGCAAAATGGACTACACCATAGGTTATATGGATGACAGTGGTGAATACAGCGATATGAGGAACTTCAGAAATATCGATATTACAAGAAGCACTGTTATTGATACCTCTACTAAGTATTCCGATAAAACCATATTGAATGTTGATGAAGACGGTGACGGAAAGTATGACTTGAAATTCCGTGCAGGTGCAAATGAGTACGGAGAATTAGTTGACTATACTTACGTTATATATATTGCGTTATGTGTAATCGGAGCAATTACAGTTTTAATTGCAGTATTAGTAATACGAAAGAAAATAAAAAAGAGAAAGGCGGCATAATCATGTCAAAATTTTGTGGAAATTGCGGAGCACAATTAGAGGATGATGTTAAGGTGTGTGGTTATTGCGGTACACCAAGCGTTACCACTGAGGCTATTGCAGAAAAAGCAACGACGCAACATTCAGGTAAGTCGAAAAAGATTATTGTATCAATAGTTGCGGTTATTGCCGTAATAATTGGAATATTTTCTTTTTCTTCTTTTTCAAATGAGCCTTGTGACTGGTGCGGCAACAGCCCATCTAAAGCATTCAAGACTCACAGCGGAGAAAAATCATATGTTTGCAGTGATTGCAGAAAAGAGTGTGCTTGGTGTGGTGACAGAGCTACTAAACACTATGAAAATTATTTTGAAATGATAGTTTTTGTGTGTAGCGATTGCTATGAAGATATAGCTGAATAAAAACAAAAGATTATAAAAAGAAAGGCGGCATAAATATGTCAAAATTTTGTGGAAATTGCGGAGCACAGTTAGATGATAGTGCAAAAGTATGTGGGTATTGTGGGGTTGCATTAAGCAATGAACAGGTAAATACCAATGCAACATCAATCCCCGGTATTGTTTCAGAAGCAGATAAGGAAAAAGCAGCAAAAACAAAAAAGTTTATCAAAATAGGTGCAATAGCCATTGTTGCAATAATCGTTCTTTCTGTTGGTTTTAACATTGTTTCTTCTTTCACAGGCTACAAAGGTGTTGTCAGAAAGGTTGTAAATGCTTTTGAAGATTACGATATGAATACATTGTGTTCATATGCAAGTAGTTTGAGCTATTATGGTGATGACATTGAGTATTACGAAGAAGTTTTTGAAGAAAGAGTTTCAAGTAAACTTGACTATTATGAAGAAGAATTGGGCCATGGCTTGAAAATTAGTTTTGAAATTATTGACTCATATAAGCTTGATGACCGCAACAGAGATGATTTGTTAGATGAGCTTGAAGACAGCGGTGCTTATGTCGGCAAAATTGACACAATCAGAATGGTTGAAATGCAATTAACGATTAAAGGTTCTCGAAGCACATCAACATATACGACAGACGACCTTATGCTTGTTAAAGAAAACGGCAAATGGAAAGTACTGTATCTCGGCGGATACTATTATTGATAAAAAAAGAGGGTGTTGAAATGAAGAAAAAAATCTTATCAATACTTACCGTTGTAGCTTTATTACTTTCAATGGTATTTGTTTTTTCAGGCTGTACAAAGACAATTAAATTAGAGGATTATGTTTTCATTGAAGTTACAGGTGCAAACGGTTACGGAAAAGCTACTGTTGAAGTTGATTGGGACAAGATACAGATGGATTTTGGAGACAAGGTAAATAATACCGACCAAGCAAGTTATTGTTTCTCAAGATATGGCGATTATACTTTAGCAGATGCTGTAAGCGAAGCTGTTACATACGAGTTGTCTCAGTATGACAGACTTTCCAATGGCGATACAATAACTATGACTTGGGAGCCGGATGTTGATAAATATCTTTCTGCCTTTGATGTTGAATTATCCTATGATGATATTGAATATACCGTTGAAGGCTTAGAAGAGGTTTCTACCTTTGATGCATTCAGTTCAATTGATGTTGTTTTTGAAGGTGTTTCACCTAACGGATATGCAAGAGTTTCAGTTGCTGAAAATTCAGAGTTTGACTCGTATGATTTATCAATTGATAAAAGCTACGAACTTTCAAACGGAGATATAATAAAGGTTACAATAAGCGAAGATGCTATCATTGAACACATTGAGCAATACGGTTCAGCTCCGGCCGAAAGCGAAAAAACATATACCGTTTCTAATCTTGAGTTTTATGCTACAAAAGCAGCTGAAATCAACAGCGATTCGTTAGATAAAATGAAAGCTCAGGCAGATGATGTGCACAAATCAAAAATTGAAAACTGGGTATCACCTGATACTTGTAAAGGGGCCAATTTTATTGGTACATATTTCTTAAGTGCAAAAAATATGGAAAATGAAAATACTAAAAATATTTTATATTTGATATATAAAATTGATGTTACTACAGCAACAGAAACTTTTTCATATTATTGGTACTTAAAATATGAAAATATTACTGTTCTTCCTGATGGTTCGGTATCAATTGATTATCAGGATTATGAGGCTCCATACGCAAGTTATTTCTTTGGCTTGTCTGGTGAAGGCTTTGTGAAAGACGATTTGTGCTATGAGGGATATGAAAAATTGGATGACCTTTATAACAACTGTGTAACAAAAGTTGTTGACAGATACACCTGTGAAAATACTGTTAAATAAAAAGCGTAAGTTCTAAATTATTGACAAAACTATACGAATAATGTAATAATAAAGGAGATGGGTTAGTGTTTACGCATTAACCCATTTCTCATAGAAAAGAGGTTGAAAATATGGCGAAATTTTGCAAATATTGCGGTTCATTGCTTGACGAGGCAAGCGACAAATGTCCGAACTGTGATAAAGCGGAAATTACCAATGTTAACGATGAAATAAAAGATTCTACAAATAATATATCAGGACAGAAAAATCAGAAGAAAGCAAAGCAAAAAGGAAAGCATCTTTTAGTTAAAATAACTGCGACTATTTTAGCTTTAATAATAATTGTAAGTGGAACTGTTGGATTTCTTGTTTATCAAGGTGTTTTTGATTCGGATTTAGTTAAAAACGTATTTGAATATATTGATGTTAATAAAAAGGTTTCAAGTGTTGATAGAAATAACGCTGAGACAAATGATTCAGATTTTACTTTTTACAAATCAGGCGATGAGAATATAGTACAAGATATTGAAAGCGGAAATTCATATGTAAACAATGAGTTGTTAATAACACTTGATTCTATAAGCTCTAAAAGCGATTTAGAGTTGTTTTTATCTGATATTGGTGCAAAAATTGTTGGTGAAATTCCGGCAATTGCAGAGTATCAGGTTTTGTTTGATAACGAATATACATATGTTGAGCTTTTGGATTTATGTTCAAGTTTAGAAAAAAACGACTGGATAATTTCCACATCATTAAATTATGTTATGGATATTAATCCGAGCTATACACCAAATGATAAAAAATGGAATAAAAAATGGGATGAAATCCCTGATGGCACAAACTGGGGACTTGAAGCGATATCGGCAACAGGTGCTTGGGACAAAAAAGATGAAATGCAGAATATTAATATTGGTGTCATAGACACTATGTTCGATTTGAATCATGAAGACCTGTCTTTTGCTGAAACTCCGCTTGGTATGGCTATAATAAATTCTGAACTATCGAAAAACGAGCGTGAGTGGAATAATCATGGTACGCATACCTCAGGAACAATAGCTGCACTTTTTGATAACGAAAAAGGAATTTCCGGTATTATGCCGAAAAGCAACTTGTACGGTGTTGCTATTTGGGGACTTGAATCGGCATCAAGAACGACTCTTCAAACATGGAAGATCGCTTTCTATTATTTAATAGCAATTAATAATTGTAAAGTTATAAATATTAGTATGGGATATGACCAACTCTGTTTTAACGCTTCCCGCGGTTCGGAAGCCGCTATTTCGGCAACAGAAACTTATTCAAATGAAATAGCAGAGTATTTGCAAATTTTAATTGATTCGGATTATGAATTTGTAATATGTAAATCTGCAGGAAATCAAAATGAAGTGGGCGGTGGTTATCAATATTTTAGAAAAGATTCAGATGATACAAATACACCGTATGACTATTATAGTTATTCAGATTATGTTGCTTTTTTAAATGGTGAAGAAGGATATGAATATTTAGAGAGGTATAGAGACAGACAAGAAGAAATTGAAGCCAAATTAGAAAGCGGTAATGTGAGTGCAGATTTTGATTTTTTAGCAGCAATAACCAATGAAGAAGTGAGAGATAGGATTATAATTGTTGGTGCTGTTGAAAATCAGGGAAGTCATAAGGAAGGTGGCTTTTTGTGGTTTGGAAGAAAAACAGTTCATGATGGTTATAAAATCGCCTCATTCAGCCAATGTGGAGAGGCTGTAGACATACTTGCTCCGGGTGTTGATATTTATAGTACTATACAAAATGGGTATGAAAATATGAGTGGTACCTCTATGGCAGCACCTCATGTTTCAGGTGTCGCAGGCTTAGTTTTTGCTGTTAATCCTAATATCGATGGTAAGACTGTAAAAGAAATAATCTGCAGCAGTGCTGATGGACAATATGGTGAAGAAAAATACGGACTTTTAAATGCACAGAAAGCTGTTGATGCGGCTAAAAACTATATAGAAGACACAAATCGATCTGACGAAATTTTCTATAAATATATTAAAGAGAATTTAACTATAAGCACATCTTTTCCCTATGATGTCCAAAAATCAAACGGTGTGTTTAGTGCGTTGATTGAAGATTTTGATAGTGACGGACAAAAAGAAATGATAACCTTTTCAATAACCCACAATGAAGCAAGTCAAGCGTATGTGATAATGGATTTATATGTGGTTGAAAATAACGATATAGTACTTGTTGACACATCAAAAGAAATATATGCATCCGGTGCAGGAAATTATCAGATTAATATGTGTGGTATTTTTGATGGCTCCACAATCAAAATACAGTACGATTCCTGCGGTTATGGTGGCAGTACATGTGGTTCTAGTTTTTTAACTTATAGAGTAACTAATAATAAACTAACCTTGTGTAATGAATATTCTTTATATGAATTTTATCGCTATGATTCATATGAGTATAAAGAATTGGTAAGCGGTAAAATTTTTGATTCACCCGAGGAGCTTTATTCAGCGGTAGGAAAAGCAGGATTTGATCCAAAGGCTCATAATCACATTGGCTACAGCGATTCCGAATTTGACATAAATACAGATGACTATACAACTGCAAAATGTTTCAAGGGAAATCATATTTTTACATTATTTGATAGTCGCGGTATGCTTACTGCTGAACAATATGGTTTTATACACGACAACACAAATTTAACTAAAAACATCTCTGTAGAAGATGTTTTGAATAACGAAAAAGAGCCATCAAATTTAGCTTGGAAGAAAGCCTATATTGATTTTATCAATAATAATGAGAAAGGCACTACCACAGAAGTAATCGGTTTCGAGTCCTATGAATATTATTTGATAAATATAGATGGAGACAATATACCTGAACTTTATATTGATTATCTATCAAATGCTGGTGGAGCAGTTGTATACTCATATCAAAACAGAAGCATTGTTAAGCAACATGTGAAAGCTGGAGTATCTTACATAGAAGGGAAAGGGTTGTTTTTAAATAGTTATTATATTACCGGTTGTGATAATTATTATGATGAAGTATATTTATTAAAAGACGGCTCTTTTAGTATGGTTTCATCTGGATATTTGCAGATATATTACTCACCAGAGTATAAAGAGGAATATGTTTGGGATGGTAAAACAGTATCAAAAGAAGAATACGATTCAACATTAAGCAACTATTTTGAAGAGAGTGAGGCAAAATCCACTTTGGATTTAGAGCCTTATGATTGTAATGAAATCGTAAACGCAATCAATAATTATTGATTTATAACCACTATAAAACTTTGAGAGATTTTCAAGGGTGCAAAATTTTAAAAGCTTTTGTACCCTTGATTTTTGTCTGAAACTCCCGTAAAATCAAGGTTTTTTGAGACAATTTTTCAAGGGTGCAAGAGTGCAAAGGGTATCAAAAAACTTAAAAAATCAATGAATAATTTTCAATTCAATGTGTAATATTTCGCCATCAGCAGAGTGTTGCCTCTTGGTAAGAATAACGTTGAAATTTTCTGTTAAGAGCTTCCAAAGGTCTGCAGAGCATTCATTAGGAACTTCAATAGTATATTTTACTGTCATACATATATCAGCTCTTTACATACAATCTCATTTGCCCGTTGCTGAATACTGCCTATTCTTTGTACCCATTCGAGTTGGTTTTGCTCTTTAAGTTCTTCTGTTACACCTTCGTTTTCTTTCATCTGTTCTACGAGAGTATCAAACATATCTCGTGCTTGATTTTCAACCTCTGCACAGTGCTGATAAAGTTTACCTTGCATGAGTAGCGTATTAAAAAACATCTGCTTATGTTTTTCAAGATAAGCTTTGTGCATCATTCCCCATTTACCAAGCCTTATACTTGCTTCTTCGGGCGGTAAGATGAAATCAGGGATGAAATAATCGCCAACTCTACGATATTGTATTTTATTTGACATAATGAAAACCTCCTGTTATTAGGTAGCTTTATTCTACCGCATAACGGGAGGTTAGTCGAATGTGTGAATTTGATTTAAAGTTGATGTTAAGAAGATTATTTTATAGTAATATGGTTGGCTTCCTTTATTAGAACGGCATTGAAGTTCTTGCTAAAAATGCTTCATCATCAGAAACTGATTCAACATTAAAATAGGGGTTTGCATGATAAAATACAGTTTTTCCTTGTCGCTCATAAAACATACAAATGCTACCTTTAATTTCCGTATCCTTCTTGTATTTTCTATAGTGCAACAAACAATCATCACCTATAACATCTTCAGCTATATATCTGCCTAGCACATCAATGCTACTCCTGCCTGTTACTAGTATCGTGTCAAACGGACATTGGTGCGCATATATTTCGTTTTCTCTTTCTTTTACTAACAAAATATACAACTCTTCCGGCATTGAATCGAAATCATTTATTACATTAATATACACATAAGATAAGTCTTGTTCTGGTTCTGCCTTAATCTTTTGCTGACGAACACCTGCAATTTCATGAATACGATTTTCAGAATAAACATCTCTTATATATTCTTCTTTAAACACATCGATAAATTCTACCCATGAGTTTTCCAAAAAATCTATAGTAGCCTGTAATTGGTCGGTTAGTTCCACTTTTTCATGCTGTTCTCCTTTGCGAAAAAAAGGACCAATTTGTGCTTTGTTTGAACTTCCAAGTATCCCCATTGATAATTTATTAGAAATATCAGCAGTATGCTTTGTTCTGTTGTTGATGGCCTCTATGTACTGAAATTCATCTGATTGCGAAATTTTATCAAGCCAAGCATGCATTTTAGGAAATGCAGTGCTATATGTTTGTTGAGCAAAAGTCTTGACCATTTGCTGAATATCTACAGAATCAACTTTTTTTGATTTATTAGCTAATAATCCAGTGTTGATTACTTGACTTATTGAATCAAAACTATTCATAGTATATTGAAAAAAATCTCTTAAAAGTTTATCAAACAAAAACCATGGGTCCACTTTTTCACCAGCAACTCTAACTTCGTATGTTGGTGCATTTTCTGTTGTTACAGTTAATTTCTTTACCTTTTTACCCTCATCTGTTACTTCATCAACGAAGTCAGATGCAATATCTTGCTCCCAGCGGACAGTTTTCATAGTCATCTTGTCCACAATATTTTTAATTGTTTCTGCACAGTAGCGTACAGTTTCTATATTCTTCTCAGTATATTCAAGGAATTGCCAAGAAGTATAAATATTATGTACTATTAAATCTTTCTTTAATGCGGCATCAATCATCTTTATTTACTCCTTCAGGTGTAGCTTCTGGTATCTCGCCAAACTCAAATCTCGCTTCTCTTGCAGCGGTTGCTGCTTCCACTAGTTCTTCTGCAGTTACATCTGGTACTACCCACAATCCTCGCATAAAACGTGAAAAATATTCCTTTTCTGATAATTCCTCTGGTGCAAGAAACCTGATGTTATCAGGACATTTTTCTGACGGCCATTCCCAAACGAATTCCGTAATGCCAATGAATTTGTCAATATTTACCGCTTCTGGTGAACCAATCAAAACCGAGAACTTAATTTTTTCATTATCTTTATTAAAACAAAATTCCTCACATTTTTTCATTTCATATTCATTCAACGGTTTAGCTTTTATTTCAAACCATCTGTCAAGACTTGGAATACAAAAATCAGGAAGGTAGCGAACTCCATTCATGTCAAAACCTTCAACCTCATACTTTAAACCAATCATATCAAAGAAAATTGCCCAACGTGCTTCCAAACGACTTCTGAATCTGAAACCATTATATTTTTTTTCAATTGCTTTTATTGATTTTTCCACCGCCATACTCTCCTTTAATATTCGCCCAATTATTAAAGCTTGCGTTTTTGTATGAGCTGCAATATAAACTTAAACTAGTGATTATTAACAAGAGTTAAACCATTTTAAAATAGCTCAACGCATCCATAATAGCATTTTCTTTTTCCTTAGGACACTGTGGCACTCGGCTTCTGCCTTCACCTTTATTGTAATTCTCACGTTCAATAATTCCACACTTGGTTTTGACTTGTGAAATATAAAGTGAAGATACCTTCAAGCCAAACTTTTCAAGAACATAATCCTTAATTTCCTGATATGTTGCTTTGGTTTCAGCAGCAGTAATATCAACCTCTGAAAGGTCAAGCTTTATGTCGATATGTGTGTCCGGTCTGCGTTGGGACAAAAGAACAACCGTCTCTACATGGTCGGTGTGGGGGAACATATCAACTGGTTGAATTTTGCGTACTTTATATCCGTTTTTGCAAAGATAGAGCAAATCCCTTGCCAAGGTTTCGGGGTTGCAGCTAACATAAATCACTTTTTCGGGGTTAAGCTTTATAAGTGATGATAAGAACGGAATATCACTGCCTGCACGGGCGGGGTCCATTATTACCGCGTCGACTTTCTCGTTGTTCTGTGCCAATTCGACCATAAACTTGCCTGCATCAGCGGCGAAGAACTTTATGTTTTCAATATTATTAAGCTTTGCATTTTCTTTAGCATCCTTTACTGCATCTTTGTTGATTTCAACGCCCAAAACGCTCTGAACATTTTTACTTGCAATAAGTCCGATTGTGCCCGTACCGCAATAGGCGTCGATAATTCTCTCGTCACCCTTGAAATCTGCAAATTCAAGAGCCTTGTTATAAAGAATTTCAGTCTGCACAGGGTTAATTTGATAAAAAGCCTTGGGCGAAATGCGGAATTTAAGTCCGCACAGCTCTTCGGTGATTTTGCCGTCACCGTAAAGCACCTCGCTTTTATCGCCTAATACCATACTTGTGAATTTGTTGTTCACATTTTGCACAATTGTTGCGATTTCGGGATGTCTGCCTAAAAGTGCGTTGATAAATGAACGCTTTGATGGGAACTGAGGTGTGCCTGTAACCAACACCACCATAACTTCGCCACTTCTAAATGCGGTTTTAACAAGCACGTGACGCAAAAATCCCTGTTTTGTATTCTCGTCGTATGGCTTTAACTTAAAGCTTTTCAATAATTTTTTAACTGTATTTGCGATTTCGTCAGCCTTTGGGTCGGTGAGCATACAGCTTTCAATATCAACGATTTTATGGGTTGAAGATTGGTAAACGCCCGCAATCGTCTGATTGTTTCTGCCGCGACCAAAAGCATACTGCGCTTTGTTGCGGTAGTTATATGGGTTTTCCATACCAATAATTTCTTCAACGTGACAGAATTTGCCTAAAAGGCGAATGGCTTTAACTTGTTTATGCCTTAATTGTTCTTCGTAAGAGAGATTTAATAATTGACACCCACCGCATTTTTTTGCGTGTGGGCAGATTTGTTTGTTGTTCATAATTAACCTATTTTTCTTCCGTTCTTAATTTCAATTTTGCCGAAGAATGGCACTTTTATATATCCTGTAAATGTATCGTCGTAAATTTCTACGGAAATGTCAACGGTCATTTTTCCCATTAATTCTATATCTGCCTTGCCTGAAAGCTGATTTCCACTTTCTTTAATATCATAAACTGTGAAATTCGGGAGTTTTTTCATTGAGGGCACAGTAACTTCAAAATCATATTGCCCGTTATTGTCCTTTATTTCAACAATGGCATTTCCGCTGATTATTGATGTTTCAATATCACCGCTCCATTTTCCAAGTCCTATCATACTAAACTCTCCCATAATGTTACTTTTTAATAAATTTTACCATTTATAATCGTGAATGTAAAGAAAAAGTGAAAATTTAGCATTTAAATAGTTGACACTTTTCGTTGACAATGTTTATAAATAGGAGTAAAATATAAACGATTATAATTATGATTACGAGGTGTTTTTGATGAAAAAACTATTTGAGGCAATTAAACCTCATCAGATATTATTACTTCTTATAGATTTAATTGTAGTCAATGGTTCATATTTTCTGTCACTTTGGTTTCACAGACAGTTTTCATTCGATATGGAACTTGCCAAGTTCCTGCTTGTGCGTGTTCCCTTTGTAACCGTAATTTATTTGACCTTGTTTATTGTCCGCAGACTTTATAACAATATGTGGAAATACATGGGCTTTTATGAATTGATAAATGCGATAATCTGCGCAGGTGTTGGTACAGCACTTTGCTTCACTGTTGATTATATCGGCATGAAGGCGGACCATTTCTTAGGTCTTAACTGCATGCCTTTTATCGTTTATATAGACGCATTTATGTTTATTTGTTTCGCATCTGTAGGAGTAAGAACTCTTTATAAGTCGTACAGAGCAATTGCAAATGACTCGAAACGTCGCAGAGCAGTTAGTGATAAGAATATTATGATTATCGGTGCGGGCGATATGGGTAATGCCGTTCTTTATGAAATGAGCCTAAGCGGTTATCGATTCGGCACCCCCGTTGTTATTGTCGACGATGACAAGCTGAAAAAGGGTATGCGTGTGCGTGGAGTTCCCGTTGCTGGCGGAGTTGAGGATATACCTTCGCTCGTTAAAAAGTATGATGTAAATGAAATCATTTTCTGTATTCCCTCAGCAAAACCTGAAAGAAAACGCGAGATATTTGGCGTTGCAATGTCAACCGGCTGTAGTCTTAAAACTGCTCCTAACTTGGACGAGCTTGATGGTGTGAACAAGACATATACCGACAAAATCCGTAATGTTGATGTTCTTGACCTTCTTTCACGTCCCGAAATAAAGCTTGACCCCGATGTGTGTAAATATGTTACAGGCGAAACTGTTCTTGTAACAGGTGGTGGCGGTTCAATCGGTTCAGAGCTTTGTCGTCAGATTGCTCGTTATAATCCCGCAAAAATTGTTATTTTCGATATTTACGAAAACAACGCATTTACACTTAAAATTTCACTTGACAGAAAATATTGCGGTGCACCGCAGATTGAAATCCGTATAGGTTCTGTTCGTGAACTTCGCAGACTTCGTGAAATTTTTGAGGAGTTCCGTCCCTCATCAGTGTTCCACGCTGCTGCTCATAAGCACGTTCCTCTTATGGAGGACAGCCCCTATGAAGCAGTTAAGAATAATATTTTAGGTACATATAACACTGCTTTGTGTGCAAACGAATACGGCGTAAAGAACTTTGTTCTTCTTTCAACCGACAAGGCAGTTAACCCCACAAATGTTATGGGTGCAACAAAGCGTGTGTGCGAAATTGTTGTTCAGCATTTCAGCAAAATCAGCAAGGGTACAAAGTTTGCGGCAGTTCGTTTCGGTAATGTTCTTGGCTCAAATGGTAGTGTTATTCCAATATTCAAGGAACAGCTTGAGCAGGGCGGACCAATTACTGTTACTCACCCTGACATTACCCGTTACTTTATGACTATCCCCGAAGCAAGCCAATTGGTTGTTCAGGCAGGTGGCTTGGCGAAGGGTGGCGAGATTTTTGTTCTTGATATGGGAGAGCCCGTTAAAATCGTTTCTCTTGCAGAAAATCTTATCAGACTTTCAGGCTTTGAGCCTTACAAGGATATTGAAATTCAATTTACAGGTCTTCGCCCCGGTGAAAAGCTTTATGAAGAGCTTTCATTGGCTGAAGAGCTTGATGAACGCCAGAAGACAGGCAATGACAAGATTTTCGTTACAAAGCCTCTTGAAATTGATGACGAACAGCTTGAAAAAGACATCAAGGCTATTGAGGATTTAAATCCCGAAGAGGTTCGTGCATATCTTAAGCGTCTTGTTCCTAATTACAGACCTAAATAATTCACTTATAATTTTTATTCATATATTGGAGATGTTCGCAAATGCAAATCAGAATTGAAAAAACAACTACCCCAAAGGCAAAGCCTGATTGGAAAAATTTAGGCTTTGGTCATATCTTCACAGACCATATGTTTATTATGGATTATGATGAAGGACAAGGCTGGCACGATGCACGAATTGTACCTTATCAGCCCCTCGTTCTTGACCCGTCAGCCCTTGTTTTCCACTATGCACAGGAGTGCTTTGAGGGACTTAAAGCATATCGTTGTGCTGACGGTAGTGTTCAGCTTTTCCGTCCTGACAAGAACGCTGAAAGAATGCAGTCAACTCATGACAGACTCTGTATTCCACAGATTCCGGTTGCTGACTTCGTAGAGGCAGTCAAGGCTCTTGTTTCAGTTGATAAGGATTGGGTGCCATCAGAGCCTGATACAAGCCTTTATATCAGACCTTTCACAATTGCTACTGAAGCTATTCTTGGTGTTAAGGCATCAGCAAAATATCAGTTTATCGTTATCTGCTCACCCTCTGGTGCTTACTATGCAGAGGGTATGAATCCCGTTAAGATTTATGTTGAGGACGAATATGTTCGTGCAACTCCCGGCGGAACAGGATACATCAAGTGTGGCGGTAACTACGCGGCATCAATCGCGGCAGGTGAAAAAGCTCATAAACTTGGCTATTCACAGGTTCTCTGGCTTGACGGCGTTGAGCGTAAATACGTTGAAGAAGTTGGCTCAATGAATATTATGTTCAAGATTGACGGCGAAATTTACACCGCCGCAACAACAGGAACGGTTCTTCCCGGTATTACAAGAATGAGCTGTCTTGAACTCCTCAAGAATTGGGGATATAAGGTGAACGAGGGCAAACTTGCAATTGATACGGTTATGGAAGCAGGCAAGGACGGAAAACTTGAAGAAGTTTTCGGCACAGGCACTGCGGCAGTTATCAGCCCTGTTGGTAGCCTTATGTACGAAAATGAGGTTGTTGAGATTAACGGCTTCAAGACAGGCGAGCTTACACAGCGCCTTTACGATACCCTTACAGGTATTCAGTATGGTAAACTTGAAGACACTTTCGGTTGGACAGTTAAAGTGGACTAATTTAACCCAAAACAGAAAGAGCAAGCTATATTGAGTTTGCTCTTTTTTATATTTAAGTTATTTTTAAGGTTGTGAAAATACAATTTAACCGAGGTGATAAAATGAAGCTTCTGTATGCAGAGGACGAGTCCGCAATGTCTGAGGCGGTGACGGATATTCTCACTTATCATAAATTCATAGTTGATACCGTTGACAATGGACTTGACGCACTTTATTATGCCCGTGCAGATAAATATGACGGGATTATCCTTGATATTATGATGCCTAAAATGAGCGGCCTTGAGGTGCTCACGGCCCTTCGCCGCGAGGGCTGCCGTGTGCCGATTTTACTTCTTACCGCCAAAACTCAGGTTGAAGACAGAATTGATGGTCTTGACGCAGGTGCTGACGATTATCTCCCCAAGCCTTTTAATATGGGTGAGCTTTTAGCCCGCGTACGTGCTATGCTTCGTCGCCGTGAAGAATTTATACCCGACATTATCACTTATAAAGATATTTCGCTTAATATGAACCGCAGCGAGCTGACCGTAAACGGCAATACAGAGGTGCTTTCAAAGATTGAATACAGACTTATGGAAGCGCTTATGCTCAATAAAGGCATATATCTTTCAACCGAGGAATTGCTCGTAAAGGGTTGGGGGTACGATTCTGACGCGGAATTGGGTACTGTTTGGGTGTACATTTCAAACCTTCGCAAAAAGCTTGCGGGGTTGGGCTCAACAGTTGAAATTAAGGCAAAACGCAATGTAGGATATACATTGGAGTGATATTATGATTAAAACCTTACAGAAAAAATTTATAAAAACTGCCATGGTGGCAATAAGTGTTTTGCTGGCGGTTTTCATATGTGCAATAAATGTTGTAAATGTAATAACAGTAAGTGACGAAATTGATAAAACTCTTGAATTCCTCACAGAAAGCAATTTGGGAATTCCGCCGCGAATGGAACAGCTTGAGCCCGAAAAAGAAGGCTTCGGGAAGTTCTTTTCGCCTGTGCGTGACGAAGAGCGCGCAATGTCTGCCCGCTATTTTACGGCAGAGGTTGACTCTGCAGGGCAAATTATAAGAATAAATACAGAAAATATTTTGTCAGTAACCGCCGAAGAGGCAGAAGAGCTTGTTGCCCGTATAATCTTAAGCGGAAATAATGAGGGTAAAATCGAAGGCTTTAAGTTCAGAACGGTGCAGGCTCAAATGAACAATACATCAATGATAGTTTGTGTTGATACCTCGGCAAGCTTGCGCGGGGCGTTTACCGTTGTTATGATTTCTATTGGCGTGGGTGCTGTGTGCTGGCTTGTGATGCTTCTCTTTGTATCATTGCTTTCAAAAAAGGCAATTAAGCCCATCGCTGAAAATCTTGAAAAGCAACGACAGTTTGTGACGGATGCAGGGCACGAAATCAAAACTCCTCTTGCTATTATTCTTGCAAATACTGATGCTCTTGAATTGCACAACGGCGAGAGCAAGTGGAGTAAAAATATACGCTCGCAAACGATTCGCCTTAACGGACTTATGCAAAATCTTCTCACTCTTTCACGCTCTGATGAGGCAAAGGAAAAGCTTGTGAAAGAAGAACAATGTGCCGATGCCTTGCTTAACGATGTGGTTGAGGGCTTTGTGACCCTTGCAGAAAACCAACAAAAGAAAATCTGTGCAGAAATCGGTGAGAATATTACCGTAACTGCTCATCGTGAGAGCTTGCATCAGCTTTTTACCGTTCTCGTTGACAATGCAGTAAAATATTCTTCAAATTTCAGTGAAATTTATATAAATCTCAAACCGGAAAACGACAAAACTGTTTTCACAACGAGAAACACCTGTGACAGCTTACCCGAATGTGAGCCCGAAAAGCTTTTTGACCGGTTTTACCGTGCCGATGAAGCTCGCACGCAGAAAAACGGGGGCTACGGAATAGGCCTTTCGGTCGCCAGAGCGATTGTGGAAAATCACGGATGGGAAATTTCGGCAAAATACGAAAAAGACAATATTATCAGTTTCACTGTCGTAATGTGATAAATATTTTTTAAAGCACTCGTTTTTCGGGTGCTTTTTTTAAACTTAAATTAAGGTTGAGAGGGTATTATTTACTCATATCTTTTGAAAGGAAAATTCAATTGGCTTATCAGACAATTTTCAAGCGGTATGAGCTTAAATATATGCTGACCTATGAGCAAAAGGAAGAAATACTCAAGGCAATGGCACCATATATGTCGCTGGATAAATACGGTAGAAGCACAATATGCAATATTTATTTTGACACCGACAGCTACCGCCTTATCCGCCATTCAATCGAAAAGCCCAAATACAAGGAAAAGCTTCGTATAAGAAGTTACGGCAGGGCAAATGAGGATACTACCGTTTTTGTAGAGCTGAAAAAGAAATATAAGCATGTGGTTTATAAAAGGCGCGTGTCATTGCCCGAAAAAGAGGCGATGGATTGGATTTGCGGCGTGAAGCACTGCGGAATTAACACGCAGATAGTACGAGAAATCGACTATTTTTTGAGCTATTACGAAACACTGCACCCGACATTATTCCTGTCTTACGAGCGCGAGGCTTATTATGCAAACGACGGCAGTGATTTTCGCGTGACCTTTGACGAGAATGTGCAGTGCCGTCAAAATGAGCTTTCTCTTGAAAATGGACCGCAAGGAACGCCGATTTTAGAAGAAAATAGGCTTCTTATGGAAGTTAAATGCAGCGGCGGAATACCCATGTGGATGGCTCACGCACTGTCAGAAGCCCACATATATAAAACATCATTTTCAAAATACGGCACAGCATACCGTAATTTTATTTTACCTGATTTATTGGAGGAACACAGAAATGCTTGAAACATTATTTAAAGGAGTTTTTGACTCTGACGTAACCTCGGTTATTTCCGTTACCGACTTTTTACTTTGCGTGGGATTTTCTCTCGCTTTGGGTCTTGTAATGGCTTTCAGCTATATGTACCGCACCCGATACACAAAAAGCTTTGTTGTAACCTTAGCGCTTTTGCCGGCAGTTGTTTGCGTTGTAATTATGATGGTTAACGGCAATGTGGGCGCGGGTGTAGCCGTTGCAGGCGCGTTTAGCCTTGTGCGTTTTCGTTCTGTGCCCGGCACGGCGAAAGAAATCGGCACATTGTTTCTTGCAATGGGTGCAGGTCTTATTGCGGGTATGGGCTATTTAGGCTTCGCAACACTTTTTACACTTGTTATGTGTGCGGTGTTTATGCTTTATAACCGTCTTGACTTCGGCGCAAAGAAAAATGCGGCAGTTTATAAAACCTTTAACATCACCATTGCGGAGGATTTGGACTACACAGGTGTTTTTGAGGATATTTTCAAGAAATATACAAAGGTTTATGAGCTTGTGCGAGTAAAAACTACAAATATGGGCAGTATGTTCCGCCTTACTTATAACGTGACTCTGCGTGATGCGGCAAAAGAGAAGGAAATGATTGACGAAATCCGTTGCAGAAACGGAAATCTTGAAATAACTGTATCAAAACAGGACACAACTAATACAGAATTATAAGGTAATCACTGATTACAAAGGGGCTTTTGTAATGAAAAAGTATGTTTCTTTACTTATATGTTTAATATTGACGTTTTCGCTTATCTTTGGCGGATGTGCAAAAAATCCCTCATCTACAACTGACGAAGGAACAACAAACGGTGAAAGCGTCAGCGGCGAAGCGGTGCAGACCGATTTTGAACAGACCGATGATGAAATGTTCACCAACCGTGATTTGAACTCTGCTTATGACGAAAGCACCGCGGTGAAAATCACGCTTAACGGAACAACTGCTTCAAGCACATCGAATTCCGTTAAGATTTCGGGCAGTACCGTGACAATTACCGAAGAGGCAACCTATATCATTTCGGGTGAGCTCACAGACGGTATGCTTATTGTTGATGCAGGCGAAAACGATAAATTGCAGATTGTATTTAACGGCGTGAATATTACAAGTTCAACCTCAGCGCCTCTTTATATTCTTGAGGCTGACAAGGTTGTTGTAACTCTCGCAGAGGGTGCGGAAAATAAACTTGCAAACGGTGGTACATTTGAGGCGATTGACGATAATAACATTGACGGCACGGTATTTTCAAAGCAGGATTTAACCTTTAACGGCACAGGAAGTCTTACTGTAACTTCGCCGTCAGCCCACGGAATTGTCTGCAAGGACGATTTGGTGTTTACAGGTGGTACGTACACCGTTAACTGCGCATCTCACGGACTTGACGCCAATGATAGCGTGAGAATAAAAAATGCTGATTTCAGCATCACTTCGGGTAAGGATGGTATTCACGCAGAGAATTCTGACGATACAAGCCTTGGCTTTGTCTATGCTTCAAGCGGAACTCTCAATATTACCGCCGAGGGTGACGGAATGAGCTCGGGCTCATATATGCAGATTGAGGGCGGTACCTACAATATTGTATCAGGAGGCGGCAGTGAAAACGGCGAAAATCAGTCCTCAAGCTCATGGGGCGACTTTATGGGCGGAGGAATGCCCGGTGGTGATATGGGCGGCGGTATGGGTGGCGGCAAAAGACCAATGTCCTCAGATTCCTCTGCAACGGTGTCATATATGGCAACCACAACTGAAACGGATGACGGCAGTACAAGTATAAAGGGTATAAAATCGGGTGGCAGTATGCTGATTTCTGACGGCACCTTTACTGTTGATTCAGCGGATGATTCGCTCCATTCAAATGTGTCGATGACGATTAACGGCGGTGCCTTTGAAATTGCAAGCGGTGACGATGCAATTCATGCCGAAGAAACATTGGCAATAACAAACGGAACAATAAATATCACCGAAAGCTATGAGGGACTCGAAGCCCTTGATATTAAGGTCAGCGGTGGCGATATAAACCTTGTTGCAAGTGATGACGGACTTAACGCGGCGGGCGGAACCGATTCGAGCGGTGCAACGGGTGGCAGAGACGGTATGTTCGGCGGCGGAATGATGGGCGGCGGAATGAGTTCAAACTCAAACGGCAGTATTGTGATTTCGGGCGGTAAGCTTTATATAAACGCCTCGGGTGACGGTATTGATGCTAACGGATATCTTGAAATAACAGGTGGATTTACCACTGTTTGCGGACCAACTCAAGGCGATACCGCAACGCTTGACTATGATACCTCTGCAACAATAACAGGCGGCACTTTTATCGGCACGGGTGCTTCGGGAATGGCACAGACCTTCAGCGATTCCAAGCAGGGTGTAATTGCCGTAAGCGTTGGTAATCAGTCGGCAAACACAGAAATCGTATTGAAGGATTCAAAGGGTAATACAATTGTATCTTATTCTCCCGAACTCTCATTTGGTGTGGTAATAATCAGTACACCTGAAATGGTCAGCGGCGAAACCTATGAAATCAGCATAGGCTCAACATCGGGTGAATTTCAGGCGAGTTAATGAACAAAAACAAATAAATTTTAAGGACAGACTTAAAGCGGTCTGTCCTTGATTTTTTATTTATTGCTTATTAAAAAATTTTTATTACGTTAATGTAACGTAATTTAATAATTAAACTGTGTTATAATTTGTTCGCGTTAAGGGGGATCAATTATGTTAGAAAAAGAATATAAAGTTTTACTTGATAATATAGTGTGGTTGCGAAAGCATTATGAATTTTCAAAGGAACGAATGGCTGATATAATGGGAATTAGTGTTGAAATGCTCAATGAAATCGAAAGCGGAAGAATGCCCGAAGAATTAACCGTTGAGGCGATTTTGAATATACAGGATTTTTTTAGAATTGAACCGCAGGATTTGTTAGGGAAGAAATTAAAACAGAAAAAGTCGCAGGCTCCACCCTTGAGGGGGAGCTGTCGCGAAGCGACTGAGGGGGGGAGATAATAAATAAAGAAAAATAGAACTGCTTTGCGGATTATATTTTTATGAATAGCGTCGCAGACCCTCAATTATTCTCTATTCTTTAAAATATCCCCCCCTTCCGCCTCGTTCCTCGGCACCTTCCCCTCATAGGGGAAAGGCTAATTTGAGTATAAAAATAAAAATGCCCTATGGAAAACCACAGGGCAAAATTTATGTATTAAATTATTCTTCGTCAACCTTTGATTCAGCAATAACCTTTTCAACAATATTCTGGGGTGCCTGTTCGTAGCGTGCAAATTCGAGTGAGAATGAACCTCTGCCTGCTGTTACTGAACGGAGAACTGTTGTGAAGTCGCCCATTTCTGCCATGGGAACTTCTGCTGTAATTTCCTGCATCTTGGGTTCGTCTGCGGGTCCCATACCGAGAACGCGGCCGCGACGCTTTGTGATGTCGCCCATGATGTCACCGAGATTGTCATCGGGCATACGGGCTACGAGTGTGCCGACGGGCTCAAGAATTGTTGGGTCAGCCTTTGGAATACCTGCCTTGTAAGCGAGTGAAGCTGCCATCTTGAATGCCATTTCTGATGAGTCAACGGGGTGATAAGAACCATCATAAAGAGTAGCCTTAACGCCAACCATCGGGTAACCTGCAAGCACGCCCTTAAGAACGCAATCACGAAGTCCTTTTTCAACTGCGGGGAAGAAATTCTTGGGAACTGCGCCACCGAATACTTCTTCAGCAAAGATCAGCTCATCACTGTCGCAGGGCTCAAAGCGGATATGTACGTCACCAAACTGACCGTGACCGCCTGACTGCTTCTTGTGTTTACCCTGTGCCTCAGCTGACTTGCGGATTGTCTCTCTGTAAGCAACCTTGGGAACTGTAAGGTCAACCTCAACACCGAACTTATTCTTAAGCTTTGAAACAACGACGTCAAGATGCTGTTCGCCAAGACCTGAAAGAACCTGTTCTTTTGTTTCTTTATTAATCGCGAATGTGATTGTGGGGTCTTCTTCCATAAGTCTGAAAAGTCCCTGTGCAACCTTTTCTTCTTCGCCTTTTTTGCGTACCTTAACTGCCATTGAAAGACAAGGCTTTGGAGCGTCAACACCGTCAAGAATTACGATGTTCTTTGCGTCACAGAGTGTATCACCTGTTTTAACGCCTGCAAGCTTTGTAACAACACCGATGTCACCGGCGATAATCTCTTTTGCATCTTCCTGCTTGCCGCCCTTAACAGTAACAAGCTTACCCATCTTTTCAGTTTCGCCTGTGCGAACATTATAAGCCTGAGTATCAGCAGAAAGCTTACCTGAAACTACCTTGAAGAATGACATCTTACCGACGAACGGGTCAGCAACAGTCTTAAAGCAGATTGCTGCAAGAGGACCGTTAATATCACAAGGAAGAATAACGTCGTCGCCTGCTTCGTTCTTTGCAGTTTCGCCTGCATAACCGTATGCACCGGGAACTGACCATGCAAGATTATAAAGAAGCTGGTCAACACCTGCGCAGGTAAGACCTGAAACTGCATAAACGGGATAAATTGAGCCGTCAAAAATACCTGTGCAAAGACCTTTGAGAATTTCTTCCTGTGTGAAGGCCTCACCCTCGAAGAATTTTTCCATAAGCTCGTCGTCAGTTGTTGCAACTGCTTCCATAAATGCTGATGTCATTTCTTCAATAACGGGGTCATTAGGCATGGGGACTTTTGTTGCTTTGCCGTCTGCGTCATATTCGTATGCCATACCTGTCATAAGGTTAACATAAGATTTTGTAACATTGCCTTCCATATAAGGAATGATTGTGGGGCAAAGCTTATTGCCATAAGTTTCTTTAAGAGCCTCAAAAGTCTTGTAGAAGCTTCTGTGGTCTGAATCTGTTTTTGTAATAGCAAAGAACTTTGCAAGACCGCGTTTTTCTGCTGCCTTGAATGCCTTTTCTGTACCAACGTCAACGCCCGAGCCTGCACTTGTAACGATAAGCACTGCTTCTGCTGCACGAACTGCTTCTGCTGCGCCGTTTTCAAAGTCGAAAAGACCGGGAGCGTCAATAATATTTAACTTTGTGTTGTCCCATTCAATAGCTGCCATTGCAGATGAAACTGATGACTTTCTTCTCTTTTCTTCTGCGTCGAAGTCAAGAACTGTGTTGCCGTCTGCAACCTTACCAAGTCTGTCTGTTGCGCCTGCAAGGTAAAGCATTGCTTCACAAAGAGTAGTTTTTCCTTTTCCACCGTGACCTAACACAGCAATATTTCTGATGTTGTTTGAGGTATAAGCTTTCATAAAAGCGTGCCTCCCTTTCCTTAGTGTACCGTTTTATGTGAAAAATCAATAGAATTTTTCAGCACTTTAAAGGAATTATAGCATAATTGCCCAAGCAATGCAACTATGTTTTAATAAGTTTTTTAATATATTTTCATTCGTGTAGCGTTACAATAGATGTGAGACTAAGAAAATAGAAAAAATGATTGAGATCT
>CAYWFB010000014.1:0-29180 GCA_964457415.1 uncultured Eubacteriales bacterium | reverse complement strand
TTCCTTTGTTTTTTCTAGAATTATTTTAAATTTTTTCTTGAACTTTTTCTTGAAATAATTAAAGTTTTTTTCTTTTAACTTTTCAGTAAACTTGCGGGGGTAAACACCCACAACCCACGCAGTATAGCCATTTGGGAAAAGAAAAGGGAAGATTAACAGAAGAATAAAAGAAAGGAAATTACGCATTAGATGAGGCGTAGCAACGAGAAAAAATTATATAAATTCTGTCAAGAATTTATCTTTTTTTATCTTGTAATTCAGCGGTTTGTTTTTGGATAAAAAAAGAAGACCTTGCATGTGAAATGCAAGGTCATAATTTTTTCGAGTTTTAAGTTTTTCTTTTACCTCTAAATTCAGCGGTTAGTCAGCGGCTTAGAGGATAAACAATTTTGTCCTTTTTGAAGATAAAGGAAATTGTCTAATTTAACTATTTTATTCCCACTCGATTGTGCCGATGGGCTTGGGAGTAAGGTCATAAAGCACGCGGTTGATGCCGTCAACTTCGTGAGTAATTCTGTCTGTAACCTTATGAAGAACTGCATAGGGGATTTCTTCGATTGTTGCGCTCATAGCGTCTTTAGTGTTAACAGCACGGATAATTGCAGGCCAGCCTTCGTAACGGCTTTCGTCCTTAACGCCAACGCTCTTGATATCGGGCACGGCAATGAAATACTGCCAAACCTTTTCTGCAAGACCGCAGTTATCAAATTCCTCACGAAGAATTGCATCAGCCTCACGAAGCGCGTGAAGTCTGTCGCGTGTGATTGCGCCAAGGCAACGCACGCCTAAGCCGGGGCCGGGGAATGGCTGGCGATAAACCATAGCGTGAGGAAGCCCAAGAGCTTCACCAACTACACGAACTTCGTCCTTGAAGAGCAATTTAATAGGCTCAACAAGCTCAAATTTAAGGTCTTCGGGAAGTCCGCCAACATTGTGGTGAGATTTAACTGCTTTTTTGCCCTCGGCTTGCTTAAAGCTTTCAAGAATGTCGGGGTAAATTGTACCCTGAGCTAAGTATTCAACGCCCTCAAGTTTTCTTGCCTCGTCAGCAAATACATTTATAAATTCAGCACCGATAATCTTTCTCTTGCTTTCGGGGTCGCTAACGCCTGCAAGAAGGTCAAGAAAACGGTCGGTAGCATCAACATAAACAAGGTTAGCGTCAAGCTCTTTGCCGAAAATCTCAATAACATTTTCGCTTTCGTTCTTTCTCATAAGTCCGTGATTAACGTGAACGCAAACTAACTGCTTGCCGATTGCTTTAATAAGAAGTGCCGCAACAACTGAGGAGTCAACACCGCCTGAGAGGGCCAGAAGAACTTTCTTATCACCAACCTGCTCACGAACAGCTTTAACTTGCTCTTCAATAAAAGCGTCAGCTAATGCTTTGGTGGTAATTCTTTCCATTGATTCGGGTCTAACATTTGAATCCATTTTATTTTCCTCCATTATAATCGATTGGCGAAAAGGTAAAAGCCTTTTCGCCGTTTTTATCAGTCTGTGTAGTTGTCAAAATATCCCTGAACGAGAATGATGGGAGTACCCTTATCGCCTGAACCACTTGTAAGGTCGCAAAGTGAACCGATAAGGTCTGTAAGCTGACGGGGAGTAGTACCCTGTGAAGCCATATTGCCAACAAGGTTGTCCTGCTTAGCCTTGATGCTCTTTGAGATTGCCTCTTTGAGCTCTGCGCCTGAAAGTCCCTTGAAATCGTTGTCAGCAAGATATTTAAGCTTTAACTCATTGGGAGTACCGATAAGACCTGCAGTGTGAGCAGGGGATACAACCGGGTCAGCAAGCTCCCAGATTTTGCCCTGAGGGTCTTTGAATGCACCGTCGCCGTAAACCATTACTTCAACGTGCTTGCCTGTTCTCTTGAGAATTTCAGCCTGAATATCCTCAACAAGACCCTGACAATCTCTTGGGAAAAGCTTAACTGTATCTTCAGTTGATTTATTTGAGCCGAGAAGACCGTATTTCTCGTTACAGCCGCTACCGTTTACAGAGGAAGTAAGAATATCGTCAAGACCGCAAACTACTTTAGCACCTGCTGCTTTGAGAATTCTCTTTGTTCTTGCTCTTGTGTGAATGTCACAAGTGAGAATGCAATCTGCGTAGTTAAGAATTGTTTTGGGCTGGTTAGCAAAAACAATTTCAACCTCTGCGCCTTCTTCTTTGATGATGCCGGCATAGTAGTCGACATAGTCAACGCCTGTGAATTCGTGCTTGTTCTCGCCGAAAAGCTCTCTGTACTTTTCGAGTGAAAGAACGTCTGAATAGGGGTTAACACCTGCCTCGTCAAGCTGGTCCAATGTCACGAGTGAGTTACCAACTTCATCGCTGGGGTAGCTCAACATCAAAACAACCTTTTTAGCACCCTTTGCAATACCGCGAAGGCAGATTGCAAAACGGTTTCTTGACAAAATCGGGAAAATAACACCGATTGTCTCACCGCCGAGCTTTGCCTTTACATCAGCTGCAATATCGTCAACTGATGCATAGTTGCCCTGGGCTCTTGCTACGATTGATTCTGTAAGAGAAATAACATCTCTGTCGCGAAGTGAGAAGCCTTCGCTCTCAGCAGCCTCAAGCACACTTGCAACTGCAATGTCACAGAGATTGTCGCCCTCTCTGATAATAGGGCAACGAATACCTCTTGAAACAGTACCGACTTTTCTTTCCATACTAATCTCTCCAATTATAAATAGATTTAAAAAAATCCGAAAAACAATATGCTCGGTAAACTCTGAAAAAAATCAAAATTACCGCACATTAATTTTTACACACTATTATATAATAATTGTTCCCATAAAGTCAATGAAAACATATTCCTCCTCTTACAAAATTTGATATAAATATTGGTAAAAATTTTGTGCAATTTTTTACTCAACATAAGATAGATTTAATGTCAGAAATACAAACTGATTTTAGCGGGTATTTTCATTGACTTTTATAATGTATAAGAGTATAATTATTTTAAATATACTCGCGTATTGTGGGTTGGTGTGCGAACCTGAAAGTTTGTGCCCTTACAGAAACAAGTATTAACGAATTTCTGCGGTTTATGAATACTTTCTAAAGCATAAAGCATAAGGAGACCTGAGCGATGGATAAAAATTTGCTGATAGTCGGTGCTGGTCAGTACGGTTTGGTGGTGCAAGAATTAGCAAGAACACTGCAAACTTTTGAAAAGATTGATTTTCTTGATGATAATAAGAAAAATGCCGTCGGGAAATTAGATGAGTATAAAGAATTTGTAAAAGAATATTCTTATGCTTTTCCTGCAATAGGTAATGCCGAAATGCGAATGAATTGGATTGACACTTTGGAAGAAGCAGGTTTTTGTGTTCCAATTTTAGTAAGTCCGCACGCGTACGTTTCTTGTTCGGCACAATTAAATAAGGGTACGGTTGTAGAACCCATGGCAGTTGTTCACGCCAATACTGTAATCGGTAAAGCTTGTATTATTTCTGCTCACGCAATAATAAATCACGATAGTGTTTGCCGTGATGGCTGTCACATAGATTGTGGTGCGGTGGTTGGTTCAAATTCCATAGTTCCTCAGGGGACAAAGGTCAAATATGGTGAAGTTTTTGAGAAAAAATAAAAGAGAAAAGGGTTTTTTATGTATAAGAATTTTGTAAAAAGATTGATAGACCTTATGTTATCAGGTATTGGAATTATAGTTTTAGCGCTTCCTATGCTGATTGTTGCCTTAATGATAAAGTTGACTTCTCCGGGCCCTGTGTTCTTTAAGCAGGAGCGAATCGGAATACATAAAAAACATTTTAAAATTTTAAAGTTCAGAACAATGAGAACTGATACCCCCAAAGACTGTCCCACACATTTGCTTGAAAATCCTGACCAATACATAACCGGAATCGGCAAAGTGCTTCGTAAAACAAGTCTTGATGAGATTCCTCAGATTTTCAACATTTTTGTAGGTCAGATGTCTGTTATAGGTCCGCGCCCTGCATTGTGGAATCAATTCGATTTGATTGAAGAGCGCGACAAGTACGGCGCAAACGATGTAAGACCGGGACTTACAGGTTGGGCACAGATTAACGGCAGAGATGAACTTGAAATCCCCGTAAAAGCAAAGCTTGACGGTGAGTATATTGAGGCTTTGAACGCAGGCAAGGGCAAAGGTCTTGCAATGGATATCAAATGCTTCTTCGGTACAATCATTTCTGTGCTCAAGTCTGACGGCGTTGTTGAGGGCGGTACAGGTGAAATGAAAAAAGAACAGGAAGAAAACGAATTTATAGAAAAATAAGCAAAGGTATAAGAAAATGTCACTTAAGTTAATGTATATAACCAACCGTACCGATGTGGCGGAAATTGCCCAGAAAAACGGCGTTGACCGAATTTTTGTGGATATGGAATATATCGGCAAAGAAGAACGTCAGGGTGGAGTAGACAGTGTCAAAAATTCTCACACAATTGCTGATGTAAAAGCGGTGCGCTCAGTTTTGAAGAAAACCGAATTGCTTGTAAGGGTAAATCCCATTCATGACGCAACTAAAAGCTATTGCAGTTCTGAAGAAGAAATCAATGCCGCAATTCAGGCGGGTGCAGACATAATTATGCTTCCCATGGCAAAAAAGCCTGATGAGCTCAGACATTTTGTGAATATCGTAAACGGACGTGTGAAAACAATGTTCCTTCTTGAAACTGCAGAGGCAAGTAAAAATATTGAAGAAATGCTGTCAGTTGACGGTATAGATGAAATTCATATAGGGCTGAATGACTTGCATTTGGCTACGAATAAGAAGTTTATGTTTGAGCTTCTTTGCGACGGCACAGTTGACCGCCTTTGCAGCTTGATAAAGCAAAAGGGTATTCCCTACGGCTTCGGCGGAATTGCACGACTTGGTTACGGTATGCTTCCTGCTGAAAATGTAATAACCGAGCATTACAGACTCGGCTCATCAATGGCAATTCTTTCAAGGAGTTTCTGCAATGTTGATAAGATTGCAGACGCTTCTGAAATTACAGAGGTTTTCTCTGTTGAAATGAAGAAAATCCGTGAGCTTGAAAAAGAAGTTGAAACTTACACTCCCGAACAGTTTGCCGAGAATCAAAAAGAGGTTGCTGTTAAGGTTGAAAAGATAGTCAAGCGTATAAATGAAGGAGCATAATTGCTGAATGGAAAAAAATATAAAAATTTGTGCCATTACAACTATCCAGAAAACAATGGATTGGTTTATAGTGGATTCTATGCGCAACTTGTCAAAAAATGGATATGATGTAACGCTTATGTGTGATATGGACGAGGAATTTATCGCGCAGAACAGTGATTATGCCAAGTGCATTCCTCTTTCAATGAGCAGGGGAGTCAGCGTAAAGGACTTGTTTACAGTTACACTTAAAATGCGGAAAATCTTTAAGCAGGAAAAGTTTGATATAATTTATTTTACTTCTCCCAATGCTTCAATGTATGCCTCTGTTGCAGGTTGGCTTGCAGGTGTGAAAATTAGATTTTACAGTCAGTGTGGTTTAAGATATGTTTCTTTTGAGGGAATTAAAAGATTAATTTTTAAAACCGTCGAAAAACTGACCTGTATATTTTCAACTCATATCAGAGCACAAAGTCCAAAAAATATGCAGTTTGCCATCCAAGAGGGTTTGTGCAGTGCAAAAAAAATATCAGTTGTCGGTATTGGCGGAACAACAGGTGTTGACCTTTCAGAATGCAGAAGCTTTGATGCAAACGAGGCAAAAAGCACCCTTCGACAAAGATACGGTATCCCCGAAAATGCATTTTTATATGGTTATGTGGGCAGGGTGAACGCTGATAAGGGAATTAACGAACTGATTGAAGCCTTTAAGGTCGTTTCAAAAAAATATACCGATGCATATCTGGCACTTGTAGGTATGCTGGACGATACAAACCCAATTTCACCTGAAAATCTTGAATACGCAGAAAATAATGACAGAATTGTTTTAACAGGTAATGTGCCAAAGGATGAGGTTTATCGCCATATGGCTATGTACGATTGCCTTGTTCATCCTACATACAGAGAGGGCTTCGGTAAGGTAATTCAGGAGGCAATGGGAATGAAATTGCCGATTATTACTACCAATGTTCCCGGTCCCTCAGAGGTTGTTGAAAACAATGTGTCGGGTATTCTGTGCGAGGTCAAGAATTCAGAAGACCTTGCAGAAAAAATGGTTCTTTTGTATGAAAACGATGTGTTGAGAAATTCTCTTGCACAGGCAGGCTTTGACCGTGCAACAAAATATTTTGACAGACCGATTATGCTTAATAATATCTTAATTGATTTGAACAATGTTGTTCAAAAAAAGTGAGGAAAAATTCGTGAGAAAAATAATCAGTAAAATTATTCACTCAAAGCTTTTTTATGTTTTGAACGTAACGATACTTTCTTTGTTTTACGATAAAAAACTTTTAACGGGCAAGCACTTTGAAGAAAGCCGTTTCGGTTTTGTATGGGCTTGGCGCGGTATTTTAAGAAGTCTCAAGCTTCGCCTAAGAGGTATTCATTTTCCCGTTGGAAAAAATACAAGAATTTCAAACGGCAGAAATTTAAAGTTTGATGTCAGCTCTATGAATATTTTTCAACAGCCGGGGTGTTTCTATCAGAATTATGAAGCCCCTATACAATCGGTAAGGATGTTCATATAGCAGCCAATGTGGGTATTATTACTCAAAACCACGACCCGCAAAATCCCAATAAACATTTACCCGCAAAAGAGGTTGTAATTGGTGATAATTGCTGGATAGGAATGAACGCCGTTATTCTACCGGGTGTTCACCTTGGCGACCATATAACAGTGGGTGCGGGTGCTGTTGTTACTCATAGCTTTGAGGGAAATTGTGTAATCGCGGGTAATCCTGCAAGAATAATTAAAAAATTTGATGATTGATTAATAAAGTTGAAAAGGTGTGTAGGTATGGGAGTTAAAATATTAGTGTTGTCTGTTTCTGCATGGAACAGTTATGTGGGAATGGACACTTGGCCCACTCTTCTGGAGGGGAGAAATCCCGATGAGGTTGCTAATATATGCTTAAGAGGTGAAAAACCCGACGCAACAGTTTGTAATAACTATTTTCATATTTCTGAAAATAAGGTTATCAAAAGCATTGTCAAGCGCACATTAAAAACAGGTTGCAGGGTTGAACAAGTTGAACAGAGTGAGCAACCAAGTGTAGATTTAATTCAGCATAACACCCGATATAACAAAATGAAAAGTCACCGTTCATTTTTTACCCTTATGGCAAGAGAAATCTTGTGGATGATGGGCAAATGGAAAAGCACCGAGCTTTATGACTTTATCACTGAATTTTCACCTGATATAATTTTATATTCAATGGACGGTTATATTCACTTTAACCGACTTTGCAGATACGCCAAAAAAGTTTCGTCTGCAAAATCAATAGGATTTTTTGTTGACGATAACTTTACATACAAGCAGTCAAAAAATCTTGGCAACCGTGCTTTCAGATTTTTCCAAAGACTTTCTCTGAAAAAATTAAGTAGGCAGACAGATGCTTTCTGGGCAATAACCGATATGACAAAAAAAGAGGCAGATGAAACCTTTGGTATTGATTGCACCGTCCTTACAAAGCCAATTCGCAATAATCGTGCTGAGGTTGTGCCCACAACAGCAAAACCTATTAAAATTCTATATACAGGAAATCTACAAATCGGGCGCGACAACAGTCTTGTTCGCCTTATTAATGCACTTAAGAAAGTAAATAAAAATCAGCAAAATTTTACTGTTGATATATATACAAAAACAGTTCTGGATGAAAAGATAAAAAATGCAGTAGATTGCGATTTCTGCCATATTCATGAACCTGTTCCTCAAAGTGAGGTTCTTGAGTTGCAGAAAAAAGCAGATGTGCTTTTGTTCTTAGAGGACATTGACGGTCCTGATGCTCACACCGCAAGACTTTCTTTCTCAACAAAAATTACCGACTATCTTTCAAGCGGAAAATGCATTTTTGCGGCTGGCTGTCTTGAAACAGCACCAATGCAGTATTTCATAAATAACGATGCGGCAATTGTTGCATCAACTGATAAAGAAATTGAAGAAGGTCTTTTGAAGATTTCATCAGATACTGATTTGCTTACTGATTATGCTGAAAGAGCAAGAGCGCTCGGCATTAAAAATCATAGTAAAGAGGTTGTTTTGAAGGTGTTTGATGAGACCATAAGCAAAACACTGGAATAAGGACGTTAAAAATGTACAGTTTTGAACAAGAAAAGAAAAAAGCTGAAGAAGCCCTCGTAAATAGCGGTCTCGAACAATCTCAGGCAGAAATTGTTGCCGATTGTTTTGCTACCGCTGACCTTTATGGTGTGACAAGTCACGGTTGCGCTATGATTCCTGCACACATTCAGCGTATTCAAAGCGGAGGATACAATCTAACACCAAAATTGAAGATTATTCGCGAAACCTCAGCCTTTGCTGTAATTGACGGCGACAATTCAATGGGACCCATTTCGGCAAAATTTTGTTTGGATTACGGAATGGAAAAATGCAGAGAAAGTGGCGTATTTACCGTTTTCAGTAAAAATAATAACACATTTGGACCAGCTTTTTATTATTCATTGAAAGCAGCAGAGCAGGGTTGTATTGCATTGATTTGTTCAAATAGCCCCGCACAGATGGCACCCATTGGCGGTAAAGAAAAAATGTTGGGTACCAATCCTTTTGCAGTTGTTATTCCTGTGCCCGACCGTGACCCGATTATCATAGATATGGCAACAAGCGTTGTTGCCAAATCGAAATTCAAAGAATATAAAGCTGAAAATAAGCCTTTGCCGGAAGGCTGGGCACTTGATACCGAAGGTAATCCCACTACTGACACTGATAAGGGACTTGCAGGTCTTGTTCTTCCAATGGCAGGCTTTAAAGGGTATGCAATATCAATGCTTATTGATATTTTATCCGGCGTTTTGTCGGGAGCAGCTTATCTCAATAAAGTCGGTCGCTTTTACAGCGAAGGCAATAATAGTATGAATGTAGGTTTTTATCTGACCGTAATCGACCCAATGGTAGTGTGCGGCGATGAATATTATAAAGAAATATCACAGTTTGTTGATTTGCTCAGGAACTCCGCTCCTATTGATGGCCAGAGCATTAGTCTTCCCGGTGATAACAGAATAAAAATGATGAAAACATTAAGGAAATAGCTATGAAAATTTTGCAAATCAATGCTACCTATGGATATGGTAGCACTGGGTTAATAATGAAGGATATCGGACAAGTTATTACCGAACACGGACATGAAGCCTTTTTTGCTTATCAGACAACCAATGAAACGGTGGCAAACGGTTATTGCATCGGTAATAAATTGGATTGGAAGCTGCATGCCACATTATCTCGAATTTTTGGCAAACAGTCATACTATTCAAAAAGTGCAACTCAAAAATTTTTAAAATATTTAGATGAACTCAAGCCCGATGTTGTGCATCTGCATAATCTGCACAGTAATTATATACACCTCAATGTGCTGTTGGATTATCTTGCAAAAAACAACATTGCTACAGTGATTACCATGCATGATTGTTGGTATTTTACAGGTAAATGCTTTCACTATATTGATATCGGTTGTGACGGCTTTAAAAAGGGCTGCGGTAACTGTCCGAAGAGAAAAATATCGCCGGTGAGTTGGTTCTTTGATTGTTCTGAAGAAGTATTTAAAGACCGCAAAAAATATCTGTTATCTATTCCGCGTTTAAAGGTAGTCGGATGTAGCCAGTGGATATGCGGAGAGGCAAAAAAAGGATTTTTGCAAGACTCCGATATCACTGCAGTTTGGAACGGTTTGAATACAGAAATATTTAAACCAAGAGACAAAGTCACTCTTAAAAAACAATATGAATGTGAAGATAAATTTGTTATTTTAGGAATGGCAAATAAATGGATGCGACCTGAAAATCGTTTGCTTCTGGAAAAAACCTTAGAAGAAATTAAAGGTAATGAATTACTTGTGATTGTGGGTTGCACAGAGAGTCATATTGAAGAGTTGAAAAAATATGGAAATAAGGTTAAGACAATAGGATTTATTACTGAACGTGAAAAAATTGCCGAATGCTATTCGATGGCAGATGTTTTTGTTAATCCAACCCATGCAGATACCTTGCCCACTGTGAATATGGAAAGCATATGTTGCGGTACACCCGTAGTAACCTATGACGTATGTGGAAGCTCAGAACTTATTTTGGACGGATGTGGTGAGGTTGTATCAGAAAACGATATCGATGGGATGATTGCTGCATTCAAGAGAGTAGCAGGGGCCGATTGTGCGTCAATCGGGGCAATGGCTTTTGACCGTAAAAACTCATACAAAAAGTATTTGGATGTATATGATGATGTATTGAGAAAGGGTGTGTGAGCAACTGTGATTTATTATATTTTGGTAGCACTTGTTCCGCTCGTGATGGGGGCTTTTTATACCGAAAAAAGACCAATTACGCCTGCAGAGGAAAAATATAATAAGAGAAGGCGTTTTAGATGGTTGCTGATAGCATCATTGCCCATGTTTTTACTGATTGCTTTAAGACATGGCTCCATCGGCCCCGATACAGGTGTTTATCAGATTTATTTTACAGATGCAATTGATAAAACTTGGGATGAAATGTTTAATAATACCCGAATGGAATATGGCTTTATTATTTTTACAAAGCTGATTGCAACATATGTTACTCAAAATGTGCTGATATTCCAGATTATTTGTACTGCAATATATTGGCTTGCGATTTCAGATTTTGTCAATCAGCTTGAAAAGGGTCATTTTTTGTGTCTGTATCTTTATGCAACTATCGGTCTTTACACCTTTATGTTTACAGGGCTCAGACAGTGTCTTGCCATTTGCCTGTGTCTATTCTCGTTTAGGTTTATTAAAGCAAGAAAAATTGTGCCATTTGCTATAGTAATGTTTATAGCTTTCTATTTCCACAAAAGCTCGATTTTATTTGTACTGGCATATATTTTGTACGGTGTGAACTTCAATATCATAACAATATTTGGATATTTGGCAGGAACTGTTATTGCATTTCTGAATGTTGGTTCAATTCAGAATTGGTTAAATGAACAGCTTGATTATGAATATGAGCTCGAATACACCGGTAACGGATATATTTCTTTAATTATTATTGTACTGGTAACAGTCTTTTCAGCATTCTTGTTAATAAATAAAAAATCAACGCCCAAATCTGCTTATTCGTTACTTAATATCAGCGTAGTAACCTTGATATGTTGGGTATTACGAATAGAGACCCGCGTTGCGGAAAGACCAAGTTATTATTTCATGTTCTTTTCTATAGCTGTGCTGGCACACGCAATTCATCAGCTGGGTAATACGAAAGAGAAAACCATAATTAAATGGGGTGTTGTGGGATTATTTTTCTTGTTCTACATTTATAAAATATCCCATACGGCAACAATGATTCCTTACCAGTTCTTCTGGTAATTAAGAAAGAGTAAGTTTTATGAATTCAAAAATCAGTATTATTGTACCAATATACAATACAGAAAAATATCTTTGCAGATGTTTAGATTCCATCATTACTCAGAGTTATTCCAACATTGAAATAATTCTCGTTGATGATGGTTCAAAGGATTCCTCTCCAAGCATTTGTGATGAGTACGCTCAAAAGGATAAACGAATTATCGTGGTGCATAAGGAAAACGGAGGCTTGAGTTCTGCAAGGAATGCAGGTCTTGCAGTTGCTACCGGAGAGTATATTGGCTTTGTTGACAGCGATGATTATGTCTCAAAAGATATGTACAAGGTATTGGCAGAAAATATTCCCTCAGATGAATGTGCAATTTCAAATGTTATGTGTGTGCGTTCCGATGAAAGCGGAAAAACATGGCCCTCAAGTGTTCCTCATACCTCTGACAAAACAATTTCATCTCTGGATTTCGTAAAGGAGCTTATGTTGCATATAGGCGATGTTAGCGTTTGTACAAAGCTTTTTCCAAAACAAATTTTCAATAATATAAAGTTCCGTGAAGGAAGTTTGAACGAAGACCTTTTGTTTATGCTGGATGTATTGGCAGAAATAAATACCGTTTACTTTGTAGGGTGTGTTGGATATTATTACTTCGTAAGAAGCGAGAGTATCAGCTCAGGCTACGGAAAAGCTGTAATAGATATGGTAGGTAATTCCTTAAAGGTAAAGGAATTGCTCGATGAAAGTTATCCCGAATTAAATAAGTACACCTCAAGATTTACCTTGTATCAGCATATGGCATATTTGCTTCTTGTGCCCGAAGGCGATGCAAATAAAAATAATAAGGTGTATGTTGATGCGATAAGATATATCCGCAAACACACATTGTCTAATTTGAATAACCCATACTTGAAAACAAAGAACAAAATCACTTTGATATCTCTTATGGTGATGCCGAAAATTACGGCAAAGATGTATCAAAAAAAGAGAGGAATATAAATTGAAAATAGCCTTCTTTTCAAACTTTTTAAATCATCATCAGCTTCCGATGTGTCTTTCATTCTACGCGAATGAACAGGTTGAGTTCAAGTTTGTTGCTTGCACAGAAATCCCCGAATACAGAACAAATATGGGTTATGCTGATTTGAACAGAGAGTATCCCTTTGTTGTCCGTGCCTATGAGAATGAAGAAGAGGCAATGGAAATTGCCAAAACCTATGATGTTGTCATTCTGGGTGATGCTCCAACAAAATACCTCGCTATAAGAATGGAAAAAAATTTACTTACTTTCCGTTTTGCTGAGCGTTCCTTTAAAAAGGGTCTTTGGCGCAGATTTATTCCTAGAACCCGCAAAAAAATACAAGACGGTTATACCAATTATAAGGATAAAAATTTGTACATTCTCGGTGCAAGTTCATATACCGCACACGATTTGGTAATTTGTGGTTTTCCAAAAGAAAAATGCTTCCGTTGGGGGTATTTTCCTAAAATAACAGAGAAAAATCTTGATGAGCTATTCAAAAATAAAGAAGAAAACAGTGTTCCTCAAATCTTGTATGCAGGCCGCTTACTGCCGTTGAAGCATGTAATGGATACGGTAAAAGCTGTCCACAACTTGACCCGTCAAGGAAAAGATGTGCACTTTACAATAATCGGTGATGGTGAGTCAAAACAAGAAATTACCGAGTATATTGAAACCAATAATTTATCAGAATATTTTACTTTGCTTCCCTTTATGTCGCCTGAAGAAGTAAGAGAATATATGGATAAAGCAGATATATATGTATTCGGCAGTACTTTTTATGAGGGATGGGGCGCGGTTGTCAACGAAGCTATGAACAGCGCCTGTGCCGTTGTTGTCAGCCATGCAGTGGGCTCTGCGGCATTCTTAATCAATCATAGAGAAAACGGATATATTTATGAATTCGCCAATGTGGAACAGTTGACTGAGCGGTTGTCCGAGCTTGCAGAAAATCCGAAATTGAGAAGACAAATGGGCGAGAAGGCTTATGATACTGTACGAACAATGTGGTCAGCAGAAAATGCTGTAAATCGTTTTTATACGCTTTGTGGTGCTTTATTCGAAAATAAGGATTATAAAGGCTTATATAGCGAGGGCCCCTGTTCTTTGGCTCCCGTTTATAAGAATAATTGGTTTAAAGCATAATTTTTAAGAGGTTTAAGAAATGAAAATTTTGTTGGTAGTATCAGATTTAATCGTAGGAGGAATAACCACCTCTGCTTTTAACTTTTCCAATGAAATGGTTGAAAGGGGACACGATGTGACCTTTTTGGATTTGTCTGGTACTGTTGAAGAAAAAGATTTGCCAAACCCTGAAATGAAAATTGCAAGGTTAAATGGAAAAGCAAAATATTGGAACATAACCGCAAAAAACTCAAATGGTTTATCTCCAATTTTGCATAAGATGTTGGGTCTGGTTAAGAAAATAACCGTTCGCATTGGCTTGTGGTATAAAATGATTTTTACGAAGTTCTGTCCACAAGAAGAATTTGATGTTGCCATTGCTTTTCGCCAGTGCGAGCCTTGTTATTATTTCGTTCTGAACTGTGTAAATGCAAAAAAGAAAATTGGATTTGTTCACGGTGAACTGAAATTTATGGGAGACATCTCTTCTTGGAAAAAATATATGCCACAGTTTACTAAAATTGCTTATGTTTCAAATGCAGTAAAAGAACAGTTTGTCTCAGCATATCCTGAACTTTCAGATAACGCCACCGCAGTATATAATATGTTCAATGTTGAGCAGATAAAAAAACTTGCAGATGAGAAGCCCGCAGTTGAATTTGATAAAACCAAAAAGAATATTGTTACTGTCTGCCGAATTGACAATGCTTTTAAGCGGACAAATTGGATTGTAGAAATCTGTGAAAAGTTAAAAAAAGAAGCATCAACATCATTCCATTGGTATGTACTTGGCGACGGTGTTGACTATGATAATATGGTAAAGCTTGTAAAGGAAAAAGGTGTCGAAGACGTTTTAACCTTTGCGGGAAACCAAAACAACCCATATGCTATTGTTAAAAATGCAGACTTTACTGTGCTTCCTTCAAAATCAGAAGCATTTGGTTTGGTTGTTGTTGAATCTTTTATTTTAGGAGTTCCTGTATTAGTGACAGAATATCCGGCTGCATATGAAATAATTGAAGAAAACAAAAATGGAATTATAGCCAAACAAGATTTGGATGATTTGTATAATAAGGTGAAAATGATGATTGATGATGAGAATGAAATATTCTCAAATTGTACAAACACCTTATCAGTGTATTTATATAATAATGAAAAAGCGTACTTGCAGTTTTTAGATGCACTGAATGATTAAAGATTGTCATTAGTTTTTGGGATTTTTGATTGATAGAATGGAGATATTAAGCAAGTGAAAAGTGAAACAGTCAAAAAAGTAAGACTAAATTTCATATTTGGAATTTTGGGACAAGCCGTTACATTGGTCATTGGAATTGTTATTCCCAGATTATTTATTGTAAGTTTTGGCTCAGAGGTTAACGGATTCATAAATTCAATGAATCAGGTTTTCACCTACGTTGCACTATTGGAGGCAGGTGTGGGCGGAGCTACTTTGCAGGCCTTGTATATGCCTGTAGGTCAAAATAACAGAAATAAAATAAATGGAATTTTATCTGCTACTAATTATTTTTATAATAAAACCGGTATCCTCTATGTTATAGCGGTAATAATTTTAGCAATAGTTTACCCATTGCTTGTTGATTCCAAGTTGTCGTGGCCACTAATGGTCACATTGGTATTACTATCAGGGTTAAGTGGCGCATTACCGTATTTTCTTCAAGCCAAATACAAAATCTTGTTGCAAGCCGAAGGTAAAGATTATATCATTTCGGCATTGGCAACAACTAGCAATATTTTACTTTCAACAGGCAGACTTGTATTGCTGTTAATGGGTTTCGGCGTTATTGTTGTTCAATCGGTATATTTGCTTATAAACATCTTAATATCAATAGTTTACGTTATATACATTAAGAAAAATTACAAATGGCTCAATTTGAAATCAGAGCCGGATACTAAAGCTATTGAGCAAAAAAATGCAGTTGTTGTTCACCAAATCTCTTCATTAGTTTTTAACAATACTGATTTAATTATATTAACATTTTTCTGTGATTTATCTGCTGTAAGTATTTATGTATTATACAAAAATCTTATATCAATGGTTAGCACTTTATTGAACACATTTTTGGCGAGTGTTAACTTTAAGCTGGGTCAGACTTTCCACGACCGAGAAAGATTTTTAAAACTCTTTGATATACAGGAAACTTTCCACATATCGATTACCTTTGCCTTTTGTACAATCGCATATGTGTGCATAACTCCGTTTATGAAGCTTTACACAGCAGGTATGGACGTGAATTATATCATTCCTTATTTACCGTTGCTGATGATAATTCTTGAAATATTGAATTATGGAAGAATGCCGTCTTTAAATCTTGCTACTTATGCAGGTCACTTCAAGCAAACTCAGTGGCGAGCCATCTTGGAAGCGGCAATAAATCTAATTTCTTCACTTGTTCTTGTTAACTTTATCGGTATTAACGGTGTTGTATTGGGCACTATAATCGCTTTGTTATACCGTACTAACGATATGATTATATACGGAAATAAAAAAATACTTAACAGAAGCCCCTTACCCAAATATGCATTATGGATTGTAAACATTATCCTTTCGGCAATAACCATATTCATATTCAACTTATTAAATTTGCAGTTGGATAATTACTTTGTGATTATTCTTACTGCGGCAGTTATGTGCGTAATCTGCGTACCTCTGTACATTGTAATCAGCTATTGTATCAACTGGCAATCAGGGCGCGAGGTGCTCAATTTTGCAAAATCCTTTATAAGCAAAAAACAAAGAAATGGAGATAAATAAAATGTCACTTTTCAAGGATAAAACACTTTTAATATCAGGTGGTACAGGTTCATTTGGTAATACAGTTCTTAGAAGATTTTTAGAGACTGACATTGGCGAAATCCGTGTATTTTCACGTGATGAGAAGAAACAGGATGATATGCGTCACGAATTCCAGCAGAAATATCCTGAGGTTGCTGATAAGCTTAAGTTCTACATCGGTGATGTTCGTGATTTGCAGTCAGTTAAGAATGCAATGTGCGGCGTTGACTATATTTTCCATGCAGCAGCACTCAAACAGGTTCCTTCTTGCGAATTCTTCCCCGTTGAAGCAGTTAAGACCAACGTTCTTGGTACAGATAATGTTCTCACCGCGGCTATCGAAGCAGGCGTAAAAACTGTTATTTGCCTTTCAACTGATAAGGCTGCATACCCTGTAAATGCTATGGGTACATCAAAAGCTATGATGGAAAAGGTTGTTGTTGCAAAGTCAAGAACAGTTTCACCCGATAAAACAAAGATTTGCTGTACTCGTTACGGTAATGTTCTTTGCTCACGTGGTTCAGTAGTGCCGCTCTGGATTGACCAGATTCGTGAAGGCAAGCCAATTACAATCACAGAGCCTTCAATGACTCGTTTCGTAATGAGCCTTGAAGAAGCAGTTGACCTTGTTCTCTTCGCATTTGAAAATGGTGAAAGCGGTGATATCCTTGTTCAGAAGGCTCCTGCTTGTACAATTGAAGTGCTTGCAAAGGCTGTTGCAGAGCTCTTTAATCCCGAAACAGAAATCAAGGTTATCGGTATCCGTCACGGTGAAAAGATGTATGAAACACTTCTCACAAATGAAGAGTGTGCAAATGCTATTGATATGGGTGATTTCTATCGTGTTCCTGCCGATAAGAGAGGGCTTAACTATGATAAGTACTTTAAAGATGGCGACACGGAGCGTAATCCTCTTTCAGAGTTTGACTCAAATAATACAAGCCTTATGACAGTTGAAGAAGTCAAACAGAAGCTTCTCACTCTTTCATACATTCAGAATGAGCTTGCAAACTGGGGTAAATAATTTATGAAAATTCTTGTTACAGGCGCTAAAGGTTTTGTAGGTAAAAATCTTGTAGCTACCTTACAGACAATTAAAGAGGGTAAAAATAAAACAACTACCTTGCCCCAAGACCTTGAAATCTGTGAGTTTGATATCGATACAGATAAAGCATTGTTAGATGAATTCTGTAATGATTGCGATTTCGTAGTTAATCTTGCAGGAGTAAATCGTCCTCAGAATACAGAGGAATTTATGCAAGGTAATTTCGGCTTTGCATCAGAGTTACTTAATACTTTGAAAAAACACAACAATACTTGCCCCGTATTACTTTCATCGTCAATTCAGGCTGCACTTGATAATCCCTACGGATTAAGCAAGAAAGCAGGGGAGGACTTATTCTTCGAGTATTCAAAAGAAACAGGTGCAAAGGTGCTTGTGTACCGACTTCCTAATCTTTTCGGAAAATGGTGCAGACCAAATTACAACAGCGTGATTGCAACCTTCTGCAACAATATTGCGAATGATTTGCCCATTCAGGTGAATGATCGCAATCACCTGATGACACTTGTTTATGTTGATGACGTAGTGAATGAAATCATCAATGCAATGTGTGGTAATGAAACCAAAGATGGTGAATTCTGCCGTGTCCCCGTTGAACACAAAATAACCCTCGGTGAAATTGTGGATTTGATTTATCTGTTTAGAAATCAACCACAAACACTTTTAATGCCTGAAATTCCATATAATTCATTTGCTAAAAAGCTTTATTCAACATTTCTTTCATATCTTCCGAAAGAAAAAGCGATTTTTGACTTGAAAATGAATTGTGATGACAGAGGCTCATTTACAGAACTTCTCAAAACCGAAAAATGCGGTCAGTTCAGCGTAAATATTTCAAAGCCCGGCATCACCAAAGGTCAGCATTGGCATAATACAAAATGGGAATTCTTTATTGTTGTCAGTGGTCACGGACTTATTCAGATGAGAAAAATCGGCAGTGATGAGGTTTTGAATTTTGAGGTTACAGGTGAAAAAATTCAGGCAATACATATGTTGCCCGGCTACACTCACAACATAATTAACTTAAGTGAAACCGAAAATCTTGTTACGGTAATGTGGGCAAATGAGCAGTTTGACCCCAATAAGCCTGACACATTTTTAGAGGTGGTATAAATGTTTAAAAATAATGGTAAATTAAAACTTCTGATTATCGTGGGAACTCGTCCCGAGATTATCCGACTTGCCGCTGTAATAAATAAAAGCCGTCAGTATTTTGACTGTATTCTTGCACATACAGGCCAGAATTATGACTATAATCTTAACGGCGTGTTTTTTAAGGATTTAGGTCTTGCTGACCCGGATGTTTATCTTGATGCAGTTGGTAAGGATTTAGGCGAAACAATGGGTAATATTATTGCCAAATCTTATCAGCTTATGGTAGAAATTAAGCCTGACGCAGTTCTTGTATTGGGTGACACCAACAGTTGCCTTTCGGTAATTGGTGCAAAGCGTCTTCATATTCCGATTTTCCATATGGAAGCAGGTAACCGTTGCAAAGATGAGTGCTTGCCCGAAGAAACCAACAGAAGAATTGTTGATATTATTTCCGATGTTAACCTTGCCTATTCAGAGCACGCAAGAAAATATCTTCACGAATGTGGTCTTCCAAAGGAAAGAGTATATGTAACAGGCTCACCAATGGCAGAGGTGCTTCGCAATAATCTTGCAGATATTGAAGCTTCTGATATTCACGCAAAATTAGGTCTCCAGAAAGGTAAATATATTCTTCTGTCTGCTCATAGAGAAGAAAATATTGATACCGAAAAGAACTTTAATTCTCTTTTTACGGCTATCAATAAAATGGCTGAAAAATACGATATGCCAATTCTTTATTCCTGCCATCCACGTTCAAGAAATCGTCTTGCGCAGAGTGGATTCAAACTTGATAAGCGTGTTATTCAGCATGAGCCTCTCGGTTTCCATGATTATAACTGTTTGCAGATGAACGCTTTTGCAGTTGTTTCCGATAGTGGAACACTTCCCGAAGAAAGCTCGTTCTTCACTTCTGTAGGACATCCTTTCCCCGCAGTTTGCATCCGTACATCAACTGAGCGCCCTGAAGCACTTGATAAAGCTTGTTTTGTTCTTGCAGGTATTGACGAAAAGAGCTTGTTGCAGGCAGTTGATACCGCGGTTGACATGAACAATAATAACGATTTAGGAATTCCCGTTCCCGATTACGTTGACGAGAATGTTTCAACAAAGGTTGTAAAGCTTATTCAGTCTTACACAGGCGTTGTCAATAAAATGGTTTGGCGCAAAAATGAAGATTAAAAAGAAAACTCCTTGGATTTTTCCCAAGGAGTTCTTTTATGCTTATAATCCCGAGCGGTCAAAGATTTCGCGCATAATATCAGCGCTTTTTTGGTCACTGTTTTTCAATTGCTCACGTTTTCTTGTTACCTTGTCATCCTTTGTAAAAATGTAATGAATTATTCTTATAATCCAGAAAAGTGGTAATAAGAATGGTAGCTTTTTTAAAACATGATAGCGGGTTTTCATGTGATTGTAATTTGGGAATGCAGTTTCAAGCATTCTTTGGGTCTTTGTTTTTTGTGATGCTGCAGCTTGTGCCGCCTCCTCAGCGTTTTGAACGGGTGCACCCAGAATAATATAGTTTTCCATCATTTCAAGGTCGTCATCATATTCACCGTCAGCAAACATACAATCGTAAAGCTTTCTGATTTTTTCAGCGAAGCCATCAATCCCGATTTCCTTGAATTGTTTGTTGATGTATGCAAAGTCAAGATGCTCACCAAGCTTGTTTTCCATAAGAAACAAATCCATCATCGGTCTGAAGCAGGAGCCTGCATCAAGATAATGCTCGGCAAGGTGTGCGAGGGTGTATACATATAAATCATTGTGAGACATTTTATATTCTCGCTCGGCACACTTTTCTGCTTTTTTCCATACACCTGAAAAATAGTTGTGCATAAAATAATCTTCAGGGAAAAGCATTTGATGAAGTTCAACAGTCAGACAGGGCTTTTTAGTGAAAATAATGTCTTTTCCGTTATCCTTGTATTGAGAAAATCCGTGTGCAAGCATAATCTTTTGCCCTTTTTTAAGGTCGTTTTCATGCACAAGAATATCCATATCCACCATATAGCGAATTTCAGGATCAGGATAAAGCTCTTTAAGGTGCGACCCCTTAAGAAACATAAAATCAATATTTTCTTCTGTGAATTTCTTGCGTATAAATTCTCGTTCTTCCGCCTGTGACATATCCCTTACGAGATTCGTCATATAAACTTTTTTGAGAGACTCTTCAACAGCTTCGGGTGCATTTATGCTTCCGTTTTTTATTGCAAGGTATAAAAATCCGTGAACAGCGTTATTAGATGCCAGTCTGCAAAGCTGTGCAAGGTCAACATTTTCAGGGCATAAAGGGATGGACTGCCCGCAAAGTATTGCAGCAATCATTTCAAGAAAATATTTTTTTGTGCCCTTAATGTCTGCCATTATTTAAACATTCCTTTAATTTTTCTTGATAAAACCAACACATATCTTCTAACGGGCAAAATGCTAACCCAGATTTTACTGTAAATTCTGTAAGAAAGCTTTGAAATACTGAACTTTTTGCTGTTTCTCGTAATTGAACTTACAACAGCGATTATATGACGGTCCTGTATACCATATTCCTTAACCCATTGGTTGTCGCCGCAAAGAATATATCCCTTTTCATTTTTGCTGACAATACGGTGAAGCACAAAATGCCCGTCATCACGTCGATAAAAAATTATATCACCTTTTTTGGCGTTTTCACATTTTACGATTTCAACACTGTCTCTGCCCCAGACAAGTAGGGGGAGCATGCTTGTGCCCGTAATTGGCAACTGTACCGTTCCGCCACTTTCAATCTGTTCCTTGATTATGGGATAAATCTCTTCAAGCGAGATTGTTTTTTTATTTACATTTTCCATAAAAATACCTCACTTGAATTATATACAAACAAAGCTTAAAAGTCAATGTGACTTGTTCTTTTTTAACGAATTCCAAGCATTGAATACTGCCGCTGCAATAATTATTCCATAACCCACAAAACTCAATACATCAGGCAAATCACCGAATACAATAAGACTTAAAACTGTTGTGAAGATAATCTGTGAATAATCATAAACCGAAATTTCTTTCGCGGGGGCTTTACTGTATGCTGCAGTAATAAAGAATTGACCACCGCTGGCTGAAAGTCCTGCAAGAATAAGATAAAGCCATTGTATAGCACTCATTGGGTGGTAATCAAATATAAGCCACGGCAAAGTTACCACGCAAGAGAAAAGGGAGAAATAAAATACAATCAGCGGACCTTTGAAATCGTTTTGCGATAATTTTCGCACATATGTGTATGCGAGTCCCGCACCCATTCCGCCTAAAAATCCTAAAAACGCAGGTAAGCCATCAAATGAAAACGTGGGCTTCATAACGAACATTGCACCGATAAATGCCAATGCGACTGCGAAAAACTGCTTCCAATTTGCCTTTTCTTTGAGAATGAAAATTGAGAATACCACCGCAAAGAAAGGGGAGAGCTTGTTGAGCATTGAGGCGTCTGCAAGATTTATTTGGCTGACTGCATAAAAATTGCAAAGAATTCCCAATGTGCCTGCAATTGAACGAATAAGTAAATATTTTACATTCTTACCCTTTGGTAATTCCCAACTGTGATTTTTTGTAATCACCACCAGGGCGAAAAGCATTGCCACCGCGTTTCTGAAAAAGCTTTTCTGAATTGTGGGCAAATCTCCCGATAACTTTACGAAAAGTCCCATAAGAGCAAAGAAAAACGCCGAAATGATAATATATATAATTCCTTTTGTCTTGTCATTTTTAATCATTTTTGTCACCGCTGATTATTTTACCACAAAAAATTCCCCGTAGCAATAAACTACGGGGATAAATATTTGAATTACTTATTATTCAGCATCTTCTGTGGTGTCATTATTTGATTTCTTTGAAAGAATAATATTAACAATAATACCGAGGATAAGTGCACAAGCAATTGATGTGAGTGTAACCTTGCCGAAAGTGAGTGTAAGCCCGCCAATACCTGCAATAAGGATTGTTGAAACAACAAAGAGGTTGTTGTTTGCCTCAAGGTCAACCTTTTGAATCATCTTGAGACCGCTTACTGCAATGAATCCGTAAAGTGCCATACAAACGCCGCCCATTACACAAGCGGGGATTGAATTAACAAAAGCAACGAAAGGATTTATAAAGGATACGAGAATTGCAAGAACTGCTGTTGTGATAATGGTAGCAACTGATGCATTCTTTGTGATAGCTACGCAAGCAACTGACTCGCCGTAAGTTGTGTTTGGGCATCCGCCGAAGAAAGCACCAACGATTGAACCGATACCGTCACCGAGAAGTGTTCTGTGAAGGCCGGGCTCTTCAAGAAGGTCCTTTTCAATGATTGAAGAAATATTTTTGTGGTCAGCAATATGCTCAGCAAATACAACGAATGATACAGGAATATATGCAACAGCAATTTGACCTACATAAGTACCGGTGAGTTCGCCCACGCCTTTAAATGCTGTAAGGAATGTGAAGTCGGGAACCGCAAGGAAGGTGTTGATTGTAACACCGCCCTCAACAAGACTTGTGAAGTGGCTGAAATCAATAACCTGAAGAGCAGTATTTCCGGTAGCATTACCAATAACAGTAAATACAACGGCTACTGCATAGCCTGCAAGGATACCAATAATAAATGGAATAAGCTTTGCCATCTTCTTGCCGTATGTTGAGCAAATTGTGGTAACGATAAGAGTGATAAGACCAATTAATACACAAATAAGGGGACTGGCAACAGAAACATTGTCAACCTTAACTCCGCCTGTCTGCAAGTCGCCGATTGCGTTGCCTGCAAGTGAAAGACCGATAATTGCAACTGTAGGACCGATAACAACTGCGGGCATAAGCTTGTTAATCCAGCCAACACCTGCAAATTTAACGACAACTGCAATGATTACATAAACAAGACCTGCGAAAACCGCACCGAGAATGAGACCAAGATAACCAAGCTGCATTGAAACGCTTCCTGCAAATGCAGAAGCCATTGAGCCCAAGAAAGCGAAAGAAGAACCAAGGAATACAGGGCTTTTAGCTTTTGTGAAAAGCACATAAACAAGTGTGCCCACACCTGCGCCGAAGAGAGCTGCGGCAGAGCTCATTCCATGACCTGTAATTACAGGAACAACAAGTGTTGCAGCCATAATTGCAAGAAGCTGCTGAATTGCAAAGACGATAAGCTGTGGGAACTTAGGCTTGTCTTTGACATCGTAAATCATTTTCATTATTTACATCCTCCAATATAAAAAAATCCAAAAAAAAATCTTGTTCGCCGACAAGATTGCAAAAATGAATTGCTATGCTGAAATCCCGCCGAAACGTACGAAACCGATTTTTTTATTGTATTTATCATACCACTATATAAGGCATTTGTAAAGTGAAGATTTTACAAAATTCTACAAAATATGGATTTTTGTAAAATCTTACAAAATTAATCTTTTTTTGTTGTTAAAAATAAAACGGCAATCCGTAATAGTAATAGATTGCCGTAAATCTTTTATATCTGTTCAAGTGCTTGCTCAATATCCGCGATAATGTCATTAACATTTTCAATACCCACTGAAAATCTAATCAGGTCGGGGGAAACTCCGCACTCAACCAATTCGCTGTCACTCAACTGTCTGTGAGTGGAGCTTGCAGGGTGAAGTACGCAGGTTCTTGCGTCTGCAACGTGAGTAACAATGGCGGCAAGCTTAAGTGAATTCATAAACTTCTCTGCGGCCTCTCTGCCACCCTTAACACCGAATGAAATTACACCGCAAGTGCCGTTGGGCATATATTTCTGTGCCAATTCGTAATACTTGTTGCCGGGAAGTCCGGGGTAATTAACCCATGTGATTTTGTCGTTCTTCTCAAGATATTCAGCAATTGTCTGTGCGTTACTGCAATGTCTTTCCATACGGAGAGCAAGAGTTTCAAGTCCCACATTAAGATAGAATGAATTCTGTGGGGAGGGAGTTGAACCGTAGTCACGAAGAAGCTGGGCTACAATCTTTGTAACATAACCTGCCTTGCCGAAATCCTTTGTATAAACCGCACCGTGATAGCTTTCGTCGGGCTGTGTAAGTCCGGGGAACTTGTCGTTCTGCTCCCAATCAAAATTACCGCTGTCAATAACCGCACCGCCGATGATGTTAGCGTGACCCTCCATATACTTGGTTGTGGAGTGTGTAACAATATCAGCACCAAACTCAAACGGACGGCAGTTGATAGGAGTTGGGAAGGTGTTGTCGATTATAAGCGGAACACCGTTTGCATGGGCAATCTTTGCGAATTTTTCAATATCAAGCACGTCAAGCGAGGGGTTTGCAATTGTCTCGCCGAAAAGCGCCTTGGTGTTGGGCTTGAATGCCGCCTGAATTTCTTCTTCACCTGCATTGGGGTCAACGAATGTTACATCAATGCCAAGCTTTCTCATTGTAACATTGAAAAGGTTGAATGTACCGCCGTAAATTGTAGCCGCAGAAACAAAGTGGTCACCTGCGCCCATAATATTGATAAGTGAGAAGAAGTTAGCAGCCTGACCTGACGATGTGAGCACACCTGCAACACCGCCCTCAAGCATTGTGATTTTCTGTGCAACCGCATCATTTGTGGGGTTTGCAAGTCTTGTATACATATAACCGGGCTCAAGGTCAAAAAGCTTTGCCATTGCCTCGCTTGTGTCGTATTTATATGTTGTGCTCTGATAAATGGGGAGCACTCTTGGCTCGCCATTTTTTGGTTTGTATGCGCCCTGAACGCAAATCGTATCTCTGTTATAGCTCATTTTTTATGCCTCCAAGAATTTTTTCATAAGCTCTACACCGCTCTCAACAAAAAGACCTGTTTCCTTTGCGGTTTCTTCGTTAACGGTGTCAACACCCTCAACCTCTTTTGATTTATGATACATCATAAAGGGAACGGGGTCCGATGCGTGTGTAGCCGTAACAATTGGTGTGGGGTGGTCGGGAAGAATAAGGATTTTGTAATCGTCATATTCCTTTAAGCCGTCAAGAACTACGGGGAGCACCTGCTCGTCAATAATCTCAATAGCTCTTACCTTGTTTTCTGCCTCGCGTCTGTGACCGCACTCGTCGGGTGCTTCAATGTGAATGTATGCAAAATCGCAACCGTTTTTAAGTGCATCAACTGCGGCCTTTGCCTTGCCTGCAAAATTAGTATCTATGTAGCCTGTTGCACCCTCTACATCGGGAGTTTCCATTTTTGCGCATTTGCCAATACCTTTAAGCAAATCAACTGCAGAAATTACAGCACCCTTGATGCCATATAATTCCTCAAATGGTGAAAGTGCGGGCTTTTTGCCCTCGCCCCAAAGCCAGATTGAGTTTGCAGGACGCTTGCCGTTCTTGATTCTCTCAAGATTTACGGGGTGGTCCTTAAGTAAATCATAGCTTTCCTTCATCATTCTGATAAGGTCTTCTGCATTTTCACTTGTTGAAAGATATTCACCAACAACTCTGCCCGAAATATCGTGAGGGGGAGTCATATTGCCAAGGTCGGTTGTACCGTTATCCCATACAAGACAATGACGGTAGCTTACACCACTGTAAAACTTGTAAATATTGTTGCCAAAATGCTCCTCAACGGTTGCGATAATCTTTTCAGCCTCTTCAGTTGAAATATCGTCAGCGCAGTAGTCAACCATAGTCTTGTCAGCATAGTTTTCCTCGTCAGAAAGTGTAACGATATTGCAACGGAGTGTAACGTCAGTATCTTTAAGGTCAACGCCGATGCTTGCCGCCTCAAGAGGACTTCTGCCCGTGTAGTAAATTGACGGGTCAAAGCCCATAACGCTCATATTTGCAACATCACTGCCGGGCTTCATTCCGTCAGGAACAGTTTTTACAAGACCAACTGTACCTTTTTTGCCGAGCGCGTCAAAATTAGGTTTTTTAGCCAACATCATAGGCGTTTTGCCGTCAAACTGAGGAACGGGATAATCTGCCATTCCGTCATACAAAACAACAACGTATTTCATATATAATGCCTCCGGGGGATAAAATTACTCGTTAATATCGTTTTCTGAAGCCTGCTCTTCAGTAACATCATTTTCTTCAACAACAGGAGCAGCGTATTCAACAGAGTTGTTATCGTTAACAAATTGAGAATTATTTTCGAAATTCTCTTCGGGAACAGGGGAAATGCCGAACTCTTCGGGTGTAGCAATACCTGTAACTATTGCATTATGCTTTAAGTTTTCGTAATACATAGCGTGAGTGCAGTTGACATAAGGTATTACATAAAGTCCTGCAATGCCAAAAGTAATCGCTACCAATAAATACCACAAAATAAATGAAAGATCTAAAACAAAAAGGTCACCTTTAAAACCATCTGTTATTCTTTTGCTTAAATCTCTTGCTTGTTTTTGGTCAAGATTTGGGTTATCGTGAATTATCTGATGAACAAAGAAATATTCAAGTCCCTTGATAATGCCGGGAATGATGAATAAAAGTGTCCATAACTCAATAATCAAATCAGTTAAAATACCAACTACAAAATATTTGCCGTAATTGTCAATACCCTCACGGTAAAGACTTTTCCATTCAGGGTTAAAGCCACGAAGATGATTAAGAAAATAACCTGACATTGCTATGGTAAAAGGAATAAGCAACCAAGCAATAATGCTTGAACCCGAAGAAAAACTATAGCTTACAGTTTCGCCGTCTTCGGTGAATTGTTTAAAAAGCTCAATACCGCCGTTCAAAGCACCTGATATTAAAGTAATTGGAAGACACGCTAAAGCCATATAAAGCCATCTGCGGTCAGTACCAATAAATTCGCGTGCATTAGCCTTAATTGCCTGTCTGTTTAAAATTTCCATAATTAACCCTCTTTCACAAGTTTTTTGTTTAATTAAATTTTACCACATTAAAGCTGTAGTGTAAAGTGCAAAATGCAAAATTAAGGGTCTGCAACGCATTTATATATTGATATCAATTTAGTGCATTGTAGGGGGCGGCGACCCGACGCCCCGTGGTTTTTGCTGTCACTTATTGCGGGCTGCCGAGGTCGTCAGCCCCTACAAATTTGGTGCGTGCGTAAGAATTTTTCGCGTATATACCAAAAAAGCTTATTTTTCGGTACCCCAACCACTTATATCTCCTCGTTGCATAGCACCCACAATCTTTTGCCGAAGTGCAGGATATCGCTTTTCAAGGTCAGCAAGGAGTTTTTTCGTATCCTCACGGTTGGTTTTTTCGTCAGCGGGGCACTGACTTTTCACAATGGGTACATTTTCTTTATTTGCAACTCTCATAATATCAGTTTCATAAGCGAAAATCATAGGTCTAATCATATATAAATCTTTTCTTGAAAGATATGAAACAGGGGAAAAGCATTCCGCTCTGCCGTTGCCGAATAAATTCATAATAAAGGTCTCTGCCGCGTCATCAAGATGATGACCCAATGCGATTTTGTTGCAACCGAGCTCCTTTGCCGTGTCGTGAAGAAGTCCGCGACGCATTCTCGCACATAAACTGCAAGGATTACTCTCTTTTCTTTCTTCAAATATAATATGGTATAACTCTGTACGCTTAATTATATATGGTATATTGTTTTTATTACAGATTTTCTGGATTTCAGAGTAATCCGCACATTCCCCGTGAAACTGTGGGTCTAAAGTAACTACACAAAGTTCAAATTTCTTTGGATAAAAAATCTTAAGATTGATAAGGCACAAAAGCATAACAACGCTGTCTTTACCGCCCGAAACGCAAACGGCAATACGGTCACCATCTTCAATCATATTGTATTTATCAACTGCCGCACGGACAAGACTTAACAGCTTTTGCATCTAAAACACTCATTTCGTGGGTTACTCTGCTCACCTGAAAGGGGAGCTGTCACCGTAAGGTGACTGAGGGGTATTGTAGCACTTACCAACATTTTATATCAATATTAGGTAAAAGTAAACAAATATTTTTTAAAAATAATAAAAAAGAAAATTATATTAAAAATCGAGAAAAATAAAGAAAAACAGAGTTTTATATTTCTCTCATTAAATTTTCAAAAAAATGTGTTGACAAACAAAAATCCCTTTGTTATAATCTTCGGGCAATGAAAAATAATATTCGGAGGTAAGTTCTATGTCAACTTATATGCCAAAAAAGGGCGACATTACCCGTAATTGGTATGTGCTTGACGCTGCAGGCAAAACTCTTGGTAGCGTAGCTGCTGAAGCTGCAGTTCTTCTCAGAGGTAAGCACAAGCCCACATTTACACCCCATGCTGATTGTGGTGACCACGTAATCATCATCAACGCAGAAAAGGTTGTTCTTACAGGTAACAAGCTTGAACAGAAAATGTACTATCATCACACAGGCTATGTTGGTAACATGAAAGAAGTTAAGTATAAGACTCTTATGAAGACAAAGCCCGAGTTCGCAGTAACAAAGGCTGTTAAGGGTATGATTCCTGATACAGTAATCGGTCGTGAGGCTCTTACTCGTCTTCGTGTATACCGCGGTGCAGAGCACAAGCATGCTGCTCAGAAGCCTGAAACAAGAGAATTCTAAGAAAGGGAGGCTATTTAAATGTACGAAACAAGTCCATTTTTCTACGGTACAGGTAGAAGAAAGAAATCAGTAGCTCGTGTACGTGTTTATGCAGGTACAGGCAAAATCACAATCAACGACAGAGATATCGACGATTATTTCGGTCTTGAAACACTTA
>CAYWFB010000013.1:0-30474 GCA_964457415.1 uncultured Eubacteriales bacterium | reverse complement strand
TTCGATGCTCATATTTCCACCGCCTCAAACACAAAATCTACATCTGCAAGATAGGGAGTTGCCGAAAGAAGCGCTTGGTCGCGAAATTTTTCTGCATTTTCAATCGTTGCGTTTGCACTACGGCTTATGGTTACGTCCCCCGCCTTGAATGACGAGAAATCCTCACTGCCTGCACCCAAAGAAAGTGTGTAATTATAAAGGGCAATTCCTGCACAAGCCATTATGACAGCAGGATTGTCCTCATTTTTTCTGTCCCGAAGCCGAGGTGAGAGGGCAGAGCAAGCCGCAAGGCAGAAGGGCGTTGCCTTTTTAGCCTCATCAGCAGTAAGCACGCCCGTATCCTCAAGCATCTGGGATACTGACCAGACATTTATCATACTGCCCTACCTCCTTAATCAGATATTCATTACCTTTGAAGCGTCTGCAAAGATTTTTGCGAAGCCTGAAATCTGTGTGATTGCGGCACGCTCAAGCTGACGGTCAATAAGCTTGTCAAAATCTGTCATAACACCGCCTGCAGTAACCATTTCAAGCGCACAATTCTTATCAAGACCGATAAGAGTTGAGTTAATATCATTTGACTTGATGAGCTTTGCACCGAGAGGTGTAATCATTGTGCCTTTTCCGTGGAAGTTAAGTCCCGCAGGGGCATCGCGGAATTCTGGCATAGTGAGAAGCTTTGCAGTCACGTCAGGTGATGCAATGAGAGTGTTCATTTCATATGGTGAGAATGAATTCCAGAGTGAAATCAAATCCTCATAAGAGATTGAGCCCGCAGCTGCAGGAGCGATTTCAGCCGCCGCGTTGTTATTGCCGTCGCCGTTGATGAGCACATTTACTGCATCCTTGAATTGTGTGCGTGCGATGTATGCGCCAATCTGACGGAGTGTTACTGTGAAAAGGTCAAGGCGCTGAAAACGGATTGCCTCATAAGATGCAACAAGCATTCTGCCACGCTTTTTGAGAGTAACAAGGTTGTCCTGTGTGTGAACAACGGTTTCGGGGATTGTAGCACCCTCGCTGACCTCTTTAAGTTCTTTTTCATCGGCGGTGGGAACAGATGCAATTGTTCTGTAATCAAGACCGTTGATATTTGTCTTTGTTGCAACTATGTGGTCAAGGTTGTTTGCCTCTTCAATGCCCTGACGCACTGCGCGTGATACATATTCGGGGAAAAGCACCGCAGAATCAGTAGTCGCGAAGAACTTTTCAACCGCATCACTGCCTGCGCCCTTTACCTTGATGTCAAATCGCTTTAACTGACGCTCAAAAGCGTCAAGATTTTCAAGAGATGTGCCCTTATAATTTTCGCCGGGGTCAATTCTTTCGAGCTCTGCAAGGAATCCCTTGCCTGTGCCGTAAAGACCTTTATCAAGTTTAATTGTTTCAAATGTTGCCATAAAATTTATCCTCCTTAAAATTTAAACTGACTGTTTGCATTGTTGTCGTTTTTGCCCTCTTCAACATAAAGCTGTGAAGTAACGGGCACCACATTCGCCATCTTTTTAGCCATAGCTTTTGAGAGTGCTTCAAGATTTTCGGTTGAAAGATTTTCAAGAATTCCGTCAACACATTCCTCACTGATTTCGGGAACTGCCAATGAAAAACTCATTTTTGTTTTTGCACAAAGCTCTGCGCGGTATTTTTCACCGTCAGCGCTTTTTGCTTCAAGATTTTCAATGTAATCCGAAAGCTTTTTAAGCTCGGCACCCTCTAAAGTGAGTGATTTATCTTCTTTAATAGATTTCAAAATATTTTCCATAGATTTCTCCTTTTTAAAAGACTTTGTAACGCCTGCCTTTCTCTGTGCGGGAACTGCCACGAACGACCATTCATAAGCGTCACAAATATCGGTAATGGTCTTGTGACAGACCTGACCGTCATAGCTTCTGCCCGCAATGTGTGAGCAGTTTTTCTCACCGCAGATTGAGCAAATTCTGCTTTTTGAGGCACAACTGATGCTCACTTCCTTTTTAATTCCGCTTTCAATATCACGGATAAGTGAGTTGTTTTTCTCACTTCTCACCGTGTAGCACCAAGCCTTTAAGCACATATACGGCAAGCCGTTGACCGTCTTTTTGTTTGTGTCCGTTAAAAGCTCTGTTTTGTATGTACGACAAGACTGGTCTTCACTTTTCATACTGTGATTTAAAATTCCCGTCTTGCCTACAAAAAGCTTTTCAAGTGATTTGAGCGCATTTTCATCAAAGCGTTCAAAATCGCGGTCAATATCATTGTCACAAAGAATTACGCTGAAGCAGAAAACCTCATCGGCCTTAAGTTCTTTAAGCGCAAAGCCGTTAATCAGAGTCATATCCTCTGCGGTAGGTTTTCCGATTTCGTTTTTAGCCTTAAAAGATTTGTTAATCATTTCTTTTCACCTCCTAAAGCTTTAGCTTGTGCAGTATAAAGCTCTGCCTTTGCCTGCTCAACTGTGTCCTGTAGGGTGATGTCGTCCCATATAACCTCCACGCCCGAGCTATTGCCCAGAAATCGAAGATATAATGAGCAGATTTTCTCAATAACCGGAGTGAGAATTCGTCTGTATGCCCAAAGCTCTGTGGTGAGAGCGTCTGCCTGCTGTGAGGACATTCTCTCTGTTGTACTCCAGCTAAGTCCAAGCATAAATGGCGGAATACCCAATTTCGCCACGATTTGCTCAAGCATCTGCTTTACGGGGATTTCACTGTCTAAAATCTGTCCGTCAGCGCCGATTACCTTAATCTGCACATCACCAACCGCCACGAAGTCCTTAACGCTACCTTTTTCCATTGCGCTTGCCCATTCCTTTGCAATCTGCTGAGCGCGTTCTTTGGCGTAGGCACGGTCAAGCATATCCGAGCCGGGATTATATGTGACGGAATAGCGCAGATTTCCTGCCCTTTCCCAATTCTGACCCATTGAGTCATAAATTTTCAGAAGAATTGATGACACAAAGGGCAACCCTTTAAGAATTGATGTACCTGTAATACTGCCCGCCTCGGCATTGAGCGCTGAATACATAACCAATTCCTGATATTTAACGGGAGTGCCGTCCACACTATCGGGTCGGCAGATAAGAATTTCATTGAAATTCAGCGGATTTCGTTTAAGACTGATACTTCTTACGGGAACATTGTAAAGTGAAGAAATTCCGTTTTCGTTCACTACAATTTCGCCAGCCGCCGTGCCGTAGGTGAGAAGCCCCTCAAAATATGTATCAAGGAATTGCTGAAGTCCAAATCCTGCGCCCACATTCACATTGCGGACAAAGCTTTCAAGCTCCTTTTGATTTTTGCCGTTGTTGGATTTCACAGTAAATCCGCCCGTAAGACGCACAAGCTTATAAATTGCCGTGTCAATCAGCGGAATTGCCTCGCGGAGCATTCGGTAAAGCTCGGGCTGGCACACGGCAGAGGGCACATAATTCCCGAGCATCTCAAAGGGGCGAGAATATGAAGTCTGCGGAGAAGATACGCAGACCTTTCTTTTGCCTGCCTTGTCGAAAATTGACAAATAATTACCTCCTTTCGATAGGGGTTAGTTTCGTTCTACGGATATAGCAAAAATGCCATCATCCGTAGTATTAAGAGCCGTTGCCACGAAATAGCGTATGTCGTCCATTGCGTGGTCGAACTCTTTTCGAGGTGTGTCTTTCACACTGCCAGTATCCCAACGGTACATTCCGAATTCACGAAGTGTATCCGTACAGGAACTGCCGATTATAATCTTTTTGCATTTCAGAGCCTCACTCACCTTGCGAATTCCATCTCCCACATTGTTGATTGCGGGAACAACACGGAATTTGCCCTCACGGCGGATACATTCCATAAAGGACGCGGCAGAGGGGTCAACTATCACTGCTTCAATTCTTTTGCCACCTGCGAGCTTTACCAATTCGTCATAGTATTCTCTGTCGGTCATTTGAAAGCCTTTTGCTTTTGAATCGTGATAGAATTCCCTTATTCTGTACCATACTCCGCCGTGAAGTCCCCAAAGTCCAAAGGACGCAGGGTTAACTGTGCCATAATCACAGGAAATATAATATTTCTCGCAAATTTCAGGCGGGGAGTGTGTAGTGTGCTCCTTCTCGTTGAAAAACGGATACACAAGCCCGTCAACTGCCACCCATTTACCGAGGACAAACCGCTCATAAAACGCACCTGAATAAAGAGATTTATAGCGGTCGCGTATTCTCTGTGAAAGCGAGGGGTTATCCTCCATAAGAAAATGCAGATAAAGACAGTTCTTTTCTTCCGTTTTCTTAATCCATTCGGTATGAAACCAATGTCGCGGATTTTCAGGATTGCAGTTGAACCAGAACTTCGAGCCCGTAACCGAGCACCTTGCCATTGCTTGTTCCACAAATGAGCGGGGCATAAGCGCCACCTCGTCAAGCAGAATTCCGCAAAGGGTCATACCTTGAATAAGCGAAGCCGAAGCCTCGTCCTTACCGCCGAAAAGGTAAAACCGATTAGTGTGCTTACCATTACTGATTTCAACAAGATTTGCCGTTCTTCGCTCATTTACGGTAAATCCCATATTTCGAAGCAGTGGTAAAAGGGGAGTGACCACATTTCGCCGGAGGGAAGTGATAGTTTTACCGCAAAGTGCAAAGGAACAGTCTGAAAAACGATAGAAGCTCCAGAGAATGAACGAGAGTGACATACAAAGTGTTTTTCCGCTACGCACCGCGCCGTCACAGATTATGGCATCACAATCTCTATGAGGACTTTTTTCACACCACCAATTAAGAACGGTTAACTGTTTTGGTGAAAATTCGCGGAATTGAATATCAGCCACCGTCATCACCCTCTGCATCTCTTTTTGCGCTTCGCTCAAGTGCCTCATAGAATGAAAGTGCAGAATTGCTTTTTTCACCGTCTGTAATTTCACCCAAACGCTCAAGGGCTTTTAGCCTGTCAAAAAACTTTATTTCCATTCCTTTTCCGCAGGTATATTTGATTTCTGACACATTGAACAGGTCAAGTGCGTCAGCGTCGGGGGAGTTATCTGTTCCCGCAGAAAGAATGAGCTTTACCGCGTCAGCTATTGAGCCGAATGCAAGGCGTTGAAGTCCTGCCGATACAAGACCTTGGTCGGCTTGGATTTCTTTTTCAAGCTCAATAATTTTCTCACGGATATGCTTTTTGGCAAGCAAACGTAACGCTGTGTATTCGGGTATAATTGAATATCCCGCCCTTTGTGCCGCCTCTTTTGGATTTCGTAGCCGTACATACCATCGGCAGAAATCCACTTCTTTTTTAGTTAAGCTTTTCTCGTTCATTTTGTTGCTCCTTTCTGAAGAGCTTTTTTCTCATAGTCGGGAAAAAATACCCTCCATAAATAGCGGGAACTGACACTTTTGTCCCGTAAAATGCGGGACAAAATCAAAAAAAGCCCCATTTGTTTACAAAAAGTTCACAAATGGGCGTAAAAATCAGGGGTTGACATATATGATTTTAGGTATATAATAAAAAATAGTTAATCGGTTAATTATTAAACGGTTAACTATTTAAAATAAGGACTGTGAAAAATGAAAGAAAAAGTAAAAAAGGCTACGGAGGAATTTCGTAGCTATCATTGTAAGCACAGGAATATTATTGACGGTAAATTCCGTGAAAACGGGTTGTATTTCGGTCAGCCACCCATACTTAAATATCTGAGTGCGCATAAAAATGCTACGCAGAAAGAAATTGCAGATTTTTTGCATATTTCTGCTCCGTCGATTGCAACTTCGCTTAAAAGAATGGAAGATGCAGGGCTTGTGGTGCGTCTTGAAAATAAGAAAGACGCCCGAAGAAACACCGTAAAGCTTACCAAAAAAGGTAAAGAACTTTCAGAATTTGCTGATAATATGTTCTTGGTTGTTGATGATGCCACATACCGTGGCTTTACAGATGAAGAAATGGATACCCTTATATCACTTCTTCACAGAATGAATGAAAATTTAAAAGTTTTTGCAAAGGAGGAAGACAATGCTTAAACTGTTAAAATATGCAAAAAAATATATTGTTCCCGCTTTACTGTCCCCTGTTTTAATGGTGGGCGAGGTTGTTCTTGAGCTTATGATACCGCTTGTTATGGCGGATATTGTAAATCTTGTTCAGGCTGAGGGCGGAATGACCGACGACAGTATGAATCAGATTTTACGTCTTGGTGGCAGAATGTTAATTTATGCCCTTGGCTCGCTTTTCTGCGGTGCAATGGCGGCAAGAGTTGCATCTGTTGCAGGTATGGGATTTGGTGCAAAGCTCCGCGAGGTTATGATTGAGAAAATTCAGCTTTATTCTTTCTCAAATATAGACCGTTTCAGCACGGCGTCGCTTATTACCCGAATGACAACTGACGTAAACTCGGTGCAGAATACTTTTCTTATGATGATAAGAATGTTGTTCCGTTCTCCTGTGATGTTTACTGTTGCGCTTGTATTCACAATAAGAATGAGCCCAGAGGTATCCCGTGCTTTTTTGGTATCACTTCCGCTGATTGCGGCAATTCTTGTAATTTTTGCACCTATAGCATTAAAGAGATTTAGGAAAATGCTTGAGATGTTTGATGGGTTTAACGGCTCAATTCAGGAAAATCTTACAAATATCCGCGTTGTAAAAGCCTTTGTACGCTCAAAGCACGAAAAGGATAAATTCAAAACCGCTAATGATAATCTTCTTGCGGCTGCACTTCACGCTGAAAAACTGATGATTATGGGTCAGCCTGCATTTATGATTATTATGTACGGCACTATTCTTGCAATTCTTTATATTGCGGCAAAGGCGATTTCAGCAGAAACACTTTTAATTGGTGATTTTACCGCAATTTACACTTACGTAATGCAGATTCTGATGAATTTCCTTATGCTCATATTCCTGATTGCACAGTTTTTTATGTCACAGGCAAGTGCAAAACGAATTCTTGAGGTTATCAACGAAGTGCCCGATATAAGAGATGACGATGCAACCGTTACCGAAGTTAAAGATGGCTCTATTGAATTCAAAAATGCTACCTTTAAGTATAGTGGTGCGCCTAATCCTGTAATCAACAATGCAAGTTTTAAGATTGAAAGCGGAGAAATGGTGGGCATTATCGGTGCAACGGGCTCTGCAAAATCAAGTCTTGTTCAGCTTATTCCACGTCTTTATGACGTAACTGACGGTGAAGTTCTGGTTGGCGGTGTAAATGTTAAGGACTACAAAATCCACGATTTGCGCGAAGAGGTAAGTATGGTGCTTCAGAAAAATATTCTTTTCTCGGGCACAATCGCAGACAATCTCCGTTGGGGTAATAAAGAAGCAACCGACGAAGAGCTCATAGAGGCTTGTGAAATTGCAGACGCACATTCATTTGTGTCCTCATTCCCCGATGGTTATCAGACCGATTTGGGTCAGGGTGGTGTAAATGTTTCGGGCGGACAAAAGCAGCGTCTTTGTATTGCCCGCGCAATCCTTAAAAAGCCTAAAATCCTTATTCTTGACGACTCAACAAGTGCGGTTGATACTTACACAGACTCGAAAATCCGTGCAGGACTTCGGGGCAGTATTCCCGACACTACAAAAATTATTATCGCACAAAGAATTTCATCGGTTTCTGACTGTGACAAGATTATTATTCTTGATAACGGCGGAATAAATGATATAGGAAATCACGAAGAATTGCTTTCGCGCAATGAGATTTATCAGGATATTTATAATTCGCAGCAAAAGGGCGGCGACGATTTTGACTTGCAGGGAGGTGACGCATAATGGCAGGACCTAATTCAAGACCCGCAGGAGGACCTCCTATGGGCGGACCCGGTGGCAGAAAAGGCTTCAAAGGTCCCGTGCAGAAGCCTAAAAATGCAAAGAGAACAGTTTTCAGATTGTTTGGCTACATTTTAAAGCAGAAATGGCTTTTTATCGGTATGCTCGTTTTTGCGACAATCAACTCTCTGGCAACTGTCTCAGCTTCACTTTTTATTCAGCCCATTATTGACGATTACCTTACACCACTTGTAGGGCAGAAGTTTGAGGGTGAATTAGTCAGCGGACTTCTCAGAATGATGGTTATTATGGGTTGCGTATTCCTTGGCGGTGCGCTTGCATCCTACGGTCAGTCAAAATGCTCCGTATGGCTTACACAGAAAACACTCAACACTCTCCGTAAGGATTTATTTGACGCACTTTCTGATTTACCCATAAGCTATTTTGATTCCCGTCCCAACGGTGAAATAATGAGCCGATTTACAAACGACGTTGAGTCACTCCGTCAGTTTATCAGTCAAGGACTTACACAGTTCATTTCTTCGGGAATTATGATTGTTGGCTCCTTCTTTATTATGCTGTCACTCAGCTGGCAAATGACATTGATTGTTATCGCAATGGTATTTGTAATGGCGTTTATTACAAAGACTATTGGCAAAAAGAGTGCTCATTATTTCAAGAAACAGCAAGAAACTCTTGGTACAGTTAATGGCTATATCGAAGAGATTATTGAGGGTCAGAAAGTAGTTAAGGTATTTAACCACGAAGGCGAGGTTGTTTCTCACTTCGGCGACATCAACGAAAAGCTTCGCAGAGCATCAACAAGTGCAAATACCTTTGCAAGTATGCTTGGCCCCATTATGAACAATCTCTCTCATATCACTTACGCAATAACCGCGGCGATGGGCGGACTTTTAGCGCTCAAGGGTGCAATGACCCCAGGTGAAATTGTAGCATTCTTACAGTATATAAGAAGCTTTACACAGCCAATTTCAAATATCACACAGCAGTTTAACAACGCATTTATGGCTCTTGCAGGTGCCGAAAGGATTTTCGACATCATTGACGAAAAGCCCGAGCTCGACGAGGGATATGTCGTACTTGTGAATGCTGAATATGACGAAAATGGCGAAATCCGTGAAACTGAAAAGCATACAGGTATGTGGGCTTGGAAGCATCCTCACGGCGACGGAACTGTTACCTATACACGCCTTACAGGTGATATTGTATTCGAGGATGTTACATTCAGCTATGACGGTAAAAAGATTGTCCTTGACGATATTTCTCTTTATGCAAAGCCCGGTCAGAAGATTGCCTTTGTAGGCTCAACGGGTGCAGGTAAAACGACAATAACCAACCTGATTAACCGTTTCTATGAAATTGATAAGGGTAAAATCCGTTATGACGGCATAAACATCCAGAAAATCAAAATGGACGATTTGCGCCGTTCACTTGGTATCGTTTTGCAGGATACACACCTTTTCACAGGCACAATTGAAGATAATATCCGTTATGGTAATCTTGATGCAACCCACGAGCAGATTGTTGAGGCGGCAAAGATTGCAAATGCTCATTCGTTCATTTCAAATCTTCCCGACGGTTACAACACAATGCTCACAGGCGACGGCTCAAACCTCAGCCAAGGTCAGCGTCAGCTCATATCCATTGCCCGCGCAGCAGTTGCCGACCCGCCCGTGCTTATTCTTGACGAGGCTACAAGCTCAATCGACACAAGAACAGAAAAGCAGATTGAAAAGGGTATGGACGCTCTTATGGATGGAAGAACAGTGTTTGTTATTGCTCACCGACTTTCAACAGTCCGTAATGCAAAGGCAATTATGGTGCTTGAGCACGGCAAAATTATTGAGCGTGGCGACCACGACGATTTAATTGAGCAAAAAGGTAAATATTATCAACTATACACCGGCTCATTTGCGGAAAATTGATTCTTTTTCCGCAATACTGCGTGGCTTTCGGCTCGCGGTATACCTGATACAGCTTCGCCTCTGCCGCATTGTCTTGCGAAAAAATAATTCAATTTTAAGTTTTGGATTTCTCCGCAATACATTTGGCTTTTAAATTAAGGTATTAAAAAAGAACCTCCCGTTAATTCGGGAGGTTCTTTTGCCGTTTGGGGAACGGCTTTTAAAAGGAGAATGAAAATGAAAGGGTTGATTCAGCAACAGTTTGGTGTTGTCTGTCGTGAACCACTGTCTAAACTATAACATAAAAATATCACAAAAAAATAGATAAAACTTGAACATTCTGTGAATTAAAAGCTTTACCTCTGCTCGCCTTAATCTGTAAGATTTTTGTAATAATTATTAAGGTTTTGTAACAACTGTTGAAAGAAATTAGTTTTCCTATATAATAGAATATAGTTACTATGACTTATTGTGGGGATTTGTGTAATGGAATACATTTTTAAATCAGAAAAATCCTTAAACAGAATAGAAAAAATAAGAGCCTTTCTTGTAAGCGAACACTGGATGGCTATCATCTTCTTTGTTACAGGGGTTATTGCGGCGCTGTGCTCTTTCTTTCCTAAGGCACAAATTGAAATTTACGGCACCATTTTTTTGGGATATGTTACGGGAGTTTGCGCACTCATAGTGCGTGATGTTATGGGCTGGCTTATCCCTGCAATGTTTACTTATCTTATTGCCATAAGGTGTTATGACTCGCTTGATACCTTTATGGGTCTTAAATGGTTTGCCGTTCCGCTTATTTTTATGTTGCTTTTCCATTTTATTGCTTACCGCAAAAAACTTTCCATAAAGGGCTCACAGTTTAAGCCAATGCTTTTTGTTTCCTTTGCAATTATGCTTGGCGGTATTGGTTTTATATCTCCAGAAGAGTATTTCGGTGGCGCGTCACTTTATAATATGCTGGGTATGGGCTTCGGTATGGTGCTGATTTACTGCTATTTCTATGCTCATATCGAAATCCGTAAGGACTATTCGCTTATTGACAAGCTTACTCAAATAATGGTGGTTGTAGGTCTTTTTGCCTCGTTTATGATTATTATGCATTACGCAATCAATATCAATAAGGTACTTGATTTGGGCAGAACTCTTTATGTTCAGTGGCGAAACAATCTTTCAACAATACTTATGATTACAATGCCCTTTGCCTTTTTGATGGCGAACAAGAAATCTTATGCTTCAGTATTCGGCTTCATTTTCTATGTGGCGATACTGCTAACAGGTTCTCGTGGCGGTATGATTTTTGGTGCAATTGAGCTTGTGATGTGCATTGTTATGTTCGTGCTTTATGACAAGCGTCGCAGACTTGCATACATTATCATTTGTATCTGTATTCTTTGCGGTTTTCTTATTTTTGCACCACAGATTACCGAATTTCTCGGCTATACAATCGACCGAATTTTCAGAGCACTCAATGGTGTTCTTATGGGCGAAAATACTGAAACAAGAGTTGCCCACTATGCACGCGGAATTGACGATTTCTTAAATCACCCCATTTTCGGTACAGGACTTGGCTATATGGGTAACCGCGACATTTTTGATAATGTTGACGGTTCACTCTGCTGGTATCATTGCGAGCCCATTCAGATTGCCGCAAGCTTCGGTATTGTAGGTATTATCGCGTTCGGCTATCAGTTTATGAAGAGAAATATTCTTATATGGAAAAAGGCTACACTTTTCAATATGACAATTTTCTTGTCATATATAAGCCTTGAAATGATGTCACTTGTAAACCCCGGTATTTTCTGCCCACTGCCATACTTAATGCTTGTAACACTCTTTATGGTTGTGGTTGAAAAATGTGACGACGGCGAATATCAGGAGAAAATCTATATCCGAAAAAAGCGTGAAATTCCAAAATTAAAAGATTTAAAAGAAAAGGCTTGACAATCAGGCCTTTTTTTGTTATACTCCATATTTGCTATGGATAAATTTGTTTAAATCCATATCCTTCCTCTCAATAAGATGTTGAGGGGCAAAGTCCACAAGGAGGTGTAAAAGAATGTCAAAATACGAGACAATCATGGTTTTCTCACTCAAGAAGGGTGAAGAAGCTGCAAAAGAGCTTGTAGAAAAGTTCAAGGCTCTTGTTGAGTCAAACGGCACTCTTGAAAGCGTTGATGAGTGGGGCAAGAGAAAGCTTGCATACCTTATCAACTACGAGGCAGAGGGTTACTATGTTCTCTATAACTATGAGGCAGAGTCCGCATTCCCCGCAGAGCTTGACCGTATTGCGAAAATCACTGACGGTGTTCTTCGCACATTAATCGTAAAGAAGTAATTCGGAGGAAAAGAAAATGTTGAATACAGCAATTATTATGGGCAGACTTACTGCCGACCCCGAGCTTCGCACAACTCAAACAGGCCTTTCCGTAACAAGCTTCACAGTAGCTGTTGACCGTAACTACAAGAGCGGCGATGAAAGACAAACAGATTTCATCAATGTTGTTGCATGGCGCGGCACTGCAGATTTTGTTTCACGTTATTTCAAAAAGGGACAGATGATTGCAGTTCAGGGCTCAATTCAGACCCGTAGCTACGAAGATAAAAACGGTAACAAGCGCACAGCAGTTGAAATTGTTGCAGATAATGTTTCATTCTGTGGCAGCAAAAACGAAAGCGGCAGCACATACGGCGCACAGAGAACGGATTCAGCACCCGCTGTTTCTTATCAGAGCGCAAATGCAGGCAGTTTTTCAGTTTTACCCGATGACAACCAGGGATTTCCCTTCGGTGCAGATGATGACGAGGGACTCCCATTCTGATTTCGAGATAGGAGGAAACTATAATGGCATACGATAAGAATGCAAGACCTAACAGAAAAGGTCGCAAAAAGGTTTGCGCATTTTGTGTAGAAAAAGTTGAATCAATCGACTACAAAGATACAGCAAAGCTTCGCCGTTACACATCAGAAAGAGCAAAGATTCTTCCCCGCCGTGTAACAGGTACTTGTGCATATCACCAGAGAGAGCTTACAACAGCTATCAAAAGAGCTCGTCAGATTGCTCTCATGCCCTACACAAATGACTAATTAGTCACTTAAGCCACCCATTGGGTGGCTTTTTTATTACATAATTAACCTTTCCATCAATTCATCCGCATTTTTCTTTGCTTCGTTAATGTCGGAGTATCCTTTCACCAAATCATTATATTTAAATCTGCAATCGCGACCTTCATAAACCGATAAAACTGCATTTTCAAACAATTTATTTTCAACAGAAATCAAGGCTTGGATTTTTTCGCTTGAAAGCACATTTTCATCACTCAAAAATCTTGTGGCAGTGACCTTTTCAGTAGGCTCAAAGGGTAATTTGTGATTTTCGTCCGTTACAATTACGCTTAAATCAATTGAGGGGAAAATCAGCGTTTTCGGAATATCCTCTGAAAAATATGCAGGGCTCATTATTACCGGGATTTTCTCGCGCAAAGCATAATCCTTTAAAACTCCGAGAAAAACCGACCCCGCAAACCCTGAGTAGTCATTGAATTCAATTGTCTTTTCGGTATGTTCAAACAAAGTGTTGAAATGGGTGTGAATTCCAAGGGGAGTAATTGAACTTAAAAGCCGAACCTTGCCGTTGCCCTTTCCGCGAGCCTCACGAAGAAACCGTGAGCAAAAACGATTGATATAATTTATAAGCTTATCGTCATTCAGGTGTTCAGAGCTTTCACTGTGAATTTTTTCTCTTATGTGAGAGGCATTTTTTAGAATTTCACAAGCCTTTTTGTAATGATTATTCTCTTTTGCCTTGAGGTTTAATACTTCACGGCGCAAATCAAGAGGATAATTTTTTTCACTCACTGCAGAAGAATGCTTTTCCCATATTCCTGAAAGTACGGGTGAAATGCGGTTGTAGCCACCGTCTGACAAAATGTATGTGTTTAAATTTTCTATGTAAATTCCGTCTGTGGTTTCGTCATAAAAGGGGTTAAAAAGTGTAATATTATATCCACGGAGATTTTTAATAAGCTTTTGAAAAAATATTGCCCGCTCAAAATCGTCACCGCCGTTGATTAGAAACACGCGCGCAGATGCATCTTTTTTATAAATTGTGTTATATGCACTTAAGTAACCCTTACCGCAAATAACACTTGAAAAATACTTTTTCATTTTATCACCTCATATCCATATTATTCGTCTGCTTTAATTTTGTTAATTTGTTGACATTTGAATAGAGGTGATATATAATAATTGCGGAAATTTTTATAGGAGTGTATTTAATTATGCCATTAGTAAATGCAAAAGAAATGCTTACAAAAGCAAAAGCTGGTCACTATGCAGTTGGTCAGTTCAATATCAATAACCTTGAGTGGACTAAGTCAATTCTTCTCACAGCACAAGAGATGAATTCTCCTGTTATCCTTGGTGTATCTGAGGGCGCAGGTAAATATATGTGCGGCTACAAAACTATTGTAGGTATGGTTGAAGGTATGCTTGAAGGACTTAACATTACAGTTCCTGTTGCTCTCCACCTTGACCACGGTTCATACGAGGGTGCAAAGGCTTGTATCGAAGCAGGTTTCAGCTCAATTATGTTCGACGGTTCTCACTATCCAATCGACGAAAATATTGCAAAGACAAAGGAATTAGTTGCAATTTGTGAAGAAAAAGGTCTTTCAATTGAAGCTGAAGTTGGTTCAATTGGTGGCGAAGAAGATGGTGTTGTTGGTGCAGGCGAATGTGCTGACCCTGACGAATGCAAGATGATTGCTGACCTTGGCGTTACAATGCTTGCAGCAGGTATCGGTAACATTCACGGTAAATATCCTGAAAACTGGGCAGGTCTTTCATTTGAGACACTTGCAGCAGTTCAGGAAAAGACAGGCACAATGCCTCTCGTTCTTCACGGTGGTACAGGTATTCCTGCCGATATGATTCAAAAGGCTATTTCTCTCGGCGTTTCAAAAATCAACGTTAACACTGAGTGCCAGCTTGCGTTCCAGGAAGCAACAAGAAAGTATATTGAAGAAGGCAAGGACCTTGTAGGCAAGGGCTTTGACCCAAGAAAGCTTTTAGCTCCCGGTTCAGAAGCTATCAAGGCTACTGTGCGTGAGAAAATTGAACTTTTCGGTTCAAAGGATAAGGCATAATCAATTTTTATCGCAATGTAGGGCGGGGGCTTGCTCCCGCCGTATTTTTTTGCTAAAATGTATTTATTAAAACAAGGCGGTGTTTCTATGCCCACAATCAAAATGTACGATATCTATTCATACGTAAAAGAATTCGCCGCAAAGGTGATTTCTTGCGAAAAAAAAGACGGCTACTATTCAGTAGTGCTTGACCAGACTGCGTTTGCACCAGAGGGTGGCGGGCAGGGTGCCGATACGGGTAAAATTGAAGCTGCAAATGTGCTTGATGTTCAGATTAAAGATGAAATTGTTTACCATAAGACCGACAAGCCGTTAAAAGTTGGTGCAACCGTAATTTGTGAAATTGATTGGGAGGCTCGCTTTTCAAGAATGCAAAATCACTCTGCTGAGCATCTTGTATCGGGCATAATTCATAACCTTTATGGCTATAACAACGTGGGCTTTCACTTGAACGACCGCCTCGTTACTCTTGATTGTGACGGTTCGCTTACCGAAGCCGATATAGCAAAAATCGAGCTTGAAGCCAATAAGGCGATTTACGCAAACAAAAAAATCAATATACTTTTCCCCTTGGCAGACGAGCTTTCAAAGTACGATTATCGCAGTAAGCTTGATATTACAGAAAATGTTCGTCTTGTTGAGATTGAGGACTATGACCTTTGTGCTTGCTGTGCACCTCACGTGGCACAAACGGGTGAAATCGGGGTTATAAAAATCCTCAGCTTTATACCCTATAAAAAGGGTACAAGAATTGAAATGGTGGCAGGACTTTTAGCCTTTAACGATTATTGCGGACTGCACAATTCAACTAAATCTCTTATGAATTTGCTTTCTGCAAAGCGTGAAGATATTTTCCCTTCAACCGAAAGAATTTATAATGAAATGAATTCTGTGAAATATGAAAACAAAAAGCTTACAGCGGAGTTAGCCCTCTTGCAAATGGAAAAATACAGAATTCCCAATGGTGTCTGTGCCTTTGTAAATAATGCAACTTATGACGAGTTGCGAAATTGCTCAAACACACTTATAGAAGAGTTTGATTATTGCTATGCTTTCTCAAACACAGATGGCGACAATTATATCTATGTGGTGTCTAGCAAAGAGCATAATATCCGCGAAGTCGTGCAAAATCTCAATAAAGCCTTTAACGGCAAGGGCGGCGGCAGAGATTTCTACGCACAGGGTAAAATTATGGCAAATTCAAAAGAAGAAATTCTGAATTATTTCGGTGATTAATTTGACAGATAAACAAAAACGGTTTGAAGATTTGGCACAGCGTTCAAACGAACGCGGATACCCAGTTTACTCCGATTTTCTCGGTATTTCCGAGATTTCGGAGCTTTTTGCCTGCCGTTTTCCCGTTTCTGTCACTTTATGGGGCGGCTATGAGGGCGCAGAAAGAGCCGTTGCTTGCTTTGGTGACCGTGAATATCTCACCGACAATGCCGACTATCCGATAAAATGTATTTGCATTTCGCCTGTCAATCAGAAATTCGCTGACGATTTGACACACCGCGACTTTTTAGGCTCGCTTATGGGGCTTGGCATTCGCCGTGAGGTGTTGGGTGACATTATAATCAGTGAAAACTGCGGTTATCTGTTCTGCCTTGACACTATTGCCGATTATATCCTCGAGAATCTGACACAAGTCAAGCATACAACCGTTGAGTGCAGAATTACTGATGAAATTCCGCAAAATGCACTGCCTCAACCCGAAAATATTGAGTTGATTGTGTCTTCCGAGCGTCTTGATGTTATTGTTTCCGCCATCTACAATCTTTCTCGCAGTAAGGTGTTGCCATATTTTGAGCACGAAAGGGTTTTTGTGAACGGCAAGGCAGAAAACAAGCCATCAACAGTTGCAGATATTGGTGATAAAATTTCCGTTCGCGGATTTGGCAGATTTATTTATAACGGAGTTCTTCGTCGCACAAAAAAAGACAGACTTGTAATCAGTATAGACATATATAAATAAAACCGCTTGACTAAAAAATCAAGCGGTAATTTTTTATCTGTATTTCTTTGTTGCCTTTTTAACTGCCAATGCTACGGGCGGGGCTATAACAGTTGTTGTTACAATCTCCATAACACCATTAAGCCCGATAAACGCAATAAGAAAAGCAATTAAGCTTAAATCTCCACGGAACCCCATTATGTAGTCGCTCTTGCCAAAGAAGAGAATGAGCGCACCCATAAAGAAGACCGTGTTGAGCACGGGTGCAGAAAGTGCACCGATTACATAAGCTAATTTACATTTCTTCTTTGCAATAAGTTTATAAATTACTGCGCAAAGATAGCCCATAAGCACACGGGGGATAAGACACATAATGAATGTGTAAATGGGATTAATGCTCATAAGCGTTGTTCCGAATGCATCAAGACCAAAGCATTGAATAAAGCTTGTAAGTCCAAATACAAGGCCCAAAAATGCGCCGGACTTTTCGCCCAAGGTCATAGCACCCACTGCTACGGGAACCATAATAAAGGTCATTTTAACGGGACCAATTTGCAGATACCCAACGGGTGTGAATGCCATCAGCACAATAATTGCCGCGAGCATGGCGTTTTGGGTGAGCGAAAGGATTTTACTTTTGCTCATCCTTCTGTTTGTTGACATATATATTCCTCCTTGCTGCTGTTCCTACACAATTATAGGATACAACGCAAAATTTGACGAATAATTATTTAGTTATTTTTCTCGTAAATTTTTTTAAGGCCTTTAAGAATAAGGTCGCTGTCGTAAATCATTTTTCGTTTGCAGACGGGAGTAATGAATGAAGAAAGTCCGCCCGTTGCGATAATGGTTTTCGGCTCGCCTAATTCCTCGGCAAAACGGTCAAGAAGACCGTCAATCATCGCCGCCGTGCCAAGCACTATACCACTTTGCATACTCTCAATTGTGTTCGTTCCGCAAGCCTTTTTGGGTGGCTCAAGGCTTATTGCAGGGAGAAGCGAGCTTGTATCGGTGAGTGCCTTTACCGAAATCGCAACACCGGGGGCAATCATACAACCACGAAAACCCTTGTTTGCGTCAACTGCGAAAATCTTTGTTGCGGTGCCAAGGTCGACCACAAATGCGGGCAGAGGATACTCTGTCGCACCAACTGCGCCTGCCGCCAAATCCGCGCCAAGCTGAGCAGGATTATCAATCATAATGTTAAGCCCTGTTTTCACACCGGGAGAGAGCACAATAACCTTTTTGCCCGTAAGTCTTTTTACTGCATTTTTAATATGTACCGTGATTTCGGGCACTACTGAAGAAATAACTGTACCCTCAATATCAGCAGTCTTAATGCTGTAAACAGAAAAGATATTCACAAAATCAACTGCAAACTGGTCAGCGGTCTTCTGCCTTTCTGTTGCAAGACGTGCACTCATTGTAAGCTCGTCACCATCAAAAATACCGAGATTTATGTTTGTGTTGCCAATGTCAATTGTAAGAAGCATATTCTCACCTCGTAAAATCAATGAAAATATTATACTGCATTTTTATAATATTAGCAAGAGGTATGATGTTTTATATATATTCACTTCTGATAGTAACAAATAATATCTTTTTTTCATCCGCTTCGTCTTTTTCTTCAAAATGTTTACAAGCTTTGGTGTCAACCATTCTATTTTTTAGCATAGGATATCTGCAATGCCCGTGGTCAATGGGCGAAAATTTACCCGTTTGCTTGATATAATGCCGTATAAAATATTTGCAATTACCACAATATTGTTCCATAATTATCACCTCATAAATTATTGTATAAATATTTTATCTGTATTACAGATAAAAGTCAATATCTGTTTTAAAGATATGGCATAATATTTTCAGGTGATTTTTATGATATTCAAAAATTTAAGAACAATTCGTGAGGATAAGGATTTAAGACAAAGTGATATTGCGAAAATCCTCAACATTTCACAAAATACATATTCACAATATGAAACAGGTGTAATTTCGATTACCGCTGAATCACTTGTAAAATTAGCCGATTATTATGGCGTGAGTGTAGATTACTTATTAGACAGAACTGATGAGAAATGAATTGGCTCCCTCTGACGAGGGAGCTGTCGCGAAGCGACTGAGGGAGAGATTTGTAAATAGCAAATTAAAATTTCTCTCCCTCCGTCTTTTGCTTCGCAAAATCCACCTCCCTCGTCAGAGGGAGGCAAAGAGAGTGTGAGGTGATTTTATGATTTGCAATCTCTGTCCCCGCAACTGCAATGCGGAAAGAACTGAAAATATGGGTAACGGATTTTGCGGTATGCCCCAAAATCCTGTGTTAGCTCGTGCGGATATTCACAATTGGGAAGAGCCGTGCATAAGCGGAGAAAAGGGGACGGGTGCAATCTTCTTTTCGGGTTGCAGTTTGAAATGTTGTTTTTGTCAGAATTACCCCATAAGCCACGAAAATAAAGGCGAGAAAATCACCACACACCGCCTTATAGAGATTATAAAAGAGCTTGAAAACAAAGGTGTTCACACAATTGATTTTGTAAACCCAACTCATTTTTCACATATAATTATTGATACGTTAAAAAGTTATAAACCGTCAATTCCCGTGGTTTATAACTCATCCGGCTATGACAGTGTTGAAACACTAAAAAGCCTTGAGGGGCTTATTGATGTTTATCTTCCTGACCTTAAATATTTCAGTCCCGAAAAATCGCAGAAATACGCAAAATGCCCCGATTATTTTGAAAAGGCAAGCAAGGCAATTCTTGAAATGCATCGCCAACAACACGAAAATATTTTCAAAGACGGTATAATTCAAAAGGGGCTTATTATCCGTCACCTGATTTTACCCGCTAATGTGCAAGAGAGTAAAAATATCCTCAATTGGATAAAAGATAATCTGCCCAGCGATACATACATAAGTCTTATGAGCCAATATACCCCTTATGGCAATATTGCAGAATTCAAAGAGCTTAACCGCAGACTCACGACCGCCGAATATAATAAAGTGGTAGATTTCTTTCTCGATATCGGGCTCAAAAACGGCTTTATGCAGGAAAAAACTTCGGCAAAGACGGATTTCATTCCAGGTTTTGACGGAACAGGCGTAAAATAATATTGAAATCTATAAAAATAATGATATAATTATTACATAATTTTAATGAAGGAAGGATTTTTTAAATGAAAAGCTTATTAAAAGAATTTAAGGAATTTGCTATGCGTGGTAACGTAATCGACCTTGCAGTCGGTGTTATCATCGGTGGTGCGTTCCAGAAAATCGTAACATCTCTTGTAAATGACCTTGTTATGCCACTTATCGGTCTTATTACAAAGGGTAGTGACTTTGCGACAAAGTTTATTGCTCTTGACGGTGGCGAATACGCATCTATCGAAGAAGCTACTGCAGCAGGTGCCGCACTTCTTACATACGGCAACTTCATCGCAGCGGTTATCGACTTCTTTATTATGGCAGTTGTAATTTTCCTTTTGGTTAAGGGTCTCAACACACTTGCAGGTCTTGGCAAGAAAAAAGCAGAACCCGTGGAAGAACCCGCTCCCACAACGAAGGTTTGCCCCTATTGCAAGAGCGAAATTGCTATTGACGCTACAAAGTGTGCACATTGCACATCTGATGTTGAATAATTATGTTTAAAATCGGTTTTATCGGTTGTGGCAATATGGCAAGCGCCATAATCGGCGGTGCTGTGTCCTCGGATTTTGTTGAGGGTAACAATATTTGTGTTTTTGATGTTGATATTGCAAAAGCAGAATTCCTCAATAAAGAATACGGTGTAAAAACTTGTGATTCCGTCGAAGAACTTGCACAGAACTGTGAATTTGTTGTTCTTGCAGTTAAACCGCAGATTTTCCCCACAGTTTTACCGCAGATTAAAGAAAGCGTTGGCAATTCGGTTGTAGTTTCAATCGGTGCGGGTAAAACGCTTGAGTATATCGGTTCGTTTCTTAATGTGGATACACCGATTATCCGCGTTATGCCCAATATCAATGCTAAAGTCGGCGCGTCAATGAGTGCCGTTTGCAAAAATAACTTTGCAGACGAACCCTCTCTTGATTTTGTAAAAGGACTTTGCAACTCATTCGGTGAGGTTGTTGAAATCCCCGAAAGTCAGTTTGCACTTTTCGGCGTAATCGCAGGGTGCTCGCCCGCATATTCATTTATGTTCGTTGATTCAATGGCTCGCGAGGCCGTGAAAAACGGAATGAAAAAAGACGAAGCATTGAAAATCTGCGCACAAGCGGTTTTGGGAAGTGCCAAAATGGTGCTTGAAGATAAAGAAAATAACCCTTGGGCACTGATTAACAGCGTTTGCTCACCCGGTGGCACAACAATTGAGGGCGTTGCCACATTGCAGAATCAGGGTTTTGATACGGCAGTTATGAATGCGGTAAAAGCGTCACTCGATAAAGATAAAAAACTTTAAAAAATTACTCCGCCTACGGTTTCGTAAGCGGAGTTTTTATTTATTCAAACATCGGGGTTGATAAATATCTGTCACCTGTGTCGGGCAGAAGAACAACAATAGTTTTACCTGTATTTTCTTCGCGCTTTGCTAAATCTATTGTCGCGTGAAGTGCCGCGCCTGATGAAATTCCAACAAGCACACCCTCGTGTTTTGCAAGCTCTCGCGAAGCCTCAAACGCCTCTTCAGTGGTAACGGTAATCACTTCGTCATAAATTTCATTATTCAATACCTCGGGGATAAATCCCGCACCTATTCCCTGTAAGCCGTGTGCCCCTGCTTTGCCACCTGATAAAACGGGGGAGTCTGCGGGCTCAACTGCCACAATTTTTATGTTGGGATTTTGCGACTTCAGGTATTCGCCCGTGCCCGTAATCGTTCCGCCCGTGCCAACACCTGCAACGAAAATATCAACTGTTCCGTCAGTATCCTCCCATATTTCAGGACCCGTTGTCTTGCGGTGAGCCTCGGGATTGGCGGGGTTTACAAACTGCCCCGCAACAATGCTGTTTGGTATTTTCTTTGCTAATTCCTCTGCTTTTTCTATGGCACCGTTCATACCCTTACTGCCGTCGGTAAGCACTAATTCAGCGCCGTAAGCGGCTATAAGCTTTCTACGCTCAACTGACATTGTTTCGGGCATAGTGATAATCAACTTGTATCCCTTTGACGCCGCAACAGAAGCCAAGCCAATACCCGTGTTACCACTTGTTGGCTCAATAATTACCGAGCCTTTTTTGAGAATTCCTTTACTTTCGGCATCTTCAATCATTTCATAGGCAACTCTGTCCTTAACACTGCCCGCAGGGTTAAAGCATTCAAGCTTTGCGAGAATAGTGGCGCCCAGTTTATATTGTCTTTCTGTATTTGAAAGCTTTAAAAGGGGAGTTCTGCCAATTAACTCCGCCGCAGTCTTGTAAATCTTCATTTCAATACCTCCGTACAGAATGATATTATTATATATTAATATGAGCTTGATTTCAAGAACAAGCAAAAGAAAACAACCTGTAAGTTTTTACCTTACAAGCTGTTTTTTGTAAATCAGATAATTATTTTGCCTTTTTCTTGGGGTTCATAACTGCAAGACCAATTCCCATTATAACTGCGAAAACTATAAGATAGAAAAGAACGGGGCAAGAGAAGCCTGCACCTGCTTCTTTAGCTGTTATGTAGGGAAGGTAACCGTGTGAGTAAATCGCTGCGATTACCATAAACGCTGAACCAATAATTCCTAATGACGGAAGTACAAATCTCTTAACCGGTGAAAGGCCTTTTTCTTTTCTCATGAACTGAATGAACATAGGAATGTAAAGTGCATAGATTGTGATGCTTGGAAGCTCTGATGAGTCAAAGCTGAATACACCAAACCAAGGCTTCGCGGTAAGGTTTGCACCGTAGAAATATACAAGCCATGCGGCAACAATTACAAGACCGCCGATAATCCAGGCGAGAATACCCATTGGCATATCACCATTTGTTTTTTGAAGAATCGCCTGTGCTTTGAAGAAGACACCTGAGCCTACAACGGTACCTACAACCATGCAGATAGCCATTAAAAGCCCATATTGTTTCTTAAGTCCATTTTCCATTTTCCATTTTCCATTCATCCTTCCTTTCTGGATATTGTTATTATATTTTATTATCACAAAAAAGCAAATAGATAAATCGGAAAATATTTTGGACTTTAGTCGGATAACCTAAAAATATTTATAATTCTGAAAACGGTAAAGGCTATTATCCCAACGGTCAGTGCCGCTTTCAGTAAGTTCAGGATACGGATAAAGCTTGAGAGCCTAATAATTGTGTTAATGTCCTTTGGCACGGTCATCATTGTATTCATATTTTATTCCCCCGATGTTAAAAGTATTCCGTGAGCAATTGATGGTATGCTCTCACCCTGTAAGGTTGAGGTAGGAGAAAGCAATGCACCCGTGCCTACAAAGAGTACGCGGTTAAGAGATTTCTCTCGCAATCTTCTCATAATATAAGAATTCACAACCGCACCACTGCAACCGCACCCTGAACCACCCGCGTGAACATCCTGAGCCTCAAGGTCATAAATCATAAGTCCACAGTCGCCGTGTACAGACGAAATGTCATAGTTGTAATCCTTTATCAATAATTCACAGAGTAACTCGGCACCAACCTTGCCCAAATCACCAGTTAAAATCAAATCGTAATCTTCGGGTTTAGTGTTTGTATCAGTCAAAAAGTCCGCAATTGTAGATGCCGCAGCAGGTGCCATTGCCGCACCCATATTGTTGGCATCCTTAATACCGAAGTCGGTAATTTTGCCGAAGATTGCCGCCTCAACACAAGGTGTACTTTCTTTGTGGTCAGCGATTACTGTTGCGCCCGCCGCAGTGGCAGTGCGTTGTGCCGCAGGGGGTCTTTGTCCGCCATATTCAAGAGGTAAGCGGAATTGACGCTCTGCCGATGCAAAATGTGACGAGGTAGAGGCGACCGCCTTGTTCACTGCACCTGAATCTACAAGCACCGAAGCCAATGCCATTGAAAGTGCCATTGTTGAGCAGGCACCGTAAAGTCCTAAAAATGGAATTTCAAGGTCACGAATTCCAAAAGATGTGCCAATGCACTGTGCCAATAAATCACCCGCCATAATCAAATCAATGTCTTTTGGTGATAAATCCGCCTTTGCGATAGCCCTTGTCACCGCCTCGCGCTGTAATGCACTTTCACTCTTTTCCCAAGAAGGACAACCGTCAATTGTGTCGTCGTCATAAGAATGGTCAAATTCTTCTGCAAGAGGTCCCTCGCTCTCGGTCTTGCCAACAACCGCCGCACTGCCGTAAATTGACGGCTTTGAGGGTAAAATCAATGTGTATCTTCCTTGACGTTCAGCCAAATTTATCAACCTTTCATTTGCTTTTATTCTATTTTTACCCATAGATTTTAAATAATGCAAGTTGTTTCAATAAATGGGGGGTGTTTAATAGGATAACCAATTGGTATCACAGTAGGGCGGGAGCCCCCGCCCTACACTATCATAATAAAAGAGTTAGACAAATTATAATTTTGTTTACACATAAAAAAATAAGGATACTCAAAAGCATCCTTATTTAAGATTGATTTATGAAAGCAGCATTCTGTCGTTGTTAAGGTCTTCACCTGCGGAAATCTTGAATTTCTCAAGCAAATTTGCGGTAGTGAGCTTTTTCTTTTCTTCACCCGAAACGTCAAAAATAATCTTGCCGTTATTCATCATAATAAGGCGGTTGCCAACTCTGATAGCGTCTGCCATATTATGAGTAATCATAATTGTTGTAAGATTGTTTTTTGAAACGATTTCCTCGGTGATATCAAGCACTTTTTTGGCAGTCTTGGGGTCAAGTGCTGCGGTGTGCTCGTCAAGGAGAAGAATCTGAGGCTTTTTAAGAGTAGCCATAAGCAGTGTAAGAGCCTGACGCTGACCGCCCGAGAGAAGTCCTACCTTTGAGGTGAGTCTGTCTTCAAGACCTAAATCAAGCATTTTTAGAAGCTCTTTATATTCAGCCTTTTCTTTTGCGGTAATGCCCGAACGCAGAGTTCTTTTTTTGCCTCTGCGAGCTGCAAGGGCGAGGTTTTCATCAATCTGCATATCAGCGGCAGTGCCTGTCATTGGGTCCTGGAAAACTCTGCCGAGGTATTTTGCACGTTTATACTCGGGAAGCTTTGTAACGTCAACGCCGTCAATGATAATGTTGCCGCAGTCAACGGGATAAACACCTGCAACCATATTGAGCATTGTGGATTTACCCGCACCGTTACCGCCGATAACCGTTACGAAATCGCCTTCATTGAGGTGAAGGTTGATGCCGTCAAGAGCTTTTTTCTCGTTTACTGTACCCGCATTAAAGGTTTTTTCAACATTAGTAATTTTAAGCATTTGCCTTACCTCCCTTTACCATATGCTTTTCCCTGTGACGCTTTTTCCAATAAGGAACAGCAAGGAAGATAGCCACAACAGCGGCAGTAATAAGCTTCATATCGTTTGTGTCAAGACCCAACTTCAAAACGGCGGCAATAACGATATAGTAAATAATTGCACCGATTACAACTGCCACAAGACGAAGTGCAAAGTTTTTGAAGATTTTACCGAAAATAACCTCGCCGATAATAACCGCCGCAAGACCGATAACGATTGCGCCCTTACCCATATTAACATCTGCACTGCCTGAGAACTGTGCAAGCAATCCGCCTGAAACTGCAACAAGACCGTTTGAAATAATAAGACCGATAATCTTTTGTGTGTCAATGTTGATTCCGTTTGCTTTTGCCATTGCGGGATTACAACCTGTTGCACGTAATCCGCGGCCAAGCTCTGTGCCGAAGAACCAATAAAGCAAGCCGATAATAATACCAACAAAAATAACGCTTACAATTATTGTTTTGGGCAGATACGTAGTCAGCGAAGAAACAATAAGGTCAAAATTTCGCCAACTGATTGGTGTATTTGCTCTGCCACCCATGATACGAAGAGTTATAGAGTAAAGGGCAAGCTGTGTGAGAATACCTGACAGAATTGCAGGAATGCCAAATTTGGTATGAAGAATACCCGTAACAAGACCCGCAAGACAACCTGCAAGGAATGCCGCGCCCAAGGCTATCCAGATGTTTACGCCACTCGTGGTGAGAACAACAAGTACCGCTCCGCCTACACCGAGTGTACCGTCAACGGTCAGGTCGGCAATATCAAGAATTCTGAAGGTGATATAAACACCGATTGCCATAATACCCCATATAATTCCCTGTGCAATGGGTGAGGGGAGTGATTGAAAAAACTGTAACATTTGATTGCTCCTAACAACACTAAAAAGCGATAAGGTTACTTACCGCTTTTTAGATTAAATTTTATAATTCAGTTTTTAAAAAACTTAAATTACTCCATTGCAGTATAATCCTCGGGGATTGCAATGTTAAGTTTTTGTGCACGGGCAGGAACATAAAGCTTTGTTAACTCCGGCGCATATTCAATTTCCATTGTTCCGGGATCTTTTCCGTTAACAAGGATTTCATAAGCCATTTCACCTGCACGGTAGCCGATATCGTAATATTCGATTGAGAATGATGCAATACCGCAACCTGAGCAAATACCAGCTTCGCCGGCAATAATCGGAACGCCCGCGGGCTCTGCCACATTGTTTATTGCTTCTGTATTGTCAGCAGCTTTGTTATCTGTGGGTATGTAGATAACATCGCTTTCAGCAACTGCGTTCTGTGTAACTGCTGTGATGTCGTTTGTATCTGTGAATGTGTAAGCTTTAATGTTTTCAGCTTTGTAGCCTAATGCGATAAGGTACTCTGTGATTTTGTCTGACTGATATTTTGAGTTTGACTCGCTTGAGCAATAGAGAATACCAACTTTTTCTGCAGTGGGAACAAGATCTTTAATCATAGCTGCCTGCTGGTCAAGGGGGGCAAGGTCAGAAGTACCCGTAACGTTAAAGCCTGTTTTTCCTGTCCAGTTTTCCATGCCGAGTGCTGTTGCGTAGTCTGTGATAGAAGTTGCAACAATCGGGATAGTATCCGTTCCTTCAGCAGCTGCTGCAAGAGCGTCAGTAGCGTTAGCCATAATCAAATCAACTTCGTCAGAAATAAACTTTGAAACGATAGTTGTGCAGTTTGTTTTTTCGCCGCCGCCGTACTGAACATCGAATTCAACATTCTCTTCACCGAGCTTTTCGGTAAGAGCATCCTTAAAGCCCTGAGTTGCCTTATCAAGAGCCTCATGAGGAAGAAGCTGAACTACGCCGATTTTATATTTGCCGTCATCTTCTTTGTTTTCGTTACCGCCGCAAGCTGCGAAAGTACCGCAAATAAGTGTGAGCGCTAAAAGCACCGCTAAAATTTTCTTTGCCATTTTCATAATAATTCATCTCCATAAATTTCTCTTTAACGCTTTTACGCGTAAAAGTATAGTTAAAAGATAGCACAATAAAAACAAAAAGTCAATAAAAAGAAAAAAATTCGTAAATACTCACAAAAAAAGAAGAGGTGCGTTGTGCACCTCCTTGAAATTATTCGTAAATATCAACTGCGCCGCGGTTTTCTGTCACCTTTGCAACATAAGCCGCAACCTTTTTGTGTTCGGGATGAATCTTATATTTTTCAAGCTCTTCCTCATTTTCGGCTTCAACAACCAAAAGTGCGTCAAAATTTCTTGCACATTCAACCTGATTTTTGAGAAATGTCAGGTTTTTGATATGAGGAATAAGGGGAGGCAGAGCCTCAAGTCCGTTTTTGACGATTTCAATGTTTTCATCCTTTGTTTTGCCCTCTGCATCTTTAAATTTCCACATTACAATATGTTTAAGCATAATTATCACCTTATATTAAAAAGTTCTCTTGCGTTTTTATTCGTTAAATCGAGAATTTCCTGCGCCGTAACTCCACGTAATTCTGCAATTCTTTCAGCAGTGTATGGAATGTGAAGTGAATCACATCTTTTGCCTCTGAACGGGACGGGAGTCATATATGGCGCGTCTGTTTCAATGAGCAATCTGTCACTTGGTACGAATTTTGCAACTTCGCAGGGCTTAACTGCATTTTTAAAGGTCACTGCACCACCAAGACCTATATACATACCAAGTTTGATAATCTCTTTTGCCATTTCTACACTACCCGAGAAGCAATGAAGTACACCTTTAGGCTTATACTTTTTCAAAAGATTTAAAGTATCCTCGTGGGATTCTCTGTCGTGGAAGATAATGGGCATATCCAGCTCGTTTGCCAATTGAATTTGTTTTTCAAGAATTACAAGCTGATTTTCACGGCTTTCTTTTTCATAATGATAATCAAGACCGATTTCGCCGATTGCCACGCATTTGGGGTCGAGTGCTAACTCTTTTATTTTCTCCAAATCACTATCGCAGTATTCATCATTATTAAGTGGATGAAAGCCTACCGCGGAATACATAAAATCGTATTTGTGGGATAATTCAACGGCAAATTCAGATGTCCGAATGTTTACTCCGCAACATACAACGCCTGAAACTCCTTTTTCTTTAAAAGAACCGAGCAGTTCGGCACGGTCTGTGTCAAACTGCTCATCGTCATAATGTGCGTGTGAATCAAAAATGTTATGATACATTATCTTATTCTCGCTCCGTTCGGCATATCCTTGTCAACAAAAATAACCTTTGCATCTTCTTCTGTTACGTCAGCGGCAAGAATCATACCGTTGCTCTCAACTCCGCAAAGAACTGCGGGCTTAAGGTTTGCAACAACAATAACCTTTTTACCTTTGAGGTCTTCGGGCTTATACCATTTTGCAATACCGCTTGCAACAATTCTGTCTGTTCCTGTGCCGTCGTCAAGTGTGAGTTTGAGAAGCTTCTTAGCCTTTTTAATTGGCTCACAATCCTTAACCTCTGCAACGCGGAGTTCAACTTTCATAAAATCGTTGAATTCGATTTGCGCAAGTCCCTCGATTTTCGGAGCAGGAGCATTTTTCTTTTCTTCTGCTTCTTTTTTTGCCTGAAGTTCAGCGATAAGCTTTTCACCGTCAATACGAGAGAAGAGGGGAGTAGCAACGCCGACTTTAACGCCGGATTCAAGTCCGCCCCAATTCTGAATACTCTCGTAGGTTGCAGGTGCAATGTTCATCTGCTCTGCAATCTTTACGGCAGTTTCAGGCATAAGAGGAGCAATAAGTGCTGAAAGCACGCGAATACCCTCAAGGAGATTGTAAAGAACTGTGCCGAGTTTTTCTTTCTGCACCTCGTCCTTTGCAAGTGACCAAGGCATTGTTTCGTCAATGTATTTGTTGCAACGGCGAGCGAAATTGATTACACATTCAACTGCATCGCTCATTTTGTACTCTGAAAGGTATTTATCAAAGCCTGCAAGTGCTTTCTTTGCGGATTCTTTCAAATCCTCGTCGAATTCAGTAGCACAAGTAGGTGCCTGAACAACACCGTCAAAATACTTGTTCTGCATTGCGATTGTACGGTTAACAAGATTGCCGAGAGTGTTTGCAAGGTCAGAGTTGAAACGGTCAATCATTGCTTCATAGGTAATTGACCCGTCGTTTGCGTGTGGCATCTCTGAAAGAAGATAGTAACGAACTGCATCAACACCAAAAATCTTTGTTAAATCATCGGCATAAATAACATTACCGCGTGATTTACTCATCTTGTCTTCACCTTGGAGAAGCCATGGGTGACCGTAAACCTGTTTGGGCAACGGAATGCCAAGTGCCATAAGCGTAATTGGCCAGTAAATTGTATGGAATCTTACAATATCCTTGCCGATGATATGGCAATCAGCAGGCCAATATTTATTAAACTGCTCATTGTTTCCGTCGGGGTCATAGCCAATACCTGTAATATAGTTGAGAAGTGCATCAAACCATACATAAACAACGTGTCTGTCATCAAAAGGAACAGGAACGCCCCATTTGAATGATGTACGTGAAATGCACAAATCCTGAATACCGGGCTTGATAAAGTTGTTAAGCATTTCCTTTTTGCGAGCCTCGGGATAAATAAAGTTTTCGTTATTCTCGATAAACTCTTCAAGCTGTTTTTGATATTTTGAAAGCTTAAGAAAATATGCCTCTTCTTTAGCGGCTTTAACTTCTCTGCCACAGTCGGGGCACTTGCCGTCAACTAACTGGCTTTCAGTCCAGAATGACTCGCAAGGAGTACAGTAAAGCCCTTCATATTCACTCTTATAAATATCGCCCTGGTCATAGAGCTTCTGGAAAATCTTTTGAACTGCTTTTTCGTGATAATCGTCTGTTGTACGGATAAAGTGGTCATAGGTCGTATTCAAAAGGTCGCAAATACCCTTGATTTCGCCTGCAACCTTGTCAACATATTCTTTAGGGCTTATGCCTGCAGCGTTGGCGTATTCCTCAATTTTCTGTCCGTGCTCGTCAGTACCTGTCATAAAGAAAACATCATAGCCCTGCATTCGCTTGTACCTCGCAATAGCATCGGTCAAAACGATTTCGTAACTGTTGCCGATGTGTGGCTTGCGTGATGTGTACGCAATGGCTGTTGTGATGTAAAACTTTGGCTTTTCACACATAGAAAACGCCCCTTTCTGAATTTTTTTACGGCTGAACACATTATATAATAAGTGTTTGCCGCATATATTATAGTATTATACTATCCCTTGCCAATATTTTCAAGAAGATTATTAAAAAATGAAAAATTATATGCCGAAAAAACTTTTTTGAAAAAATTAAAAAAAGTTTAAAAAAAGTGTTGACAAGTCGATTTAAATGTGGTAAATTATACGAGCCGCTGAAA
>CAYWFB010000012.1:0-33041 GCA_964457415.1 uncultured Eubacteriales bacterium | reverse complement strand
CCTCAAGAAAGTTCATAACATACATTTTTTCTGTATCGTAATGGGGTAAAATAGCTATAAAAATTTTATTATTTTCAGTAATAAAGACAGCGTATGCAGAACCATATTCATCTTCTGCTACATAAGTTTTGTTCAGCCTTAACCCCTTGTAATAAAACGGTAAATAATCTTTTGACATATTCCAAAGAGCATCATCTGATACTGCTTGCAATTTACCTTCTTTCTGCCAATCAATACCTGTTGAATCACCACTATAAAATTGATTTCCAGAATCAATCTTATATACAATATCATTCATTTCTTTATTGGCACGGTCCTCACCAATAACATTATCAAAATAATATTTTTCTACTGCAAGCAGACTATTGGTGAGATTAATTTCTTTCTGCGGATTTGTAAGGAAGCATACAGATGTAATTATACAAATAACCACCGCTACAATAATTAACCAAAAAGCAGGCTTTTTATAATTGAGTACGGATTTTATTCTGCCCTTTACGCCAGTTTCACCGAAAGCGAGAGGACAAGCGGAAATCATTTTTCGCGGTACACTGCAATTTATAAGTGCCTCGGAATAAGGCTTTTTGATTTCTGCACCCATTTCTTTGATAACCTTTTCGTCGCAGGCAAGCTCAATATCACGGCAAAGAAGCACGTAAGCCACCCACAAAACAGGGTTAAACCAATAAACCGTTAAAAGTGCAAAGCCCAAAGGCTTCCACCAATGGTCACGGCGTTTGAGATGTGCTTTTTCGTGGGCTACGACAAACTCCATATCCTGCTCGCTCATTGATGAGGGTAAGAAAATGCGAGGTTTGAATATGCCGAGAATAAAGGGAGTTGAAATATTATCGCAGAGCCAAATATTCTCTTTAAGCGGTGTTGCCTCACGAACATTTTTGAGAATCCGCAAATAACTGATAAGGGTATATAAAAGCATTACTGCCATACCCACAACCCATACGATTGAAGCAATATATGTAATTATAAGCAATGGGTTTATAAAATCGCCGTCGGGTGCGGTATATTCATTAAAAACTACATTACCATCTTGAATGCCTAAATCGAAGCTGACCTGATTATTGCCGATTGCGTTAAAAATTTCTGCACCGCTCACATCTGCCGATGAGTTAGAATACACCATTTCAGGTGGTACAGCCTCTGCACTTGGAATAAGACTTAATACACTCTCAAATGAGAACGGACAAATTAAGCGAAGACCCACCAAGCCCCACATAACAACGCGGAGTGATTTTGGTGCTTTTTTGAAGATTAATCTGAAAAGTAAGATTGCAAGCACAAGCCAGCCCGCATTTATACTCATATTGAAAAGGTCAAGAAATACGTTTTCCATAATCAATCCTCCTCGTATTCAGCAACAATACGGCGAAGCTCTGCAATTTCCTCCGTGGTCAGGTTTTTTCTCGATGTGAACGCGGCAAGAAAAGCAGGCAACGAGCCATTAAAGGTTTCTTCAACAAATTTTTCACTTTGCATTGAATAAAAATCATCACGAGAAATAAGGGAACTTACTGTTCCGTTGTCGTTTTTAAAAATTCCCCTCTCTGAAAGTCTTTTAAGCACCGTATAGGTCGTTGTACGTTTCCATTTAATCTCTTTTTCGCAAAGCCTTACAAGCTCTGCAGTAGAAAGTGGCTCATTTTGCCAGATGATATCGGCAAAACGGGATTCAACTACACCTAATTTCATTTCACTCATAAGATTACCTCCTTTAGTCTACAACTTGTCGACATCTTTAGTCTACACTATGTAGACAAGTTTGTCAAGAGGTAAAATAAAAAAGTGGCGGGGTCAAGACCCCGCCCTACCGTTATTATATTAAATTATCCAAAAAAGTCGAAATCGAAAATTCCGTTTCTTTCTGTTGTGGATTCTTCAGTTTCGGGCTCAGTGCTTGGGGGTGCGCCCCACACCTGAATATAGACATCTGTACCCTTAATTTTGCTTGTGCCCTGCTCGGGAGTTACCTCGCAAACAGTACCTTCTTCATAATCACCGTTGTTTTCTTTTGTGATTATATTTACCACAAAGCCCGCTTCTTCAAGTGATTCCTTTGCAAAATCCACATTAAGACCCTCAACGGGTGGAATTGTCACATACTCGGGACCTTTACTTACCACAAAGCTGATTGCTGTGCCCATTTCTACCTCTGTGCCCGGCTCAATGCTTTGCGAAATGATGTATCCCTTTTCAACAGTTGTACTGTATTCGCTTGTTGAACTGATTTTGAAGCGCTCGTTCTGAACGGGGTTTTGTGCAATCATATCGTAAGAGGAATTCACAAAATTGGGAACTTCAATCATTTCGGGGGCGTTTGTAGTCTGTTCGGTTGATGGCTCTTCATTAATGTCGCTTGCGAAATGCTCATAAGCCATATAGCCTGCAAAAATCAAAAGACCAACACCGAGAATTACAAGGAATGTAATAAGAACTGTTCTTGTAGGATTACTGCCTGAGTCTTCAACTATTACTTCCTGAACCTCTTTTTTCTCAGGCTTTGGAACATTTGCGCCTGAATAAGAAGACATCACATTACCCGGAGTTGCAGAAAGCTCTTCGCGGAGAGTTTCAATATCCTTTGTTCTGTCTTCGGGGTCAACCTGAAGTCCGTTCATAAGTGCATTGATTACATATACGGGAATAATCTCGGCATAGCGTGCAGGGATAATCAGTTGGTCGTTCATTGAACGGGTAACTGCATCCTGCGGAACACTGCCCACAAGAGCACGGAAAAGTACTGCGCAGAAAGAGTACACATCTGACCAATTGCCGTTTTCATAGGAATAACCATACTGCTCAATGGGTGTATAGCCCTCAAAAAGCTCGGGAGATAATTCACCGCCCTCAATACGTACCTCTTGAATTGAAAATCCCCAGAGACGAAGCTTACCGTCGCGACCTATCATAAGATTATCGGGATTAATGCCGTTATGGTTAATACCCATTTTATGAAGTGCTGAAAGGGTTGAAAGCACGGGCATAAACAGAACCTTTGCCTTTTCCCAATTAAGATAACCCGTCTGGCTCTTAAGCAGGAATTCGCGCAATGAAATGCTTTCAATATATTCAGTTACCGCATAGGCGGTATTATTCTCTTCAACAATATCAATTACGGGCACAAGTGCTGAAAGTCCGCGGACACGGGCAAGACTGCGCCATAATTTCAAGAATTTGTTGAGATATTTATAGTAAAATTCTGCCCATTGCTCTTTAATGTTAAGCTCTGTCTCGCCAAAACTGCGGTCGGCAAATTTTTCGGGCAAGAATTCTCGGATTAAAACGGGAGATTTACGGTCCACGTCATAAGCCATATATGTAGCGCCCTCACTGTTTGATGAGAGCATTTTGCCGATGATATATTTATTACCGATTGGTGTTTTCAGCGGAAGATAAGGAGAAATTTGCGGAGAATCAACATAATATCCACATCTTGGGCACTGTTTTTCGCCATAAAGCTCGTTCATACAGCTCATACAAAGATTATCGATATTCATTTTGCCGCCCCTTTCTTTTTTTAGTCTAAAATATATAATAACAAATTGTATAATACCTTGTCAAATTACAGATTAGTTACATTAAGTTTCGTCAGACAATACCGCTTCGGCACATTTTACGCCGTCAACTGCCGCTGAAACAATTCCGCCTGCATATCCCGCACCTTCACCACAGGGGTAAAGTCCGCGGATATTGGTCTGATAAAACTCGTCACGGAGAATTCGCACGGGCGATGAGCTTCTCGTTTCAGGTGCAGTGAGCACTGCGTCATTCATCGCAAAGCCTTTGAGCTTTTTATCCATTTGCACTAACGCATCGCGCATTGTATTTACCACCTTTTCGGGTAAAACGGCGCTTATATCGCTCATTTCAACACCCGTTGGGAATGAGGGTTTAACTGCACCTATTTTTGTGGATTTCTGCCCCTTTAAGAAATCGCCCACAAGGGTTGCGGGGGCGGTATAATCACCACCGCCTAAATTGAATGCTTTTTGCTCGATTTCACGCTGAAGCTCAAAGCCTGAAAGCACGTGCTCGCTTGGGAAATCTTCGGGATTTACACCCACGAGAATAGCAGAGTTTGCATTTTCTTTATCGCGGGCATATTCACTCATACCGTTAGTGACTACCCCGCCCTTTTCTGATGAAGCGCAAACAACCGTACCGCCGGGGCACATACAGAAGGTATAAGCACCTCTGCCGTGAGGTGGGTGGCAGGCAAGTTTATAATCTGCCACCTTGAGCTTTGGATGATTTTTATATTCACCGTATTGCACAGTATTTATAAATTCCTGCGGATGTTCAATTCTCGCGCCCACAGAAAACGGCTTCTGCATCATATTTATGCCTTTATTATAGAGCATTTCGATAGTATCGCGGGCAGAGTGACCGATTGAGAGAATAAGAGCATCTGTTTCATAATCTCTTTCTCTGCCATGCTTGTCACGGATTGTAACACCGTGAATAACACCGTTTGCAACGATTACATTGATAAGCTGTGCATCAAAAAGCACCGCACCGCCAAGCTCAATAATTTCTTCACGGATTGCTTTAACAACATTTTTAAGCTTATCCGTACCGATATGTGGTTTGGCATTTGTGAGAATATCTTCAGGGGCACCGTGCTTTACAAATTCCTCAAAAACAAAACGGCAACGGCTATCTTTAATGCCCGTTGTGAGCTTACCGTCAGAAAATGTACCTGCACCGCCCTCGCCATACTGAATATTTGAATTCTCATTTAAAATTCTGTTTGTCCAGAAATTGTTGACGAAATTGGTTCTTGTGTCAATATCACTGCCACGCTCAAAAATAATGGGCTTGTGACCACTACGCGCCAAAATAAGACCTGCAAACATACCCGCAGGGCCAAAGCCTGCAATCACAGGCGACATTGTGGTTTTTCGGTTGGACTGAGGAATATTATATGAATACTTTTCACTTTTTATAACACGGTTTGTGTTGAGTGAATTAAGTATTTTATCCTCATCGCCGTCAACAGTCACGTCTGCCGTATAGACAAATTTAACCTCGCCCTTGCGACAATCCACACTCTTTTTGAATATTTCAGTTTTTAAAATTCGATTTTTGTTTATTTTAAGCACCGTTGCCGCCGCGTCTTCAATATCATTGAATTCGCAGTCAGGGTCCAGCTTAATTTCACTAATTCTCAGCATTGTTTATCCTTTCAGCTATGGTACGACCCGCAAGTCTGCCACTGCTCCATGCCCACTGAAGATTATATCCGCCACAGTCGCCGTCGATATTAAGCGCCTCACCGCAACAGAACAAATTATTTACAAGCTTTGATTCCATTGTTTTCGGGTCAAACTGTGAGCAATCTGCACCGCCCGCAGTAACCTGAGCATAATCAAAGCTACGGGAGTTTTTAATCTTGATTTTCCAGCATTTGCAAAGCTTGGCAAGTCTTATAATCTCGTCATCACTCATCTCGAAAATCTTGCCGTTGGGGGCAATTCTGCATTCTTTAAGAAGCGTAATGCAAAGCTGTTTATTCATAACACCGATGAGCACATTTTCGCAAAGTCCTGTGCCGAATTCACGGCGGTCGAAGAGATATCCACCAATTTCGTCTTCTGTAAAATCGGGTGTAACATCAAGCTCTATATGAATATTATTTGAGGGTGACATTGAAACAAATCGGGAAAGCTGCATTATGGGAATTCCCGAAAGACCGTAATCGGTAAACTGCACCTCACCGTAGTTTTCAAGGGTTTTTTCGCCGTCAATCATCAAATTCATTTTACAGATTGAACGCACACCCTTAAGTGCTTTTGTAAAATCATCACAATTAAGCGAAACCAGTGCGGGGGCTACTGAGGTAATCTTATGACCCATCATTTTAAGCAATTCATAAGCGTCGCCGTCAGTTCCGTGAACCTTTGCAGCTTTACCGCCACAAGCAACCACCACATAATCAAAACGGTCACGGTTATTGACCACAATTTTCTGTGTAACACCTGTATCAACAGTTTTAAGGTGAACTGCACGGTAATCGCACAAAGCCTCAACACCTAAACGGTTGCATTCGAAACGCAAAGCATCAAGCACCGAAGATGCCTGATTTGAAAGAGGATAAACTCTGCCCTCTTCTGTACGGGTATAAAGCCCTAAAGAATTAAAAAATTCTATGTTTTTTTCGGGAGTAATTGTTTTAAGAGTGTAATCTGCAAAATCCACATCTCCGCGATAGCCAGAGCTTACGGCATTCATATTTGTGAGGTTGCATCTGCCGTTGCCCGTAACAAGCAATTTTTTGCCTACACGGGGAAGCTTTTCAATAAGAGTAACTCTTACATTATCATTATTATGGACATTGTGCAGAAGCTCAATTGCACAGGCAAGACCTGATGCTCCGCCACCGATAACTGCTACTTTAACCACGCTTACCCCTGCCTTTCAATATACTCATAAAGCTTTTCAATAGTAATGGGACTCATAACATGCTCCATTTTGCAGGCATCATTCTCGGCATTTTCTTCATCAACACCCAAGGTGTTAATAAGGAACTGCTTAATAAGCTTATGACGGCGCAAAACATTTGCCGCGTAGGTTTCGCCCGCGGGAGTAATAATTATATCGCCATAGGTCACGTGCTCTAAAAATCCGTTTTGTGTGAGAGTATTAACCGCACGGTTTACACTGGGCTTTGACACACCAAGGTGCTCTGCAATGTCGGTAAGGCGCACACTGCCTTTTTGCTCTGAAAGCACAAAAACTGCTTCAAGATAATCTTCAAGAGATGATGTCATATTATAAGCTTCTTTATTCATTTCCGTTTCTCTTTTCTAATAACTACTGATTAAATTATTATCATAATATTTTATCACGGTTATGAGTTATTAGTCAACACATATAAAAAGAAAAACCTCGTAAGTATTACACTTTCGAGGTTACTGAATTATTCACTTTTTTCTTCAAGATTTTTTAAAAGCTCTATCTTTTTATTCTGGTCAAGCAGACGGTATTTCACAATTAAATCACGTTCGTTTTTTGAAAGCTCTGAAAGATATTTTGGCACATCGCCCTGAAAATCAAATCCATCGTGCAAAACCAAATCTTCAGTTTCATTGAACGCATCCAAGGAAATTCTGTAAAAATCGGCAAGCTTTTTTATAACAGAAAAGTCCGGACTTCGTCTGCCGATTTCATAGTTGCAATATGCAGAACGGCAAACACCCAGAGCATCAGCCGCCTGTTGTTGTGACACCCCGTTACGCACGCGGATTTCCTTAAGCCTTTTACCAATCACAAAATCACCTCTTTTTTATCAATTATACAACCAAACAAGCTCATTATCAATAAAAATATTGCAAATTTTTGTCGATATGGTAAAATACAGATATAAACATTGCGCAAAATTGATGATAAGGAAGGATTTTATGCCATATATCATTAGTGGAATTGTTGTATTATTTGTAATTATTCTTTTTGTTGCCGCCGCAAAAATTATGGATATAGCGGGAGTGAGCTCCCGTTGTGAAGGCAATGAAAACCTTAAGTATTTCAAAGCAAAGAATTTTGATAATCTTAATGCAAGACCCGTAAGCTTTCAGTCTGATAAAGGTCAGACCCTTAACGGATTTCTTTACAGCAGCGCAAAGGTTGAAAAATACAAGGCTCTTATTGTATTTTCTCATGGTATGGGTGCAGGTCACCTTGCATACACCACAGAAATCAACTATTTTGCACAAAAAGGGTATCTGGTACTCGCTTATGACAACACGGGCACCTGCACTTCGCAAGGCAAAAAGCTTAAAGGCTTTGCACAGGGCATAATCGATTTAAGCTTTGCTCTTAAATTCGTAAGTGAACGCGAAGATTTAATGGAATATCCCGTACTGCTTGCAGGTCATTCATGGGGTGCTTATAGTGTTTGCAATGTGCAAGCACTCAAGCCTGCAGTTGAAATCAAGGGTATTGCGGCATTCTCACCCTTTAACTCAATGAACAAGCTTCTTCGCGATGCGGCAAAGCAAAAAACAAAGGTAAATCTGAGCATTTTAAGTCCGTTTTTTGATATTATCAATTTTATCCGTTTCGGCAAAACAGGTGTACTTCGCACCTGCGACACAGTAAATAACAATTCAATACCCACACTTATTATGCACGGCGGTAATGATTTGACAGTAACTCTTAAAAACAGTCCCGTAGGCAGAAAAAACAGAATTGCGGGTAACGAAAACGCCCGCACCGTGCTTTATGAGAGCAAATATCACAATGTATATCTTGCCAAGGATGCCGAGCAATATATGAACGATATTTTCGCCCGCATCGGCTCATTAGGTGAAAACAGTCCCGAAGCTTATGAGATATATCAAAGCATTGACTATGCGCTCATTACAAAAGAGGATTTAACGGTTATGGACACCGTAAATGACTTCTTTGAAGAATGCATTATGAAACGGGATTTTTTGAGTGAATAAGGTGAATTTATGTTTTTCAAGAAGAAAATTGATTATGAAGCAATTACCCAATATGACCGCGAAAAAACTACAAAGCGAGAAAATTACCGCATATTAAACGAAGAATATGCTATTTCTAATCAGACCGTTTTGTTGGGTGATTCCATAACTGATTTTTTCAATTGGTATGAATTATTCTATGATTTTTCAGCACGTACCGGTCAGGCGGTTTATAATCGCGGGATAAGTGGCGATACTACCGACAGACTTCTTGAAAGACTTCACGAAAATGTACTTAACATAAGCCCAAAAAATATTGTTTTATTGATTGGTACAAATGATATCGGCAGAGGTCTGCCCCTTGAAATGTCGGTGCACAATGTGGATTGTATTCTCAATGAAATAAAAAAAGCTTGTCCCGATGCGAATGTAATTTTTCAGGCGGTTTATCCTATAAACAAGCCAATGCGATTTAAAACCGAAAAACGCAGTAATGAAAAAATTGATTTAATGAATAAAGAATTTATTAAATTGAGCGAAAAATATAACTGCCGTTGGCTTGATATTACTGATAAGTTAAAGGACGAAACAGGAAATCTGAAAAAAGAATTTACATATGACGGATTACACATCAATGTAAAGGCATATAAAATTATTGCAGAAAGTGTAATTGAGTTGTTAGTGGAATAATTAAAGTCGGTAGAAATACCGACTTTTTTGTTGCAGAAATTATGTCGGGGCGATTCACGAATCGCCCATTCTCTCCCTCCGTCAACACCAACGCGTTGCCACCTCCCTCGTCAGAGGGAGGCGTATTGGTATTGCAGAAAAAGAAACTATTTTAAATCTTCAGTGGCGGGGTTTTCGATAACCTCACCTTTTTCTGTAAACCGTGAGCCGTGGCAGGGGCAATCCCATGTCTGCTCAGCGGAATTCCATTTGAGTGCACAGCCTAAATGCGGGCAACGCTTTGCGGTGGGAGTAGCAAGGTTTATTACCGTTTCGCCCATATTCACAAAAAGCTGGGGCGTTAAAACACTTCGCGAGGGTAAATACAATTTTTTATATTCATTATCCTTGTCGGTCACAAGGTCTGCAAGAATATTGGCGGATACCATTGCGGTGGTCATTCCCCATTTATTAAAGCCCGTGGCAACGAAAAGATTGGGCGTTTTGGGTGAATACTGACCGATATAAGCAATTCCGTCAAGGCTCATACAATCCTGCGTTGCCCAATGATATTTTTCAGGGCAATCGGGATAATGAATTTTCGCAAAGGTACGAATTTCGTTATAACTTCCGCCCTGCTTACCTGTACGGTGGTCGCCGCCGCCTACAAGAATATAGTTTTCATAATTACGAAAGGACATTCCCTTTTGTGCTTCGTCAACATACATTCCGTTGATTTGCGGTCCGTTTTCAAGAGCTAAAACATAGGAGCGCTCCTGAAAAAGCTTGATAAAATATGCTCCGCGTTTGTTCATAAACGGAAAGTGGGTCGCAACGATGATTTTATCTGCCACCACATCGCCGTGAAAGGTTATGGCGTGATTGCCACGCACTTCGATAACCTTTGTGTTCTCATAAATCTCTAAATCCTTTGACAATTCTGAAAGCAATTTAAGAGGATTAAACTGTGCCTGACCCCTGAATTTCACCGCACCCTCAATATCCACAGGCACTGGAATGTCCTTAACAAATTCTGCATTGAAGCGCAGTCTTTCAAGGGCTCTTAACTCTTTTTCAACCTTAAAACGACTGTCGGTGCAATAAACAAAATTATCTTTATTCTCAAAATCGCAGGGGATTTTTTCGGCTAATCGGCGGTACTCCCCTATTGCTTTTTCGTTGGCGTCAAGATACATTTTTGCCTTTTCTGCGCCGAAGCTTTTAATAAGCTTATCATAGATAAGCCCGTGCTGTGAGGTTATTTTTGCGGTAGTGTTCTGCGTAACACCACGGCAAATTTTATCCGCCTCAAGAAGAATGCATTTTACTCCCCTCTGCTTTAATTTATAGGCACACAAAATGCCTGCGATACCTCCGCCGATGACGAGAACATCGGTTTTTTTGTCACCGTTAAGAGTTGGAAAAGATTTGAAATTTGACTGTGCTGACCAGATTGATTGCATATAATTCACCCGTATTATTTTAACCTGAACACAGGCAATAATACGGGTGAAATAATTTTATTCAATTACCTTGTAGCCTTTATCTTCAACGGCTTTTTTGAGGGTTGCTACACCGAGGTCTGCATCGAGAGTTACGATTGCTGTGCCTTCCTTATGGTTTACAACTGCTTCGCGCACCTCTGCGAATTCCTCAAGAGTTTTCTTAACATTTGCTTCGCAGTGAGGGCACATCATACCTTCAATTTTCATTGTGATTTCCATAGGTTTTTTCTCCTTTATTTTAGTTTTTTTCTTTTTATCTTTTTTCGCATTGCGGATGTCCTTGAAGTTAAGCCGTAACGCATTTGATACTACACAAAATGAGGAAAGGCTCATTGCCGCCGCCCCGAACATTGGGTTGAGCTCCCAACCGAAAAGGCTTATGAATGCACCTGCGGCAAGGGGAATTCCGATTGCATTATAGAAAAATGCCCAGAAAAGATTTTCGTGGATATTACGAAGTGTCGCACGGCTTAAGCGAATTGCGGCAGGCACATCTGAAAGTCGGCTTTTCATAAGAACTATGTCGGCAGCATCAATTGCGATGTCCGTTCCTGCACCGATTGCAATACCTATATCGGCACGGATGAGTGCGGGGGCATCGTTAATACCATCGCCAACCATTGCCACCTTGCCGTTGTCTTTAAGACGGCGGACGACTTTTTCTTTACCGTCGGGGAGTACGCCTGCAATTACCTCATCAACGCCTGCGATTTTGCCGATTGCATTGGCAGTTTTTTCGTTATCACCTGTGAGCATAACAACTTTTATACCCATATTCTGCAATTCTTTGATTGCTTGCGGGCTATCTTCTTTAATAACATCGGCTACTGCAATTATGCCCAAAAGTCTGTTTTCTATGCTGAAAAGCAACGGAGTTTTACCCTCGTCTGCAAGGGCTTCGGCGGTTTTGACGATATTTTCATCAACCGTGATTTGCTCGCTTATGAATTTAATGCTACCGCCGTAAAGAGTTTTCCCGTTGATTTCTGCGGTTACACCATTGCCCGAAAGCGCCTTGAAATTCTGCGCATCTGCGGGGGTTAGTTTTAATTCTTCGCCCTTTTCGTTGATTGCCTTTGCAAGCGGATGCTCGCTCTTGATTTCAAGGGAATATGCAAGGCTCAAAAGCTGTTCTTCGCTGATATTTTCTGCGGAGATTATATCGGTAACCTTTGGTTGACCAAGAGTTATTGTGCCCGTTTTGTCGAGCACAACAGTGTTCACTCTGCCCGTTTCTTCAAGCGATACGGCAGTTTTAAAGAGAATACCGCTTTTTGCACCCACACCGTTACCCACCATAATGGCAACGGGAGTTGCAAGTCCCAAAGCACATGGGCAACTGATAACAAGCACCGAAATTCCGCGGGCTAACGCGTAACCAAAGGTCTGACCGCTGATAAGCCACGCAATAATTGTGATTACAGCGATTATGATTACTGTGGGCACAAAAACGCCCGAAACCTTATCGGCAATTTTTGCGATTGGTGCCTTTGTTGCGGCGGCGTCGCTGACCATTTTTATAATCTGTGAAAGAGTTGTATCCTCGCCCACGCGCAAGGCTTCACATTTAATAAAGCCTGACTGATTTATTGTTCCGCCCGACACCCTGTCGCCTGCGGATTTATCAACAGGAATACTTTCGCCCGTCAATGCGGACTCGTCGACGGCGGTGTGTCCGTCAACAATTACGCCGTCAACTGAAATCTGCTCACCCGGTCGAACAACAAAAATATCGCCTTTTTTTACTTGTTCAATTGGCACTTCTGTTTCAACACCGTCAACAAGAATAATTGCTGTTTTGGGCGCTAATTTCATTAAAGATTTCAACGCATTTGTAGTTTTGCCTTTTGAACGGGCTTCGAGCATTTTGCCAACAGTTATGAGGGTCAAAATCATTGCGGAGGATTCAAAATAGAACTCGTGGAGCCAATGGTAAGCCATTTCACCACTTACTGCGGTCATTTTGAAAAGTGCATACACACTGTAAACGAATGACGCGCCCGAGCCGAGAGCCACAAGGGTATCCATATTAGGCGAGCGGCGAATTAAGCCTTTAAATCCGTTTATAAAGAATTTTTGGTTGATTACCATCACAATGGCAGTCAAAAGCAACTGTAAAAGTCCGATTGCAAGCGGGTTACTTGCGAGAATTTCGGGTAACCACCAGCCCCACATAACATGACCCATTGAGATGTACATTAAAACTGCAAGGAACCCTAATGACGCAACAAGTCTTTTCTTGAGTTTCGGAGTTTCGGTGTCTTTGAGTGTGTCGTCATTAGTTTTTGATGGTGATTTTTTGCCGTCTTTTAAGGTTGCGCCGTAGCCTGCCTCTACCACAGCAGATATGATTTTTTGCGGGTCTGCCGAGCCCTCAACGCCCATTGAATTGGTGAGCAAGCTCACTGAACAAGAGGTTACGCCATCAACGGCGTTTACAGCTTTTTCAACACGGGCAACGCAAGCGGCACAGCTCATACCCGTAACATTATATTGAGTCATTATTTCACCTACTTCATAAGCTTTTGAAGAGTTGACAACAAATCGTCAACAGTTTCGGTTTTACCTGCTTTAATATCCTCGGCAACACAGGTTTTTATGTGATTTGAAAGCAATTCTTTATTGAAAGCATTGAGCGCCGCATTGACGGCGGATACCTGCATTATTATGTCCGTACAATAGGCATTTTTCTCAACCATACCACGAATTCCTCGGATTTGACCTTCGATACGGTTAAGACGATTAATTAATGCCTTGTATTCTTCATCAGAACGGATTTTTGTTTTGCACATTTCACAAGTATTACTCATAAAATCACTTCCTTTATGATTTCATTATATACCCTATGGGGGTATGTGTCAAGACGGAAAAGCATATAAAAGAGGGCTATCTCACTAAGTGAGACAGCCCATCAATCCTATAATTTATCGGGTTTCTATACCAATTGTGATAATTTCAAATGGCTTATATTCAACTGTGTCGGTTTCTTCAATAACATCTTCAAGGAAGTTGAGTATTTTTACCTTACCGCCGAGCTTGATTTTACCGCGTCTGCCGTTTTGCTCTGAAAGACGGATAACAATCATATTGCCTTTCTCGCTCATCTTCATTGTCTGCATATAAAGCTCACCAAAGGAGTTTTCGCAAGTGAGGTCTGCCTTGCCGAGAGGAATATTATATTCAAAAGCAATATTATTGATTTCTGCCTTTACAAAATCGTCAGCGTGGGGGTAAATCATATAAGCGAATTCGTGGTGTCCGCGGTCACTTGTAACATCGGGACGAACTGTTGCACGAAGAAGACTTAAGCTCATTGAATTTTCAAGAAGTCCTACGCCGTATTTTGAATCGTTAATAAGTGCTATACCTCCGTCGGTTTCTGCCATATCAACCCACTTGTGATGACAAACCTCAAAACGAGCTTGTTGCCAGGTGGTGTTACGATGAGTTTCACGCTCAACAAAGCCTGCACTCGTGTCGCAAACTGCTTTTCTTGTGAGCACATTGCAATCAAACTGTGCCTTTGCGAGTACATGTTTCTCGTGCCAATCGACGATATTTTCAACCTCGATACCGCGGGATTGACGGAACACACGGATAATTCTCTTCCAAGTGCTGTTTTCGGTGCCGAGAACGCACTCAAATGACGCAACCTCTGAATTCTTTTCAATAGTTTTGAGAGGTGAAATAATCTTCACTTCAACCTCACGGTCTTTGTAGTTGGGAAGAATATCCCAAGCATCATAAACACCGGGGTTATCCTTATATAATTTAAGTTTATTGAAGTCTCCACCTACCAATTCTCTGTCTAATTCGCGGTCATAGATGCTTTCAATGCTTCCGTCGTAATTGAACTTGATTTTATAGAACGGTGTTGTGATTACATCGGCAATTTCACACCAATCGCCCGCATAGGTGCGCCACGGAATTTCACCGCAGGAAAGGGGCTCAAGATTGGGGATTACCCAATTACCCTGCTTGCCGTAGCGGATACTCTTACCGTTTTCATCCTCAATGAATGTGAGGTGTGTACGGGGGAAGTTGAGTGAATTGAAATACTTTTCGCCTGAGCCGATAATCTTATCAAGTCTTGCGTCGATTTCTTGATAGTCAGCCATTGCGTCACGGTAAACGGGGGCAATATGACTGCCGGGGAGAATATCGTGGAACTGATTTATAAGTAATTTCTTGTAAATATCGCGGATTTCTTCGTGAGGATAAACTGCACCCTTTAAATGACGGAGTGTTGAAACAATTTCAGCCTCACGGAGTTTGTATTCAAGCTGACGGTTATAGCGCTTCATCTGTGACTTTGTGGTGAATGTACCGCGGTGCATTTCAAGGTAAAGCTCGCCGTCCCACTTCGCAAGATTTTTATTATCCTTTAAGTTCTTGTCAAGGAATTCCTGACCGCCAACATGCTCGGTTTTGGGCATAATTGAAAGCTTGTTGAAGCGGTGCATAACCTCAATCATTTCTTCGGTACAACCACTACCACCGTCGCCATAACCGAACATTGACATTGTTTGTCCACCTTGGTTTTTATCCTGATAAGCCTCCCAATTCTCTTGAATTTGTGATGGCATATTCCAGGTTATAAAGTGTGTGGGCGGAACGCAGGCATAAACCTTACTGCCGTCAATACCTTTCCAGATAAAATTGTTATGCGGAAAACGGTTTGTGTCGTTCCAGGTTGACATTTTGTTTGATACAAAGTAGTCAACACCGCTCTTTTTAAGGATTTGAGGCAAAATCCAGCTGTTACCGAAAACGTCGGGCAACCAACAGTTATTGATTGTCTTGCCGAATTTCTCACGGAAATAGTGCTGACCGTACATAAACTGACGAATTAAACTTTCAGCACAAGGAATATTGCAATCGGGCTCAACATACATAGCGCCTACAGGCTCGAACTGACCGTTTGCAATCTTCTCTTTGAGTTCTTCAAACACGTCGGGATAATACTTTTCGAGCATTTCGTATGTAAATGCCTGAGTATGAGTATATTTGAAATCGGGGTAGCGGTCCATAAGACGTAACTGAATGAGAATTGTGCGCAAATTCTTCTGCACTGAATGAATTCTGCGCCAATAATACGCAATGTCAAGGTGAGAATGAGCCACAAGTGCCACATCACCGTTGCCCTTGTAATCGTCATTTGCATAGATTACATCGTCAACATATTTTTTAGCCGCCGCAACATCCTCATTTTTCAAATCGTCAAAGTCAATGAGATTAAGTGCATTGTTGATTTCACGATTAAGAAAGTTTCTGTAATCTTCGTTGAATAAATCACTTTTTGCAATGTCAAGGAGCATTTCAAGGTCATAAACCAAATCGAGAACTGTGTGATTGATAGTTGCAAGATATGCACCCTCGAAAATCTGACGACAACCGCGGACTGAAAGGGATTCGGGGTTACGCTCGTCGTCGGGCTTTGAGCGGTTATAGCCCTCCATTTCAAAATGGAGAACAGCTGCACCGTCAAGATAAGGAGTAAGCAAAATTCTGTCGCGGTTGGGGTCAACGCCACCAACATATTTACCGTTTACTTTAACGATAATCTCTGCCGCAGTTTTAAGTGAGAACCACAATTCTTTACCCTGCAATTTTTCGGGAATTACCACGTCTGCCTCGAAAAATGCGGTTCCGTCGGGGGTAAAGTACATATCTCCCTTTTGAAGCGGTCTCCACCCCTCAGGGTAATATTCATACTGCATTTCTGCAACCTGACGAGCATCGCGGACACGCAGAGTAGTTATTTCAAATTTTTCGCCGTATATGTATCTTTTAAGCCAGCCGAAGCGTAAATCTGTCCATTCCTCAGGACGCATACTTCTTCTGACAACCTTAATATGTGCCATCTGTCAATCCCCCTTTAGTCCTTATCCCAGAAGAAAGGCTTTTTCTTCTGTGCCACAACCTTTACGCTTTCGCCCATATCGCGAAAAGCCTCGGTTTCTATCCAGCGAAGACAACGGTCAACGATTAAGCATTTTGAACATTCGCCCTGCAAAAGCACGGTGAGAATTCCATCTTCATAAGAAACGAAATCAATTTCGCCACCGTCGCCCTGCAATTTGGGTTTGATAATTGTGTTGATATAATTTTCCATAAATTAACCCTCAATTTCCTTTTTGAGAATTGCGCGTACTTTTTCAAGATTTGCTTGTGCCTGCTCTTTTGTTTCACCACGCATTGAATAATAAACCTTAAGTTTGGGCTCTGTACCTGATGGACGAACCGCCATCCAGCTACCGTCTGTGAATGTGTATTTAAGCACGTTTTCCTTTGGCAAATCACCGATACCCTTTGAGTAGTCAAGAACCTCGTCAACACCGTCAAAGAGCTTTGCTCCGTTTTCACGCATATTCGTCATTGACTTCTGAATTTTCTCAGCACCATCCTTACCCTTTAATACAAAGGTGTCGAGGGCATCAAGGTAATAACCGTATTTTGCATAGATTTCGTTGAGAGCATCAACGAGTGTTCTGCCGTTGTTCTTGTGGTAAGCCGCAAGCTGACAGATGAGCATTGAAGAAACAACTGCATCCTTATCGCGTGCGTGAGTGCCCACAAGATAACCGTACGACTCCTCATAACCGATTACGAATTCCTTGTCGCTGTTTACTTCATATCTGCCAATCTGGTCGCCGATATACTTGAAGCCTGTGAGGGTGTCAACGATATTAAGCCCGTAGCTTCTTGCGATATTTGCGCCAAGCTCACTTGTAACGATAGTCTTTACAAGTGTTGATTTTGAATTGAGATTATCTTTCTTCATTGAAAGAACAAAATCAACTAAAAGTGCACCCATCTGATTGCCCGTGATGAGAACATATTCACCGTTATGAAGAACCGCAGTACCAACGCGGTCGCAGTCGGGGTCTGTGCCGAGAACGATATCGGCGCCCTCTGCCTTTGCCTGCTCAATACCGAGAGTAAGTGCGTCTTTTTCTTCGGGATTGGGAGAACGGACCGTGCTGAAATTACCGTCGGGCAATTCCTGTGACTTAACGATTGAAACATTCATACCGTCGAGGACTTTGCGAACGGGAACATTACCCGTGCCGTGAAGTGCGGTATAAACGATTTTAAGGTCTGATTTTTCTTCGTAAAGTGACTGCTTTTTAACTTCTGCGAGGAATTCGTCAAGAACTTCCTCACCGATTACAACGATTTTGCCGTCTGCTACACCCTTATCGAAATCCATAACATCAACAGATTTGAGGTCTGTTACTGCATTTACAAAGCCGATAACCTGACTTGCGAATTGGGGGACAAGCTGACAACCCTTTTCGTCATAAATCTTATATCCGTTGTATTCTTTTGGGTTGTGGCTTGCAGTAAGTACAATACCACCGTTACAACCGAGGTGCTTTGCTGTGAATGAAAGCACAGGAGTTGGCATAAGTGTGGCATATATATAAACCTTAATTCCGTTTGCGGCAAGCACTCCTGCGGCAACCTTTGAGAAATACTGTGAATTATTTCTTGAATCGTAAGCAATTGCAACGCTTAATTCACCGTCAAAACGGCTCTTGAGATAATCGGCATATCCCTTTGTTGCCTTTGCAACTGTATAGCGGTTCATACGGTTGGGGCCTGCACCCATAATTCCGCGAAGTCCGCCTGTGCCGAATTCAAGCTCCTTATAAAAACGGTCTTCAATTTCTTTCTCGTCAGTTATTGCGAGAAGCTCCGCTTTGGTGGCTTCATCAAATGAGCACCAATACTCAAAATTTTCTTTCATTGTCATTTTAAACGCTCCTTTTCGGGCATATTTTCATACCATAATATTACAACAAAAGCCCCTCGATTGTCAATGAAATCAAGGGGTTTTAGACAGTTTGTTTATTTATTTTTATGATATTTTTCTCCATATGTGCACAGCATCAATACCAAAGAAATTATGTATTCTCAAAATTATTTCACAACTGAGCTCTTCGGGTATGTCACCGCACTCAATTTGTTTTAACATATCAACACTTATTCCTAAAATTTCTGCCATTCTTTCTTCTGAAAATTCATAATGTCCTCTTAACCACTTCACATTGTGGGCAAAATTTTTCCACGATTCATTGTTTTTAGGATTTTCCATAATTTCACCTCAAATTCAATATATCATATAATTTATAAAAATAATGATTTTGTAACACAAGTGATACAAAAATTTATATGGCAGACCTTTTGTGGTTCCCCATTAGTTTATATTTCACTTACGGTCGGGCACAGAGACCCGACCCTACAAGGTTTCTGATTCTATAGTAGCTTAATGTAACCCAACACGGATAGACGAGGTCGTCTGTCCCTACTCGGTTTTATGGGTCTCCGAATAACCCCTCAGTCAAATGCTACGCATTTGCCGGCTCCCCTTTCAAGGGAGCCAAGTACCGACCCCTACAAAAAATACCGAACAGGATATTATCCTGCTCGGTATTGACAAATTTTAATAATATGATACAATATAAGTGAAACAAGGCAAGCCGATAGACGGTTAGCCCGAGTGTTTTTGGTTAAATAACCGCCAACGTGTTCAGGGTTTGGCGGTTATTTTTTTATGCTTAATATGTAGCCTGTGGCTACAACAAGAATAATTACAATAAATGCGAAATATTCCATTAGCATCACCCCCTTATCTTGTTAAGAGGGCAAATACCCTCTGATAAATCAAAGGGCTAACCGCCTATCCGTTAAAGGCTCACCTTATTCCGTTTGGTATTGTAGAATAATACGACAAATTATGCAAGATATAATTGAATTATCGAGATGATGTGGACATTATCTCACACAATAATCCCCCCACCGCGTTCCGCAGTCTCCCAATTACTCGCCTGCCAGCTCAGACAGCGCTAATTCAGCGTCCACCGGACGCTCGCGCCCTTTGACAAGGGAGGCTTTTTATTATAGCTCTATAAATTCGTGACCAATCCGGCGGATATTGATTTTACATTCAATTTCAAAAGTACTGTTTTTCATTACTTCGTCAAGATTTTTTTCATTTTCTTTATAAAAATCTTGCTCACAGATATAAAGAAGTCGCACAAGTCCTGCCGCGTCGCTTTCGTAACGGTTATGCAAGGTTGAAATAACACTTTTAAGTTGTTTTTCAACATATTCCTCGCCACGTTTTTTGTACTTTTCAATATCGGAATTTTTCATAGCAGATGATACTCCGCCACTGATTTCAGCAATATCCGCATTCATTGTCACCGTTATTTTGAATGTGGGCATGCCGTTTTCAAGCTTTACTGTCCTTTTTGTCTTGCTTTTTACTACATTCAGCGAAATTCGGGTGTTATCCTCCATTGAATAGGATAAAGCAGTATTATTAACCTCATTATAAAGGATATTCAGATAAATCGTATCATCTTTTGAAATGTATTCACGGTATTTTGTATTATTGAAAATCGCCGTTCCGATTATTTCTACATCCTTTTGCTCATTTTCTTCCTTTACCGCGAGTAAAGGCATTGCAAAATCCTTGGTACCCGAATTGTAACGGCTAATCAGCTCATAAAGAGAAGTGGCGCAAATTCGGGCGTCATATTCATAAGAATCGATACTGTTTTTAAGATTTCGTGCGCTTATATATTCCTCATTATTCTGGGTTTCGAGTATTTCGGAGGCGGTTTTTTCGGCGGCGGCAACATAAACTGACGAGCTGTTTTCAACATCACGGACAAAAAAGTCGATAACATTATCCATATTTTCTTCCGTTATGCTTTTACCCAAAATTATAATTCTGTTCTGCGAATATAAAGGGGTTTTACCCTCACTTTCGGTAACGGTTTTAATGGCGGTATAAATCGTGTCGCCCTTTACCTTGTAAACCTGCAAGGGTGGTTGTGAAGCATCGTCAGAGGATGCGGCGGCAGAGGAATTTGTGTCGATTGCCTGAATGGTCACGGTGTAGGAATTATCCTTTTCAATGTCAATGCCGATGCCCTGAATTACAAGGCGGTTGCGAATATCTTTTTTATAGATTTCCTCATCGTTAAAAGTAAAAATTGCAAGAATAATCGCCAAAAGAATTATTGATGCTCTGCGCATTTTTTATTCCTCCCCTGTCTAATGAAAATCAGTACAATCAACGGAATAAGAACTGCGGTTATTCCTGTTAAAACAATTTTTATTATTGAACTGTCAATAATATTGAACCGCTGAATTCCTCCTGCAATTATGAGGTTTGATATAATTGCAAGCGCCCCTATGCACACAAGAATGTGCGTTTTTTTAAATCTTGGGAATTCCTTTTTAAGAATATCCGCCTGCAACCAGATAAGAAGTGTGGCTTTGATAAATGCGCACATAATCCAAACACCTGTGAAAATCGCGTCAAGGCGGTCAAACATTGCGAATTCCGCAAGGCTTGCGAGGGTGTGGAATGGAAAAAGCTGGGTTCCCGCATAATTACCCATAACCGTAGCGGCAAAAAAGAACAGAATTGCCATTATGAGTGTCTGCGCAATAAGCCAGAAGAAAAATCCTTTTTTCACCTTGCCGTTGACACGCGGAAGCGCTATTGCAATTATGGCATATTCCACCGTCTGCCCCACAGAATCCACGGCAGTTTTCACTACGGGCATTACTCCGTTATAGAAAACGGGGGTTAAATTCAAAAAATCCACCTTACTGACTAATGCGGCTAGAATAAAAATTACCGCGGGGATTACAAGCACGGCAGAGAGCACCGCACTTCGCCCCAACGCTTCAAAACCCAACGCAGCACCGTAGCAACAGAAGATAATTACGAATATGAGCATATAGTCAACATCGGTTTCGGGGAATACCACCGTGCCTGCAAAAAGGTCAAGGCGAGCAATGGTTGTTACGGTAAAATAGAAAAATGTGAGAATATAAATTATTGAAAGCACCTTTGAAAGCTTTGTACTGCGCTCGCGGGCTAAATCAAGCACATTTTTGTCGCTATGTTTTTTATAAAGCAGATAGACGGGTAGCATTATTATAATGCCTATTGAAATTCTGAAAATTGGTTGAACAAGCATATCTGAAAGGCGGATATCCTTGGTATAAGACGAAATATATGTGACGGTTGTCAGCATTCGGCTTAAAAAAAGCATTACAAAAAACTGAAACGCGCTGATTTTTCCTTTAGTATCTGTCATTCTATTTCTCCAATTTATCAACTAACATATTCCGTTTGCCCATTTTTCGCCAGTCGGAACGAAGAATAAAATCGCGCCACGCACCCGCCTTGGTGGGCGAAACGGGAGCAGTAAAGGGCACGCCATAGGGGTTGATTGTCGCGGCATTAATCAGCACCACCGCAAAGCCTAACATTATACCGTAAATTCCCGAAAGTCCGCCAATCACAATAAAGGCAAATCGAAGAACCGCCACGGGCTCATAAAGGGTTGAAACCACAAAGGCGCTAACGGCTGTAAGACCCACAACAATCACCATTGGGGCAGAAACTATGCCCGCAGACACGGCGGATTCACCGATTACCAGCGCACCCACAATTGAGATTGCGTGTCCTACGGTTTTTGGCATACGAAGTCCTGCCTCGCGTACAATCTCATAAACCAAATGAATAAAAAGAGCCTCAATCATTATGGGTAAGGGTGTTCGGCTCTCTTGCCCCGTTATTCCGAAAATCATAGTTTCGGGGATAATCTCCTGATGAAATGTACAAACCGCCACGTAAATTCCCGGTAAAAATACGCTGAAAAGAAATGAAATAATTTTAAGCACGCGGATAAATGTGGCATAATACGGGCGTTTCAAATAATCGTCAAGAGAATGGAAATGCTCAAGAAAAAGATATGGCACGATTATGGCATTGGGTGTGCCGTCAATGATAATACAGATTTTACCCTCTGCCATTTTGGCGGTGAAAACATCGGGGCGCTCGGTGAATCCCACTCCGCTGAAAAGTGAGGGGTGCTTGGCATCAAGAAAAGATTGCAAATATCCCGCACCAAGAACTGTGTCAAGCGTGGCGTTTTTTAAACGCTCCATTACATTATCAAGCATTTTTTGATTGACGCGGTCGGACATATAGCACACGCAGGCGCGGGTTTTGGTGGTTGTGCCAACCTCAACAGTCTGTATTTTGAAAACAGGGGTTCTGACCCGTCGACGAATCATTGTTATATTATCCTTAAAGCTTTCAACAAAGCCCTCTCGGGAACCTCGCTCTTGCATTTCGGTATTGGGCTCTAACGGTGTTCGTTTGGGGAATTTCTGCACACCGAAAAGCACCGCGGAGTGACATCCCTCGGCAAACATTACAAGATTGCCGTAAATCATTTCCGAAATTGCTTTATCCATATCGTTGGTAATGGATTTATCAATGCTTGCAGACACACGGTCAGCGGCGGCGAAAATTACTCTATCCTCTTTATCCTCGCTGAAATCCGCATTGATTATGGGATTCATAATCTGCTCAGTTATGAGCAGACTGTCGCACATTCCGTCAACCATAATAAAGGTGAAATTTTTATCCCCAACGGTACAGTTGCGGTATTTCACATCAAAGCTTTCGCCTAACTGTTCTTTGAAATAGGCAATATTTTTCTGTAGAGTAGTATCCACTCTTACGGTTTGTTTATTCTCATTTTTATTCTCAAAGGTTATTTCGTCAACCTTTCGTTGAAACCAATTATTTTTCATAATATCACCGTTTTTATAATTGCCTTAAAATGCAGTAATATTCTGTCAATAATGGCAAAACATATAAACGGTGATTTTATGTTTGTGACTTTAATTCGAACGGTTATTCTATATTTTCTCGCAATTTTCAGTATTCGTGTAATGGGTAAAAGACAAATCGGAGAGCTTCAGCCCTCCGAATTAGTTATTACTCTGCTTATTTCGCAGATTATTTCAATTCCTATTCAGGACACGGATATTCCTCTTGTAAACACGCTCATTCCAATATTTTTGCTTGTAGGGTTTGAAATTCTGACCTCGGTTTTCAATATGAAAAGTGTCAAATTCCGTTCATTTATGCAGGGAAATCCCATAATTATCATTAACGACGGAGTGCTTAATCAGAAGCTTTTAAAGGATTTGCGTTTTACCATTGACGATTTGCTTGAGGCACTTCGACAGAAAGATGTTTTTGATATATCACAGGTACAATATGCCATTGTTGAAACCAACGGGCAAATCAGCGTGCTTTTAAAAGCGGAGCACGACACCATTACCCGTCAGGATTTAAGCCTTGAACCCGAGCCACAAGGGTACAAATGCCCCGTAGTAATTGACGGGAAAATTATTGAGCAGGATTTTGCAATTTGCAATATGAACGCGGGCAAGGTGCAAAGTATTGCCGATAAAGAAAAAATGCAAATTAAAGATATTATGCTGATGACCGTTGACGCGTCGGGAAATCACACCATAATAAGAAAGGATACTCAATGAACAGAATTATAATTGCCGTAGGTGCCATTGCCGCGGCATTTGCCATTTCTTTTGCAGGCTTTTTTTCAGTTGACCGTGCCTGCAAAAAGCTTGAGGTACAGCTTTCTGACATCTGTGAGGTCGCAAAGGCAGAGGACACCGAAACCGCTATAAAAAAGGCGGATGATGCGGTGGTTATGTGGGAGGATGTGCACGACCTCATTGAAAGCTTTATCCGTCACGAAGAGACCGACAAGCTTGAAGAATTAGTAAAAAGCCTCCCCGTATATGCCCGTCAGGACAATATGGAGAGGCTTGAACAACAAGCTGATTTGGCTATTGATGAAATTCATCATTTAATTCGTAACGAAAAGCCAATGGTAAGTAATATATTTTAATTGTTTATTAACTTTTCAACATCGCTAAGCTTAATACGTTTTGATGCGATAAAGGTTTTTCTTTTCTGATTACCCTTATCGGTTTTATAAACACCACTGTCTTTTTCTTCAGGAGAGAAAATACCGTAAGATGCGGTGACGATTGTGCCGTCGGCTAAAATTACGTTTCCGCAATAGCCCGTATCCGCATTGGCAACAATTGAGGGTTCATTCTGTTTTGGAAGATATGTATGAGCGATTTTAATTCTGTACTGACCCTCGGTGCCGTTTTTAAGGTCGTCGTAAGTGCCGACCCAAGCAACCCAGCCCTCAGAATACCATCCGAGTGAACCACCAAGCTTTTTCATTTTCTTTACTCTCTTGCGGTCACGCTCAATTGAACGGAAAGTTATGAAAAGTCTGCCGTCATCGGTGTATTCTGCCTTATGACGTTCACCGTTAAGAGCAAAAGGAGCTTCAACGGGCCTTGACCAAGTCTTGCCCTCGTCATTTGAGAATATGAGAAGGCTTGTGCAGGTCTTTTTATTGCAACGGGCAATCAAACAAAGCTCGTCACCCTTGCCCTGTTCGGAACGGACACACTCAACCTCGCAGATGCCTGCATAGGTTTCAATGTCACGATACTGTGAAAGATACGGCTCGGGCTTTGACCAGTTATAGTCGCCGTTTTCATCGAATGTGAGAATAGTTTTGTAGTTCACAAATTTACTATCGTGGAAAATGCCCATCCATTTATCAACGAACTCGCCGTTTTCTTTAAGACGGGTAAGTGAAGCCATTGCAACAATGGGAATAAGGGGCATTTCGCTGTCATTATCCCAAACGCGCTTGAATTCTGTCCAAGTCTTCCCCTCATCAAGAGAAATTGAACTATTAAATCCGCCGGGGGTGGACATATTTGGCCATTTTGAGTTGGCAGACACCAAAATCAATTTTTCTTCGCCGTTTGTGAACTGCAAACGATAAACGGTGGGAGTTTCAAGGGATTTTTCCCATGATACAGGTGGATTTTCGATTTCTTTATCATAAGAAGCGCCACCATTATCACTTATTTTTGAAATAACCGCACCCTTGCCGTGTCCCTTGGGGTAGAATGTGAGAATGTCACCGTTGTTGAGAAGAACGGAATCGGGGTGACCCAAATATCCTGCACTATCGTCAACAATTGAATAATTATAAAGATATTTAAGCTCTTCAGGTGTATTTTCGGGCATTACACTTAAATCAACCTGAGGAATACTGTAATAGCCATATTTTTTGGGGAAAGGTTTTTTCTTGAATAACATAATTACTTACTCCAAGTCTTTAATCTTTCACTTGCAAGCCAAGCCGCACCGAGCATACCTGCTTTGTTGCGAAGCTGTGCTTTTTCAATTCTTACGTGCTTGTAGTTAGGCTCAAGCTGTGCATCAACTTTTTCTCGGATGTCTTTGATAAGCATATCCTCTGACATAATTCCGCCACCAAGAACAATAAGGCTTGGATTAAAGATGTAGCAAAGGTTACGAAGTCCTAATGCAATTTCGTCTTCCCACTTATCAATTTCTTCCATAATAATAGGATTTTTAAGATTTTCAGGTTCAAAAATCTCTCTGCCGTTCATTGGTCTGCCCATACGCTCTGAAACTGATGTTGTGAAAACACGGCAAGCGGCATAAGCCTCATAGCAACCAATTCTACCGCAAGTACATGGTCTTCCGTCTTTATGCGTTGCCATGTGACCGAACTCACCACCGGCATATTTTGAACCACGGTAAACGTCGCCATTGATATAGATACATCCGCCAACACCTGTACCGTAAGTAAGGCAGAGGAAGTCGCGCTCCCCTCGAGCAGCACCAAAATGTGCCTCACCAATTGCCGCACTGTTTACATCATTATCTACTGCCACAGGAACATTAAATTCTTTTTCAAATGTACCACGAAGGTCTGAATGGTTATAATTCGGGATATTTCCTACGCCATCATGGATAACACCGTTTGCAAAATCAACCTGACCTGCTGTTGAAATACCAATTGCATCATACTGACCTTCATATTCCTTGAGCTTTGCTTCCATAGCTCTGAGCACCATATTGTCAGTATCTTTATATGTGTTTGTAGGAAACTCCTCTGAAAAAAGAACCTCAAAATTCTCGTCAATCATGCCAAATTTAATGGCTGTTCCGCCAACATCAAAAGCTATAATTTTCATAAAATCTATCTCCTTGTTTATTGGTAGCATTATTCATTTTAGATTATATAATATATTTTAATATTTTACAATAAAAATCAAACAAAAAGTTATTGAAATGTGGGACATGTAAATGCGACATCAAAATATCGAGAGGTATTTTGTATAAATTGTAAATTTTCAAAAAAGACTTGTATATTTTAATAAAATAGTATAAAATAGGTGTATTAATGTAAAAAAGTATGCCTATTTTTTTACATTCAAACGTAAATCAATGTTAAGAGGTGGTTTTTCCCATGGAAAACAACAAGACTCAGGCGGAAATTTACCGCGAGGAGCGTAAAGAGAGACTTGCCAAGGCAGCAGCTAAAAAGGCAAAGAAGTCTCCCGCAGTTGAAAAAACAAAGAAAATTGTAACAAAGGTAGTTGCAATTGTACTTGCAGTTGTAATCGGTATCAGTGCAATTTACGGTGTTCTTAATTTCTTCGGTGCACCACAAAAGATGTTCAAGGTTACTATTGCTGATACAGAATGCAAATTCTCACTTGCAGAGTACAATTATTACTACTATAACTTGGTTTCAAATTACCAGAACACTGCATATCAGTATGACACTTATTACGGTGAAGGGGCAGGTCTTACATATCTTGGATATGACTATACAAAAGCTCCTGACGCACAGGAATATACTGATGATATGTCTGCAATGACAGGTGTTACTTTTGAAGATTTAGGTAATCCCGAAGAGGCAACATGGTCAGATGTATTCAGATACGGTGCAATCAGCAACCTTATCAGCATTAAATATCTTGTTATGCAGGCTGAAGAAGCAGGCGTTACTCTTACTGAAGAAGAGCAGAAATCAGTTGACGATGAAATTTCATCTCTTGAAGAAACTGCAAAGAGCGGTGACTATTCAGTCAGCAGATATCTTCACGTTAATGTTGGTAAGGGCTTAAGCGAAAAGATTTTCCGTCAGATTCTTGAAGAAAGCACTCTTGCAAGTTCTTACTCTGCAAAGCTTCAGGAAGACCTTCTTGCAGAAGTTACTGATGAACAAATCAACGAGAGATATGACCTCAATAAAGATGCTTTTGATATTGTAACCGTAAGACTTTACACAATCAAGGCAGAGGCAGATGTTGCAAGTGACGCAACAGAAGCAGAAAAGACAGAGGCTCAGGACAAGGCAAAGACAGAGGCAAAGAAACAGGCTGATGCATTCCTTGCAGCAGTAACTGACGAAGAAAGCTTTATTGCAGAGGCTAAAAAGGCAATTCTCACTGCTGATAACGACAGCGAGACAGATCCTGACACATCTACATTGAAAGAAAACACCACTTATGCAACTCTTGAAGCTACAAGCGAAGACCTTGCAAAATGGGTTTATGACGACGCAAGACAGGTTGGCGACAAGACTCTTGTTGTTGACGAAGACGGCAACTGCCACCTTGCATTTATGAAGGTTCTTCCCGCAAAGGATATGACCGCAAGTTCACACGACGTAAGACATATTCTTGTTGCATTCCCCGAAACTGAAGAGGATGAAGAAGGCAACGAAATTGCACTTACAGATGCTCAGAAGGCAGAAACTAAAGCAACAGCTCAAGAAGTTCTTGACGAATACCTCAAGAACCCCACAGAAGAAAACTTTATAGCTCTTACAAAAGAACATACCGATGATGTTGATTCAGAGGGAAATCCCAACAACGACGGTCTTTATGAAGAGGTTTCCGACAACGGTCAATATGTTGAGGCATTCACAAACTGGGCAATCGATGCTACACGCAAGCCCGGTGACACAGGTCTTGTTGAAACAGAATACGGTTATCACATTATGTACTATGTTGAAGCAAATGAAGCAGTATGGTATGAAACTGTTAAGAACGAAATCTACACAGAGACTCTTCTTTCACAGACAGACGATGTTTTCGTAGAGCTTACAGAAGGTACAAACATTGATTCTGCTCTTATCAAATGGGCAACAAAGCAGCAGAATGACCTTTTCGCAAAACAGCTTCTTTACAGTGGATTTTAATTAATAATCATATATAAAACAGGTCGCGCAATGTGACCTGTTTTATTTTTCGGCTTTACAAAGTATATTTTGTGTGCTACAATTTTCTTGTATTTTATTGATTTTATGGGGTGAAAATAATGAACCTTAAAGAACAAAGGCAATGGGTTATAAATGAGCTTAACAGCGTTGCTGAATTCTGGCTCAAAAACGGTATGGACAAGGTACACGGTGGTGTTTACACTTGTCTTGACAAAGACGGCAAGGTTTTCTCAACTGACAAGAGCGTTTGGATGCAGGGACGTTGCGGTTGGATTTTCGCATATCTTTGCCACGTTTACGGTGTAAAAAAGGAATGGCTTGAGGCAAGCAAAAGTTGTATCGACTTCCTTGAAAGCTACTGCGTTAATAAAAATGCGGACGGAAGACTTTATTTCACAGTAACCGAAGACGGCAAGCCACTTCGTCAGCGTAGATATTGTTACTCAGAAGCATTTTATTGCATTGCAAATGCTGAATATTACGGCATTACAGGTGAAAAAGAGCATCTCGAAAGAGCAAGACGAGCATACGATATGTATTGGAATCTCAACCACGGTATGCCCGACCCGACAGGATTAGGTGCCAAAACCGAACCTGCAACCCGCACAGGCAGAGCACTTGGAATTCCTATGATTTTACTTAATGTTACATCAGTTCTTCTTCGTGTTGACCCTGAAAATGCAGACCTTTACAACAAACGTGCTGACGAATGTGTTGAGGATATTTTCAAATATCATGTTAAGAAAGATTTAGGCTGTACCCTTGAGTCAGTTGCCCTTGACGGAACACCAAGACTTAACATCACTGAGGGCAGAGTTGTAAACCCCGGTCACGATATTGAATGTAGCTGGTTCCTTATGGAAAGAGCAAATCAGACAGGTGACAAAGAACTTCACGCAAAGGCTATTGAGATTTTCGATATGGCTTTCGAGAAAGGCTGGGATAAGGACTTCGGCGGAATTCTCTATTTCTTCGACTGTCTTGGGAATCCCCCTGAGGCTTACGAGCACGATATGAAGCTCTGGTGGCCACATAACGAGGCACTTATTGCATCTCTTATGATTTACAGAGATACAAAAGACGAAAAATATCTTGATATTTTCAATCAGTTGTTTGACTATACAAAAGAGCATTTTGCAGTTGCACCCTGCGGTGAATGGTACGGCTATCTCCGTCGTGACGGCAATCCTACCCTCCCCGCTTGTATCGGGTCAACATTTAAAGGACCTTTCCACGTGCCGAGATGTCTTATTATGCTTGACAAAATGATTGAAGAAATTGAAGAAAGAGGTTAATTGAAATGAGTCTTGAAAAATATAAGGGTATAATCCCCGCTTTTTATGCTTGCTATGATGAAAACGGTGATGTTTCTGTTGACGGAACAAAGGCATTAGTTGAATTCCTTATCCAGAAAGGTGTTGACGGTCTTTACGTTGGCGGGTCATCAGGTGAGTGCATTTATTTGAGCGTTGAAGAAAGAAAAAAGACACTCGAGGCAGTTATGGAAGCCAACAAGGGCAGAATTACAATTATCGCTCACGTTGCCTGCAACAATACAAAGGATAGCTGTGAGCTTGCACGTCACGCAGAAAGCCTTGGTGTTGATGCCATTGCTACAATTCCTCCCATTTATTTCAGACTTCCCGAAAAAGCAATTGCAAAATATTGGAACGATATTTCTGCGGCTGCACCAAATACAGATTATGTTATTTATAACATTCCTCAGCTTGTAGGCGTTGCACTTACATTAAGCTTGTTTGATGAAATGCTTAAAAATCCGAGAGTTATCGGCGTTAAGAATTCTTCAATGCCCATTCAGGATATTCAGATGTTCAAGCGTCAGGCAAAGCTTAATAACCGTGAAGTTGTTGTTTTCAACGGTCCCGATGAACAGTTTGTCGGTGGCAGACTTATCGGTGCTGACGGCGGCATCGGCGGTACATACGGCGTTATGCCCGAGCTTTTCGTTAAGCTTAACGAAATGATTAAGGCCGGCGATGTTCAGAACGCAGGCAAATTGCAGGATGACATTGATGAAATTATTTACACAATGTGCTCAACAAAGGGTAATATGTATGCAACTGCAAAGGCTGCACTCAAAAAGAGAGCAGGACTTGAGCTTGGCGGCGTAAGAGAGCCCCTCTTAAACCTTGAAGACGGTGACGAGGTTATCGTTGATAAGGTTGTAGAGCTTGTTGAGGACGCAATAAAAACTTGGATTGCCTAATTTAATATAAAATTAACCGCTCGATTCATTCAAATCGGGCGGTTGTTTTTGCTCTTATTTCTTCTTTTTATACAATTTATAGGTTGCTACGGTAGCTCCGATTGCGGCGGCTATGGGAAGAACTTTTTTCTTTGCGATATCCTTTACCGCATCAACGCTTGTGGGGGCATAAGAATAGAAGAAGTGCTTAACGGGATTACCCACGTGGAATTCGCCGATATCCTCAACTGTAAGAGTCGTAGTTTCGAAATTGGCAGGGTCTGTTTCGTCAAAATCGAAAAGTCTTACTCCCCTTTTTCTACCGGGGCCGTAAACATTGAATCCACAGCCTTGGGTATAACCCATTTTCATTCCGTTATATTCGCCCACAAAAGAGTTATTATGGTCGTGACCGAAGAACATTGCGAACACATCGCCCTTTTCGTTCATCACATCAAACTGTCCGCCGTTTGTTTCGGGAATACTGGGTGTTTCACCACAGAAAGAACGGTCATCGATTGCAACTCTTTCGGGGTTCATTGCGTAGTATTTGCCCGCATACTGACGGAAGCCCTGCGCCGCACCCTCGGTTCCCTTGGGCACTTCAATAAGTAACTCATAAATTTCAGGCACGGGAATATGCTGAAAAACGATTGAGGGAACATAATCGCCGTTTTCTTCTTTGAGCTTGTCCCTTGTGTTTTTGTACCACTCAAGCTGATTTTCGTGCACGTGGTCGCAAGTGCCGTCAAGAGTGGCAGTCAAACTGTCAACAAGATAAACATTCAGCTTTGTTTTACCGTCTGTGCCCTTGATTTCAAGGTTATGGTTGCAATAGCCCTCTATTTCGTCATCAGCGTTATATGCTACACAGTTTGAATGGGATTTGTAAATTTCAAGTTGTTCTTTTTTAGATATGGAAAATGCCTGGTCGTCGTGATTGCCGAAAACAAATGTAAATGGAATTCCCGTTTCAGCAAGAGGAGCCAAAAATGAGTTAATGCAGGTCATTACCTTATCCTTTGCGTCACCACCGTAAAGATTAAAGCCGTAGCCTTTAATCTGGTCACCTGTGAACACCACCAAATCGGGTTTGGCATTTTTCAACGCCTCTCGGATAAAACGCACCGTTGCGTCGGAGGTTTTGTTAGTATCCTGAACGTCGGCAATCTGCATTATGCGGAATTTGCCGTTATTGAATTTAAGTTCCATAAATCATCACCAATATTAGTATAACAAAAACAACCGCCTTATACAAGACGGTTGTTCTATTTTTAAATAAAGATTTATTTAAGGTTTGCTTTGAGAGTTTCAAGCTCATTTGCAAGTGTTTCGGGAAGTCTGTCACCGAACTTTGCATAGAACTCTGCGATACCCTCTGCTTCTGCTGACCAGAGGTCTTTGTCAACGTCAAGAATGCTCTCAAGTGATTCAACTGAAACTTCACCCTCAAGACCTTCGATGTTGATGTCCTTAGCATAAGGAAGATAACCGATTGCTGTTTCCTGAGCGTCAACCTCGCCGTCGCAACGCTTGATAATCCATTCGAGAACACGGAGGTTATCACCGAAGCCGGGCCACATGAAGTTGCCTTCGTCGTCTTTTCTGAACCAGTTAACATTGAAAATCTTGGGAGCCTTGTCAGCATCAAGAGTCTTACCAATGTTAATCCAATGCTGCCAGTAGTCACCCATATTGTAACCGCAGAATGGAAGCATAGCCATTGGGTCACGACGAACAACACCAACTGCACCTGCAGCTGCGGCTGTTGTTTCAGAAGCCATGATTGAGCCTACGAATACACCGTGGTTCCAGTCACGTGACTGATAAACAAGGGGAGCAAGCTTTGCACGACGTCCGCCGAATACGAATGCTGAAATAGGAACACCTGCGGGATTCTCAAATTCTGAGCTGATGCAGGGGCAGTTAACTGCAGGAGCTGTGAAACGGCTGTTGGGATGAGCAAGGTTCTTGCCCTCTGCCTTCCACTCTACGCCATTTGTCTTAATTCCTGTCCATTCTTCTGCATTAACGGGAGGATTCTTATCAAGACCTTCCCACCAAACTGTGTTGTTATCAAGATTAAGAGCAACGTTTGTGAAGATTGTGCCCTTCTTTGTTGAAGCAAGAGCATTGGGGTTTGACTTAACATTTGTACCGGGAGCAACACCAAAGAAACCGTTTTCGGGGTTAATAGCATAAAGTCTGCCGTCTTCAC
>CAYWFB010000011.1:0-33762 GCA_964457415.1 uncultured Eubacteriales bacterium | reverse complement strand
CATCTTTTCTTACCTTTGTAAGCTGAACTGCAAGCTTGTTAGCCAATGAAATCGGCATTGGCATAAGCTCGGGTGTTTCGTCACAAGCAAAACCGAACATCATACCCTGGTCGCCTGCACCGTTAAGGTTATAGAAATCGTCATTACCATCCTTGATTTCCATTGAGTTATCAACGCCAAGTGCAATGTCAGCAGACTGCTTGTCCAAGTTTACAAGAACTGCGCATGTGTTACCATCAAAGCCTTTTGCACTATCATCATAACCGATTTCAAGTATTGTGTTACGTACGATTTCAGGAATGTTTACCTGTGCTTTAGATGTGATTTCACCCATAACAAGCACTTGACCTGTTGTACAGCAGGTTTCACAAGCTACACGTGACATTGGGTCTTGACTGAGCATTGCGTCAAGAACTGCGTCAGAAATTTTGTCACAGATTTTATCGGGATGTCCCTCTGTTACTGATTCTGATGTGAATAAAAATTTAGCCATAATTTTTCGCCTCCAAAAAATAAGGCACCCATAAGGGTGCCGTAAAAAACAACCTTATATCTCGGAAAATCCGCAGGAATTAGCACCACGCTGTATAAGCAGGTTGCCGGGTTTCACAGGGCCAGACCCTCCACCACTCTGCATAAGGATAATATTTAACTCTTATATATTCTATCACAAAATAAGACAATGTCAACTATATACCGTATTTTTTTGTGGCTTTTTCAACAATATAATAAACAGGATAGAAAGGTATAATATTGAAGCATGCTTTTACAGTATTCAAAGCAGTTGAGCCCCATACACCAGCCCAATAGGTTTCGCTCACGAGTGGAATACCCATTAAACTGTAGAAAATCGGTGTAAAAATAATATTTGCAATCCAACCTAAAATTATTGTGATTATTACTGTTATTACTGATGAAATAATATATGTTTTTGCAGAAAATCTTTTTTCTTTAAATACTTTGGCAAAAAGCTTTGTAAATAAAGACATCGAAAGAACAACACCGCTACCTACAACAATGTTCATTATTTCGCCTATTCCCATAGTTGTGGATTTAGTAAGATGAATAATATTTTTTACAACTTCAACCAATACACCTTGAACAGGACCGAACACAATGCCTGTAAGTACTGCAGGAAAATCTGAAAAATCAATTTTCATATAGTTTACACCCGGAATTATGTTTATTTCAGGAAAAACCATATAAATTATTGTTGCGATTGCGGTCATAACTGCAGTGACAGTTAATTTGAACGTTCTTTTGTTTCTTGTGCTTGACATAAAAATCTTCCTTTCATTCTGATTAGTTGCCAAACAGAAAATGCCCCACTATAAAAATAGCAGGGCAAATTTAACTCAAAAATCAAGTCGCATCTTCTTTCATCCGGACTATACCGTCGGTATGGGAATTTCACCCATTCAGCATTACGCTCGTGGACTTTACCACCGGTGGAGAATTGCACTCCGCCCTGAAGACAACTAATATATTTTATGCTCTTATTATATCATTGTTACCTGTTTTGTCAATACTGTATTTAAGTTTAAAAGAAGTACTGCAAAAATCATCAAACGCGTGTAATAATAATCTCAATATTACCTTTTACGGTGAATTTACCGTAGTTTGCAGGAATAAAAAGACTGTCTCCTTTTTTTATTTCTACACCGTCGATTGTACCGTTACCATCTGTCACCATAATGGATACAAATGATTGCTCGTCGGCAATGTCTGTGTATTCTGAGGTAACAGTTGCTCTTTGTACATTGAATAACTCACATTTTGTGAGCAACTGTGTTGAGTAGCCATTACTAATAACTAATTCACCTTCAGGATTTGTATCTCTTGTGGGTGGAGTACAGCTGGTAACATCAATTGCCTTGTCAACATGAAGTGCTCTTGGCTTGCCATCAGCACCGAGTCTGCCGTAGTCATAAACACGATATGTAGTGTTTGAATTCTGCTGAATTTCTGCAAGTAAAATTCCTTTTCCTATCGCATGGAGTGTTCCTGCTTCAATGAAAAATAAATCACCTTTTTTAACCTTAACCTTGTTTACTGTGTCAAGAAAAGTGTTATTCTCAATTCTATCTTTGAATTCTTCACTTGAAATCTCGCGGTTAAAGCCATAAATCAGTTCTGCACCCTCGTCACAGTCAAGAATATACCAACACTCTGTTTTGCCGTATTCGTTCTCAACACGCATTGCGTATTCGTTGTCGGGGTGCACCTGAACTGATAAATCGTTTTTAGCATCAATGAGTTTGATAAGTATGGGGAAATACTCAAATTTCTTTCCGTTTTCTCCTAAAAAATCGGGATTTGCATTTACAATCTCTGTCAATGTTTTGCCAGCAAATTCACCGTTTTCTACGGTGTTTTCACCGTCTTTGTGGCAAGAGAGCATCCAACCCTCTGCAAGCTTTTCAAGAGGTGAGTCAAAACCATATTCATCACGAAGTTTTGTTCCACCCCAAAGATAATCTTTAAAAACAGGATTTAATTTTAAAATATACATAAAAAATCTCCTTATTTCAGTTTCAAATAATTTTAACATATTAAACTATTATTTTCAACATTTTGATTGTTAAAAAAATTTGTTTATGTTATAATATGACCACAGACAAATGAACTCTTTTAGTTGAATGTTGATAAATGCACAATTCGTTGTGAAATTATTCAAATAAAGTTAATATTTATCCAAATATTCAACTAAAATGAAATTTTTGAAATTATCACTTGCAAAATTATAATTAATACTATATAATATAGCGAAATTTATTTTGGAGGATATTCTATGCTTTATAATCAGATGAGTAGAGAAGAACTCGTTTCACTTAAAAGTGAACTCACAAAAAAATATGAAGAGATAAAGGCATTAGGTCTTTCGCTTGATATGTCACGTGGTAAGCCCGGTGCCGACCAGCTTGATTTAACTGTTGATATGCTTAATGTTATGGTTAACGCTGATGATTGCAAGGCTGAAAACGGATTTGATTGCAGAAACTACGGTGTCCTTGACGGAATTCCCGAGTGTAAAAAGCTCTTTGCCGAGCTTTTAGAGGTGGAACCCAAGAATGTTATTATCGGCGGTACTTCAAGCCTTAACCTTATGTATGACTATCTTAATCAGTGTATGTATCTTGGTGTTGCAGGATGTGAGCCATGGAGCAAGCAGGGTAAGGTTAAATTCATTTGTAATACACCTGGTTACGACAGACATTTTGCTATTACTGAGTTTTTCGGTATCGAAATGATTTCTGTTGAAATGGATGAGCTTGGTCCCGATGTTGAAAGAATAGCAGAGCTTGTAAAAGACCCAATGGTTAAGGGTATGTTCTGTGTTCCTAAGTATTCAAATCCAAATGGTGTGACATATAGCGACGAAAGAGTAAAGGCTCTCGCGGCACTTAAACCCTCCGCAAAGGATTTCAGAGTAATCTGGGATAATGCTTACATTATTCACGAATTGACAGATACTCCTGATGCTCTTATGAACATCTTTGAGGCTTGCAAGGAATTTGGCACAGAGGATTATTTCGTTGAATTCACATCAACATCAAAGATTTCATTCCCCGGTGCAGGCGTTTCTGCTATTGCGGCATCTGATAATAATATTACAGAAATTAAAAAGCGTCTTAACTTCCAGACTATCAGTTATGATAAGCTCAACCAGCTTCGTCACGTTAAATATTTCAAGAATGTTGACGGTATAAAAACTCATATGGATAAGCACGCAAAAATCATCGCACCTAAATTCAATATGGTTCTTGAAATGCTTGAAAAAGAAATCAAACCGTGTGGCATTGGCGAATGGGTCAAGGCAAAGGGCGGATATTTTATCAGTTACAATACAATTGGCTGCAGCGCAAAGAGAATTGGTGAGCTTTGTAAAGAAGCAGGTCTTGTGCTTACAACTGTTGGCGCAACATATCCCTATGGTATAGACCCCGAGGATAAAAATATCAGAATTGCACCTACTTTCCCGTCAGTTGAGAATCTTGGCAAAGCAATGGAAGTGTTTTGTCTTTGCGCTAAGCTTGCGGCAACCGAAGAACTTTTAAAATAATTGGAGATTTTTTATGAGCGGTGAATATTTTGTTTCTGCCGTAATTGCTTCGGCAGGTAATTCCTCAAGAATGGGAGGAATTAATAAGCAGTTCCTTGAATTTGGAAATATGTCTGTTATTGCCCGCTCAATAAAGGCTTTTCAGGATTGTTCATTTATAAATGAAATTGTTGTTGTAACTCGGGCAACAGACATTAATACAATTGAAGAAATAGTTAAAAAATACAATTTTTCAAAGGTGTCAGCAGTCGTTGAGGGTGGCGAAACAAGACAGCTAAGTGTTTATAATGGTGTTTGCGCTTGTTCCCAAAAATCTGATTTTGTTGCAATTCACGACGGCGCAAGACCTCTGGTTACTGAAAAGGTTATTAAAGACACACTTTCTGCTGCAATTGATTACGGTGCGGCTACAACGGGTGTAAAGGTTAAAGATACACTTAAGGTTGTTAATGACTTGAACGACATAATTTCAACACCTGACCGCAGTGTTATGCGTGCAGTACAGACACCGCAAATCTTTTCAAGGCAAATGTATCTCAAAGCTGTTAACAATGTGCCGTATAGCAAGGATTTTACCGATGACTGTATGCTCATTGAGGCAGACGGCGGTATTGTGAAGTTTGTAGATGGTGATTACGAAAATATTAAAATTACTACACCTGAAGATATTGCTCTTGCGGAATGTTATCTTGCACGAAGGGAGAAATAAAAATGTTACGAATTGGTCACGGTTATGATGTTCACCGGCTTGTTGAGGGCAGAAAACTCATTCTAGGCGGAGTTGAAATTGAAAATAACGGAATTGGCCTTTTAGGTCATTCAGATGCAGATGTGCTTCTGCACGCGATTTCAGATTCACTTCTCGGCGCGTGTGCGTTAGGTGACATCGGTAAACATTTCCCTGATACAGACGAAACCTTTAAAAATGCAGACAGTCTAGTTCTTCTGGAAAAGGTTGCAGAGCTTGTAAAATCACTGGGATATTCAATAAATAATATTGATGCTACAGTTCTCGCTCAGGCGCCAAAGCTTGCACCTCATATTGATTTAATGCGAGTGAATATTGCCAGAGTTTTGCAAATTCCCGTTGACTATGTAAGTGTTAAGGCTACAACTGAGGAAAAACTCGGATTTACGGGTGCAAAAGAGGGCATTGCAGCTCATTGTGTTTGCCTTGTAGAAGAAAAGAAAAAAATTAAATTTATTTAGTTTTAACCCCGTCAATGACGGGGTTTCTTTTATCAAAAAAATAATATCGCCATAAAATAGAACAGGTGGTGTTTACAATGAATAAAGCTGTAATAAGGTTTTCCTCCGTGACATACGCCTTGAAAGCAAAGGAAATAGCTGAAAAAAACGGAGGTAGAGTAACAGTGCGAAAAAATCCAAACCCAAAGAAAAATGAGGGGTGCGGTTACAGTGTTATTGTTGTTGGTAATACAGAAAAAATTATTAATATGTTGAATCTTAACAGAGTGAAATATGTCGGATATGAGATGATGTAATTTGATATATCTTGATAACAGTGCTACTTCGTATCCAAAACCTAAAACGGTAGTTCAGTGTGTTTTTGAAGCCTATAATAAATTCGGAGGTAATTCAGGTCGCGGTGCTTATGATATGGCTCTTGAAACCACTGAACAGATTTATCTTTGCCGTAAAAAAATTGCTGAGATGTTTGGTGCTCCGTCGGTTGAGAATGTTATTATAACTTATAACTGTACAACGGCTTTGAATATGGCTGTTAAAGGGCTTGCAAAAGCTGGCTCACATTTTGTGATTTCCGATTTAGAGCATAACGCGGTTTTAAGACCTCTTGAAAAGCTGAAAAAAGATGGAATCGCCGATTTTAGTGTGGCTTGTGTTGAGGGTGATGCATATAAAACTGTTCAGAATTTTAAAAAATGTATAAAAGAAAATACGGTCGCGATTATATGCACAGGTGCATCGAATGTATTTGGAATTATTCCGCCATACAGACTTCTTGCAAGACTTGCACACCGAAATAATTTGATTTTTGTTATGGATTGTGCTCAGGTTGCAGGCTCTTTGCCCATCAATATGTTGCGTGATGAAATTGATGTTATTTGCTGTGCAGGGCATAAAGGACTCATGGGTCCTGCGGGTACGGGCGTAATGATGCTCAAGGAGGGAATAGAACTTGACACAATTATAGAGGGCGGAACGGGTAGTAATTCTGCCGACAAAAATCAGCCCGAAAATTTACCCGACCGTTTTGAAAGCGGAACTCCTAATGTGCAGGGGATTATAGGGCTCTCAAAGGCTCTTGACTATGTAAAAAATGTAGGTGTAGAAAATATTTATCATCACGAAATCTCATTGATGCGATATTTGCAGAAAAAGCTACAGCAAAATAAAAATGTAATTTTGTACACCGACTTTTTTGATAGAAGACAAAGCCTTATGCCGATTATTTCTTTTAACATTAAAAATCTGCACAGTGAAGAGGTGGCAGATTTGCTTTCTGCAGACGGAATTGCCGTAAGAGCGGGGCTGCATTGCGCACCTTTGGCTCATCGAAAATTCAAAACAGACGATATAGGAACAGTAAGAATTTCCCCGTCTGTTTTCACCAAAAAAAGTGATATAGATTTTTTAATAAATTCTGTCAGAAAAATTGCAAATTAGAATAAGTTGTGATACAATATATTGTGAATATGTATATCCGTTGGTATTTAACACTTTGTTTACGGATTTTTTACAATATATTGTATTTTTATTTTGAAATGAGTGAGAAAATTATTATGGCAGAGTTTTTTGTGGAGTTATTTGAACAGGCAAAAAGAGCGTTACTGTCCTTTAACGGCATAAGTGATTTGCTTGATGTGTTGCTTGTTGCTTTTGTTATTTACAGCGCAATTAAACTTATTCGCGAAACCCGTGCGTTTCAGCTTGCAAAGGGTGTACTTTTGCTTGCAGCAATTTATCTTGTTGTTACTCTATTGGGAATGCAGGCAAGTGCATATATTCTTAGCTTTATTTTTGGAAATTTACTTATGATTCTTGTGGTGATTTTTGCTCCCGAGATTCGCCACGCACTTGAGAGTATGGGCCGAAGCTCAGTATCGTTTTTTAATATTTTCAATTTAAAAAACAAAGACGAAACCGAGCTTCAGGAAAATATTAAGAATTCAATTAATAGTGTTTGTCGTGCTTGTACCGATATGAGCGACAAGCAAATCGGTGCTCTTATTGTTTTTGAAAAAGAAACCCTGCTCGGAGAAATTTCAAAAACAGGAACACAACTTGATGCAAAGGTTACAACAGAGCTCATCGGTAATATTTTCTTTCCCAAGGCACCTATGCATGACGGTGCGGCAGTCATTAAAAATGGTAGAGTAATTGCTGCAGGCTGTATTTTACCATTGACAAGTAATACACAGTTGAGCAGCGAATTGGGCACAAGACATCGTGCGGCAATCGGTATAAGTGAATCTAGTGACGCAATTGTAGTTGTTGTGTCAGAAGAAACAGGTGCTATTTCTGTGGCTGAAAAAGGTTATCTTAATAGAAATATTTCAGTTGGTGACCTTCGCGAAATTCTTTCTAAGAATTTTACAAATGAAAATAACGGTGACACAAATAAGTTAAAGAAAATTTTGAGAGGTGGAAAAAATGAAAAATAAAAAAGATACTGCAAAAAAATCTGGCTTTTCATTTTCTGCCTTAATAAGAAATAACCGATTTTTAATGATTGCCTCTGTTATTATCGCATTTGCTTTATGGATGTGGGTAGCAATTGAAAAAAGTCCCGAGGTTACTAATGTAATTACAGGAATTCCTGTACAGATTAACCTTGAAAATAGTATTCCCGAACAGTTAGGTCTGCAAATTTTCGGTGAATCAGAATTTACTGTAGATGTTACAGTAAAAGGAAAAAAATATATTCTTTCTTCGCTTGACGCTAATGATATTGATGTAGTGGCAAACACAAATTATGTTGATAGTTCAGGTACGAAAACGCTTCAGTTAAAAATTACTCCAAAGAATAGTGCTGACGATTTCACAATTGCATCTTCATCATCAACATATATTGAGGTATATTTTGATACATACAAAGAAGTCGAAATGGCACTTACGGGCAATATCGAATCATCACTTGATTCGATTGTTCCCGAGGATTGTCTTATTGGTGATATTGTGTTCTCAAAAAACACGGTGCTTATTAGTGGTCCCGCAACTGAAATTAATAGAATCACAAGCGTGTATGCTACTGTAAATGTTAACAGTGTGCTTGAAAAAACAACTACCTTTGACCCCGAAATCAAAATAATAACAAATGATGGTTCAACACTTGAGTATTCAAAAATTAATACTGTCGACAATATTACAATGACTGTTCCTGTTTTAAAGGTTGTAACATTACCGACTGCAGTTGAATTTAAAAATGCACCTTCTGGTTTTATTAGCAATCCGATGAAATATACAGTTAGTCCTTCAAGCGTTAAGGTGGCAATTCCCGTTGATGCAGTTGAAACAACAAAGGCGTTTATAGTTGATACAATTGATTTTGCTGATATTGCAGACAGCTATAATACCTTTACAGTTGATGCCGATTCAATTAATACATATAAAATTATGGATTCAAATGTAAAGCGTTTTAAAATTACAATTAACGCAACTTCAATGAGTTCAAAAACTCTTTCTGTTCCTGTATCAAGCATAAAAATAAAAAATTCACGTGACGACTTTAATGTTTCGCTTAATACGGCAAAGGATATTACAGTAACTCTTGTTGGCCCTCAGGAGGATATTGATTTAATAACCGCCGATGATTTAGCAATTGAAATTGATACAACCGATAAAACAATTACTGCCGATACTAAAACTTTGCAGTGCACTGTAATTGTTAGTAGTGAATATGATTGCTGGGCTTTTGGTAAATACGATATTAAGGTTTCAGTAGAAGCCACAGAATAAAAAAGGTGAGGTGACAGACAATGAGAAAAATAATAGCTGTAATTCTTGTGGCAATTGTCTGTCTTACCTTGTCTGGGTGTGACTTCCACATTGCTTCGGTTGATAGTCTTATGCGTCCTCCAAAACTTAGTGGTGACAGTAGTCTGTTACAAGAAGCGTTTGAAAATTCAGTAAATTACAGTGAAAGTGTTATAATGAAAACCCCAATGAGCGGTGACAACCGTTCTTCGTATCTGTTTTATGACCTTGATAATGACAACAAACAAGAGGCGTTCGTTTTTTATTCTAATCCCGCTGTTGAAGATGTGGCGTATGTAAGCACATTTAAAAAGATTGACGATAACTGGTCTTGTATTTCAAATATTAAGGGCAGGGGCACAGATATTTATGAGGTGAACTTTGCTGATATTAACGGTGATAGTGTTAAGGAACTTGTAATAAGCTGGAATTCCACATCGCAAACAGAACTTGCAAATTTCTCTGATTTTGGCTCTTCTCGTAACCGTACAATGACAATATACAGCTATAATGGAAGCGCTTTGACATTAATAAAAACCGAAGTATTTACCAAGGCTTTCATTGATGATTTGAATGGTGATAATGCTGATGAGCTTTTCGTATTAAATATTGACCTTTCAAATCAGACAAAAACAACAGTGGGCAGAATTATCAGTTTTAATTCTGCATATGAGATTGTGAATGAAGAAGAGTTTACAATGACCGGTATGGTTGAAATACTGAGTATTGTAACAGATAATTATTTTTCAGCAGATGGAGCTCATACAAGACTTTATATTGATGGCCTTATCAGTGAAACCGGTGTGTTAACTGAGGTAATAGATATTTCCCATAGTGATTTTGAAATCACATTACCTTTATATGAAAGTAATATTTCAGATGCCCCTCTGACACTTCGTGATGTGCGTACAAGCTCTCAGGATATTGATAATGACGGCATTATTGAAATTCCTACTTTGGAAACTCTGATTTCGGGAACAAGCATTTCAGGAGAGTCTGACGAATCAATGCCTTTAAATCTCACTGTTTGGTCAGAACTTCAAGAAAATACAGTTATAGCTGATTTTAAATGCTTATTAAATTCTACATATGGTTATATGTTTGTATTCTCTGAAGAAGCAATAGGTAAAATAACTGTTGTTTACAATACTGACACAACTACTCTTACTTTTCATTCACTTGACGAAAACGGTACTTTGGGTGGAGAACTATTTTCATTAAGAGCATTTTCAAAGCTTAATTGGGAAGAAAATGATTTTGGTTATACCAAGCTTGATGAAAAAGGTGCTTATGTTTATGGCTATATGATGCTCAATGATGAAAATACCGAAAGTATTATTGAATATATCACCAAAAATTTTGTTATTACAGAGCAGGTGTAATTTATGAAATGTGTTTTAATTGCAGAAGACGAAGCTTCTATCCGCGATTTTGTGGTAATCAACTTAAAACGTAGCGGCTATGAAGTTTTTGAGGCTTCAAACGGAGAAGAAGCTATAAAGCTATTTGACGAATACAGCAGTGAAATTGACATAGCAATTCTTGATATTATGATGCCCGTTATTGATGGTCTTGAGGTTTGTAAATATCTTCGTAACAAGAGTAAACGCCTCGGCATTATTATGCTTACTGCAAGAACACAGGAGATGGATAAGGTAACAGGGCTTATGGTGGGTGCTGATGATTATGTCACCAAGCCATTTTCACCGTCTGAGCTTATGGCAAGAATTGATGCGGTTTATAGACGAGTTTCACTTACTGCTGAAAATACGGTGGAAAAAACTGTTGATAATTCAATTTCTCTTAATGAGTTTGTTCTTGATTTAAGAAGTCATACATTGACCAAAAATGGTGTGCCAATTGATTTGACACAGGTTGAATTTCAGATTATGGAGTACTTTTTCTCAAATCCCAATGTGGCTCTTGACAGAAATGAAATTCTGAAATTTGTCTGGGGTGAGTCATATTATGGAGACGAAAAGGTTGTTGACGTTAATATTCACAGATTAAGAAATAAAATTGAAGATGAGCCATCACAGCCCAAGCATTTAACTACAATCTGGGGTATGGGATATAAATGGATGGTTTAAAAACGTAAAACTAATTAAAAGGTGGTGCCGATATGATTAAAAACAGTATTGTTAAAAGATGGTCATTAACTGTTCTTACTGGAATAATTGTGTTAATTATTATTATCGGCATTGCAATCGGGTATATTTTTAAGACTCAGTATTACAACTCTGTAAGAATGACCTTGAATTCCCGTGCAACTACAATGGTTTTGTCGAATTTCAATTCTTCAACTGCGGTAAGTGATGAAAATTTTATAAAAATGAGTAAGAACTTCGTTGATAATTTCTCTGACAAAAACATTATGGAGGTCTGGGTAATTGATAAAAACGGAAAAGTTGTCGTTTCTTCAACTGGCTTTTCAGTTAAAGGTGAAAGCTATCCCGATTATAAATATGCGAAAGCCGATGAAAGTGGTAAAGCAGAGTGGATAGGCGAAATGCAAAACGGTGAAAAAGTTATGGCAATGACCTACATTCTGCCCGAAAATGTGAATGGTGTGAGCGGGGCTGTGCGTTATATTATTTCCCTTGAAGATATTGACTCGCAGTTGTGGAAAATATGGTTTTTTATATTTTTTCTTATACTGATTTTTGCAGGCTTTGTTGTTATGTCCGGTGCATTCTTTATTAATTCAATTATCAGACCGGTCAGAAAAATCAATGAAACTGCTTCGAAAATTGCTAAAGGTGATTTCAAGGCATCAATTGAAAAATATAAATATGATGATGAAATCGGTCAATTATGCGATACAATCAACAATATGGCACGTGAAATCGGCGAAGCCGAAAGAATGAAAAATGAATTCATTTCTACAGTTTCTCATGAACTTCGAACTCCTTTGACCGCGATTAAGGGTTGGGGAGAAACAATTCGTTCTGCAAAAGAAAATGACGAAATAGTTGATAAGGGAATCAATGTTATTGTAAATGAATCTGAACGTCTTACCGATTTGGTTGAAGAACTTCTTGATTTCTCGCGTATGGAAAGCGGTAAAATGACCTTAAAAACCTCACGAATTGATATTGTTAAAGAGCTTTCGGAGGTGCTTGAGGTTTTCCGTGAGCGTTCTGAGCGTGAGGGAATTGAACTTATAGTTGACATTCCGCAAAATGCAATAAATATTAACGGCGATAAAAACAGACTTAAACAAGCTTTTGTAAATATCATTGACAATAGCTTTAAGTATAATAAAAAAGGCGGATTTGTTAAGGTGCAACTTGAATGCACCAATAAATCGGTAAAAATAAGTATTTCCGATAACGGTTGTGGTATTTCAAAGAATGATTTGCCGAAAATTCGAGAAAAGTTTTATAAAGCAAATAACAGTGCCCGCGGAAGCGGTATTGGTCTTGCGGTTACTGATGAAATAATCAAACTTCACGGCGGTGAAATGCTTATTGAAAGCAAAATCGGTGCAGGAACAAAAACCGAGTTAATTTTACCACGAAACACAAAATAAGGAGTAATAGTTTTGAGTAACAATGTTAAACATAAGACCTCAATTGGAGGACAAGCACTAATTGAAGGAATAATGATGAGAGGACCAAAAGGCAACGCAATGTCAGTTCGTATGCCCGATGGTACAATTGAAACGGAAATTGATAAATATGTTCCTCTTAAAAGCAAATTCAGGTTTTTTGGTTGGCCAATTATCAGAGGTGTTGTGGGCTTTGCCGAGTCGATGATTACCGGATATAAATATATGATGAAGTCAGCCGACAAAGCTTTAACCGAAGAAGAAAAAGAAGAGGATATGTCCAAACTCGATAAATGGATTAATGACCATTTTGGTGAAAAAATGATGAACGTTGTAGGCGTAATCTCAATGGTTTTGGGCGTTGCACTTGCATTTTTAATTTTTATGTATCTTCCCACGCTTACGGTAGATTTAATTGATAATTATTTATTGAAAAGCATTGATATTAGTAGGTTTCATCCATTGATTGAAGGCTTTGTGAGAATAATTATTTTTATTCTTTATATGTACCTTGTTTCAAAAATGGATATGATCAAGCGCACGTTTATGTATCATGGTGCTGAACATAAAACTATTTTCTGCTATGAAAACGGGCTTGAACTGACAGTGGAAAATGTACGCAAAATGTCACGTTTTCATCCAAGATGCGGTACTGCTTTTATGTTTGTAATGATTATTATCAGCGTACTTGTTTCTTCTGCTCTGGTATTGATTTTCCCCGCATTAGCCGAGGTTAATCGCGTGCTTTGGATTGCCGTGAAAATTGCAATTCTTCCGCTTGTAATGGGTATTGGTTATGAATTCATCAAATTTGCTGGCAAGCATGATAATGGATTTGTCAAAATTCTTTCATATCCTGGTTTGTTGATGCAGAGAATTACGACAGTTGAGCCCACCGATGATATTATCGAGGTTGCTATTGAAGCTATTAAGGCGGTTATTACTGATAATCCCGAGGACGATAAAATAAAATGACGCTGAAGCAGTTATATAAGCATTGTTCTGACAAGCTTTACTTCGGAGGGTGCGGTGATTTTGAAGCACAATGCATTTTTAATGATTTACTCGGGTTATCGAAGGGAAAAATATTACTGTCAGAAGAGCAGGCAACCAAAGAACAAGAAAAGCTTGTTAATGACATAATTAATAGAAGAGAAAACGGCGAGCCATTGCAATATATTTTAGGTAAATGGGATTTTTATGACCTTACATTTGTGGTAGGTGAGGGAGTTTTAATTCCAAGGTCCGAAACCGAAATGCTTGTTGATTTTGCTCTTGAAAAATTAAAAGATATTAAAAATCCCGTTATTTATGACCTTTGTGCAGGTACGGGGTGCATTGGATTAACTATTGCCTCCCACCGTAAAGACGCAACAGTTTATTTGCTTGAAAAAGAAGATAAAGCTTTTTCATATCTAAAGAAAAACAAAGAATTATTAAAGCTCGACAACACCGTTTTAATTCACGGTGATTTATTTGATTTTGATTTTTCTTCTTTACCTGATTGTGATTTGCTTCTTTCAAATCCACCATATATCAACACAGAAGAAATCAATACACTTCAAAAAGAAGTCCTTAATGAACCGGCGACAGCTCTTGATGGCGGTACAGACGGTCTTGATTTTTACAGATGTATTTCAGAAAGATGTGTCAATAAAATTTGTAAAAATGGTTTTTGTGCATTTGAATGTGGCGAACACCAAAGTAAGGATATAATTAAAATTTTTGATGGAAAATTCGTTGAAAAAGAAGTTCTTTTTGATTTTAATAATATTGACAGAATTGTAACATTTAGAATATAATATTCTTTTAAGAATTAGAAAGGGGAGCCTCATGCTTCTTGACATTTTTAGTGGTAACGCAGATTTTCTCACGTTGATTATCAAACTGTTTTCAAGACTTTTTGTAATTTTTTGCACAATGCCCATACACGAATATGCGCACGCTTTGATTGCTACAAAGCTCGGTGACCAGACACCTCGTCTTTCAGGCAGACTTACTCTTAACCCTATGGCTCACATTTCACCCATAGGTGCTCTTATGATTATTCTTTGCGGATTTGGTTATGCAAAGCCCGTAAGTGTTAATCCAAGAAACTTTAAAGACAGTAAAAAGGGTATGGCTTTAACTGCAATTGCGGGTCCTATTTCCAATCTCATTATGGGCTTTATTTTTACATTTCTTTCTGTGCTTTTTGGGTATTTAAAGCGTACTACCATAACAAGTGCATTTAATGTTTTCTTCTTTTACGCAGCAATAGTTAATGTTAACCTTGCAGTATTTAATTTGTTGCCAATTCCGCCCCTTGATGGGTCAAGAATTCTTCAATTGTTAATTCCTGCAAAATATTATTACAAATTTCTACAGTATGAAAGATATATTGTAATTGTTGTGTTTATTCTTATTGTTACCGGCATACTTTCAACACCATTATCATTGGCTTCTTCGGCAATTTTAAATTTGTTTACAAAAATCGCAAGCTTACCTTTTAAGTTATTAGGTTGATTTTATGGATAAGATTTCTTACAAATTAGATGTGTTTGAAGGTCCTATGGACTTGCTTTTGCATCTGATTTCAAAGCATAAATTGAATATTTATGATATTCCAATAGTTACTCTTGTAGAGCAGTATGTGGAATACGTTCGCCTTATGCAAGAAGAGGATATGTATGTAGCTTCTGAATTTCTTGAAATGGCGGCACGTCTTGTATACTTAAAGTCAGTATCATTATTGCCTGTTTACACCGAGGCTGAAGAACTGAAAAAAGAACTTCAGGGTGAACTTATTGAATACAGAGATATGAAAATGATGGCTGAAAAGCTTTCTGAGAATACGGATGGATTTTCAACTTTCATAAGAAAAGCAGAAAAAATTGACCCTGACCAGACTTATAAAAGACTTCATGACCCGTCAGAGTTGTTTAATGCCTATGTTGCGGCAGCAGGTAAAAAGCTTAAGGCGTTACCACCACCAATTGAGGCGTTCAGAGAAATCGTTGTTAAAAAAGTTGTGTCAGTTGGTTCAAAGATTTCAAAAATCTTTAAAAAGCTTACTATAAAAGGGCAAAAGACAAAATGGCATTCTCTTTTTGACGATGCCGAATCCCGTTCAGATATTGTTGCAACCTTTCTTGCGGTGCTTGAGCTTACAAAATCAAAAAAGGTTAAGGTTACAGGTGATGGCGAAGAAGCGCAGGTTGAGCTTCTTGATTCGGATTTTACAGATATAAGTGAGGAATGGAATTAATGAAAGCAAGTAAATTACAGGCTGCAATTGAGGCAATTCTTTTTGCGTCGGGTGAGCCGGTTGAGCTTGAAAGAATAGCAGAGGCTCTTGAAATTGAGCCCGAGGTTTGTGAACAGATTATTTTAAATTTATCGGCAAAGCTTGACGAACAAAATAGCGGTATTTGTGTTTTAAAGCTTGATAATATGTATCAGCTTTCTTCAAGAACTGAATACGCAGAGGTAATTCGTGATGTGCTTGAGTTTCGTAAAAATACACCCTTGTCACAAGCGGCATTTGAGGTTTTAGCAGTTGTGGCATATAATCAGCCTGTTACCAAGTCTTTTATTGAGCAGGTACGTGGTGTTGATTGCAGTGGTGTTATTTCAACGCTTTGCCAGAAAAAGCTTATTGAAGAAAAGGGCAGGCTTGATTTGCCGGGTAGACCATTGGTTTATGGCACTACTCCTGATTTCTTAAGATGTTTTTCAATTTCTTCACTTGACGAGTTGCCTGCAATCCCTGAAAAGCCTGAAGAGAGTGTTCAGGACGAAGAAGTATCAGAAGAAATAGTTGAATAAATAATACATATTACTTTAAAGGAGGTGTTCTTTTGACTGCATTATATATAATTCTCGGCATAATTGCTTTCTTTGTTTTGCTGTTTAGTATTCGTATTACAATTAATGGCGAATTTTTTGATGAATTTAAGCTTGATATTAAATGGTTATTCCTTAAAATTCAGATTTTACCTGCAAAAAAGAAGGACAAGCCTAAAAAAGAGAAAAAGCCTAAACCCGAAAAAGAGAAAACTGAAGAGCCTGCTGTAGCAGAAGAAACACCTGCCGAAAAGAAAGAAAATATATTTGTTAAGTTTTATAATAATCAAGGCTTCGATGGTGTTATTCAGTTAATCAATAATGCCGCAGCTTCTGTTGGTAAAATGTTATCCTCATTTAAAAAACATATAATCATTCGCGAGATTTATTTGTGGATGACGGTTACTGGGGGTTGCGACGCTGCTGAAACTGCATTAGAATACGGCAGAACTTGTCAAAAGATTTTTCCTGCATTGTCTTTTATTTGTTCAAATATGAAGGTTAAAAAGTATGATGTTGAGGTTGAACCTGACTTTCTGGGTCTTAAGAACACCGCACAGTTTGCATTCAGCATTTCTTTACGACCAATATTCTTTACAAATGCAATAGTTGTTCTTGTGTTCAGGCTTTTAGTTAAAGTTGTTCTCAAATTCCTTAAGGGAATTAAAAATAAATCAAAAAATAATGAAAATATAAATGAAGGTGGTGCTTTATGATGAAAGATAAATCATCAGCAGCAGGAATTCTCGAAACTACAATTGAAAAGGTTAAGGACCTTGTTAATGTCAGCACAATAATCGGTGAGCCGATGAAGGTTGAGGGCGGAGTTACAATTATTCCTGTTTCAAAGGTTACTTATGGCTTTGCATCAGGTGGTTCAGATTTCCCGTCAAAGTCAAATCAGGATATTTTCGGCGGTGGCGGTGGAGCAGGCGTAACAATTCTTCCCGTTGCTTTCCTTGTAATTGACGCTTATGGCAATGTTGATATCAAGCATATCACTGCATTTGATAATGCGGCAGAACGCATTGTAGGTCTTGTTCCTGAAATGTTTGACAAGGTTTCAAACGCAGTAAACAAGGCAAAAATGGATAAGGCTTTTGCAAATGCAGTTGAAAGCGTAGCTACAGAAGAAGTTACAGAAGCTTAATTTGAATTCTTATCAATTGCCAGAATGCATATTATATTTTGGTGATTACTTTGAAAAAAACATTTTCAGTTGTTTGTGTTTTTATACTGTTATTTAATATTTGTTCGTTTCAGTCCTTTGCGGAAGGTCAGCTTGACATTTCCGCAAAGTCTGCTGTTGTAATTTGTGCAGAAACGGGCGAGGTCGTTTATTCAAAAAATATGAATCAATGTCTCTCAATGGCAAGCACAACAAAAATTATGACTGCAATTTTAGCTCTTGAATACGGCGCTGATGACGAATATTTAACCGTAACTGAAGATATGATTGCTGTTGAGGGCACTTCAATGGGGCTTAAAGACGGTGATTTTGTTTCGCTTAAAAGCTTGGTAAAGGGTATGCTTTTAAAGTCGGGCAATGATGCCGCAAATGCTGTAGCAAACATCGTGGGTGGTGATATACCCTCATTTGTCAGTATGATGAATGAAAAGGCAAAAGAAATCGGTATGAATTCCACTTCTTTTGAAACACCCTCTGGTCTTGATGGTGAAAACCATTATTCCACAGCTTTTGATATGGCGATTTTAGGTGCATACGCAATAAAAAATCCAGAATTTCGCAGTATTTGCTCAGCAGAAAGTATGGTGGTTTATTATGGGAATCCACCATACAGACGAGTGCTTACCAATCATAATAAATTACTTTCAATGTATGATGGTGCCTTTGGCATAAAGACGGGATTTACCAAAAAGAGTGGCAGATGCTTGGTCTCTGCCGTGGAAAAAGACGGTAAAACCCTTGTGGCAGTAACCTTAAATGCACCGGATGATTGGGATGACCATATCAAAATGTATGATTATGCCTTTGAAAAGGTTAATTCAGTAAAGCTTGACACGGAAACACGAAAGATTAAACTCAAAATTGTTGGCGGAACAAAAAATGAAATTTCTGTAAAAGTTGCAGAAATTCCCACAGTTACAACCGCAGTTGATAATTTAAAATATTCAACAGAGATTTATATTAAACAATTTGAGTATGCACCTATTGAAAAGGGTGAAATAGCAGGTAAAATTGTTTATTATGCAAATAATGTAGTACTTGCAGAGATAGATTTAATAGCGAACGAATCTGTTTTATGCACAGAGAAATAAAGATAAATTATAGGTGAAATTATGGCAGATAACCGAATCAGACTTCAAAAATATCTTTCTGAATGTGGTGTAGCATCACGCAGAAAGGCTGAAGACTTGATTTCTGCGGGTAAGGTTAAGGTTAACGGAAAGCCCGCATCAATTGGTGATAAAATTGACCCGAAGCGCGACACGATTGTTGTGGCGGGTAAAAAAGTAAAAAGAAGTAAAAATAACACATATATTATGCTTCATAAGCCCCGTGGATTTATAACAACACTTAATGACGAAATGGGCAGGAAGTGTGTTGCACAGCTTGTTGAGGATGTTGGAACAAGAGTTTATCCGGTTGGCAGACTTGACCGTGACTCAGAGGGCTTGCTTTTGCTTACGGACGACGGTGAATTCGCAAATGCACTTACGCATCCTGCGCATCATGTGCCGAAAACCTACAGAGTAACAGTGCGTCCTTCAATCAATGATGAGCAGATTACTGCACTTACAACAGGTGTCGAAATTGACGGCAGAATGACATTGCCGTCTGAAGTTCGTGTCATTGAGAAAAAAGAGGGCAGAGTTGTTCTTGAAATCATAATTTATGAGGGCCGTAACCGTCAAATAAGAAAAATGTGTGAGGCATTAGGTCTTGAGGTTGCAAGACTTAAAAGAACTCAAATCGGCTCTGTAAAAATGGGTATGCTCAAGCAGGGCGATTGGCGAAAGCTTACTGACGAAGAAGTTCATAAGCTTATGGTCGCCGCATCAATAGACAGAAAGAGCGCGAAATAATGATTTTTTATAAACCCGAAACAAATTTAAGTAATATTGCAGATTTATTTAATATTTCGTTTGAGCAGTGCACTGATTACGGTGCTTATGTTGGCATCGATGAAGATGGAAATAATGTCGGAAAATGCTTAATGAAAATCAATGGATATAATTGTGAAATAGTTGCACTCAGTTGTGATTATTCGGACAAGCTTTTGGTTGAAGGCTTTTTGCGTGCGGCACTCAATTTTTGTGCTAACAGAAACGCTTATATGGCGCATTGTAATATTACTGAAATTAAAGATGTTTTATTGTATTTAGGATTTGAAAATGAAAACGGTGTTTACAGTGGCGATATTCCAACACTTTTAAAGGGTAGCTGTTGTAAATAATTTTGGAGTGAAATAAATGATTAGAAGTATGACAGGTTACGGCAGAGCTCAGGCTACTGTCGGTACCATAAATGTAACTGTTGAGCTTAAAAGTGTTAATCACAGATACTTTGAATTTAATTCAAGAGTTCCGCGTAATTACGGATTTCTTGAAGAAAAGCTTAAGAGCTTTGTAGGCTCATTAGTTTCACGTGGCAAGGTTGAGTGCTATGTATCTGTTGAAAATCTTGAAGACAGCGAGGTCGAAATCCTTGTAAATCACGGCTTGGCATCATCTTATCTCAAAGCATATCGTGAGCTTGCCCGGCGAAATGAGCTCGATATTCGTGACGACCTTGCAATTTCTTCATTAGTTCGTAACAGTGATATTTTTACTGTTCATAAGCAAGAGGCTGATGAAGAAAAAATCTGGGAAGCAGTTAAAACTGTTGCCACAGAGGCGGTTGCAAAGTTTATTGCAATGCGTGAAACAGAGGGCGAAAAGCTTAAAAATGATGTTTTATCCCGTGCAGAGTTTATTCTAAATAAGGTTTCAGTTATTGAGGAGCGTTCACCTGAAACTGTTAAAGAATATAACGACAAGCTTTTATCACGTATTAATGAATTCCTCTCTGATGTTCAAGTTGATGAGCAGAGATTACTCACAGAATGCGCAATTTTTGCCGATAAGGTAGCAGTTGCTGAAGAAACAGTTCGTCTTCGCAGTCATATTGACCAGTTGGGTCAGTTCCTCAACAGTACCGAGGCTGTTGGCAGAAAAATTGATTTTCTTGTGCAGGAAATGAATCGTGAAGCAAATACAATCGGTTCAAAGGCACAGGATGTTACAATTGCACGATGCGTAATTGATATTAAAGCTGAAATCGAAAAAATCAGAGAACAGATTCAGAATATTGAATAATGAGGTTGTTTTATGAAGCTTATCAATGTGGGGTTTGGAAACGCAGTTAATGCCGACAGAGTTATCGCAGTTGTTTCAACTGACTCAGCACCGGTAAAAAGAATTATTGCGCAAGCGAAAGAAAATCATATGCTTATTGATGCCACACAGGGCAGAAAAACTCACGCGGTTCTTATAATGGATAGTGACCACGTGGTTTCAAGCTATCTTAAGGCAGAAACAATTATCAGTCGTACAGAGGCTATGGAAAATGCGGAGGAGTCCGGTGATGTCGAATAATAAAGGTGTTTTGGTTCTCTTTTCCGGTCCTTCTGGTGTGGGCAAGGACACGGTGCTTGAGATAGTTTTAAATAAAAATAAATCACTTCAGCGCTCAATTTCGCTCACTACAAGAGATATTCGTGAGAATGAGGTTGACGGCAAGGATTATTATTTTATCACAAAAGATAAATTTAATAATATGATAGAAAATGGCGAAGTTCTTGAATTTGCACAGTACGGCAAAAACTTTTACGGAACCCCCAAGGCTCCCGTTGATAAATGGCTCGGTGAGGGTAAAACTGTAATATTAAAAATCGAAGTTCAGGGCGCACAGCAGATTAAAAAGCTTTATCCCAATGCAGTTGGAATTTTTGTTTTACCACCCTCTATGACAGAGCTTGAAAATCGCTTGCGTTCAAGAGGTACTGAAGCTGAAGATGACATTCAGAAGCGTCTTGAAATTGCAAAAGATGAAATGGCAAAAAGCGTAGATTATGATTATACCGTTATTAATGACGACCTTGACAGTGCATCAGATGATGTACTCAAAATAATCGAAACGCTTTGAATACATAAAAGATATTAAATAAGTGAGGTAATAAATAATGTTTAATCCCGATTTAAGAAATGTGCTTAAGGACCATACAAGCCGTTATTCTCTTGTTACTGCAGTTGCAAAAAGAGCAAGAGAAATCTCTGCTGATGCACAGGAAAACGGCGAAATTCTTACAGAAAAACCTGTAAGTCTTGCACTTGACGAAATTATTTCAGGTAAACTTGAGGTTGTTGAACCTGAAGAAATCAGAAATATCTGATTAAAACTAAATAGGATTTAGAAAGGGGGCAGAATATGGGAATTTTAACTGTTGCAAAGGTTGCCGTTGAAAATACGGCATTTTCCTTTGATATGTTATTCGATTATTCTGTTTCCGATTATTTATGTCGTGAGGTTTGCGCAGGTAAAAGAGTTCTTGTACCTTTCGGTAGCGGCTCTAAAAAGCGTGTGGGAATTGTTTTTTCTGTCTGTGAGGGTGAAATCATCTCAAAAACCTTGAAAAAAATTGACAGTGTAATTGATGATGAACCCTTACTTACCCGTGAAATGCTTTTGACTGCAAATTATATTCACGACAGAACATTTTGCACTTATTTTGAAGCATGTAAAATGTTTTTGCCCCTCGGTTTTTCGATGTCTGTCAGTTTGCTTTATGCAATTAATCCCGAATTCGACGGCATTGTAAACGGCGAGAGTGAGAATATCGTTTATTCTTATCTCAGAGAAAAGAATACTTTTCTTAAAGCAGAAACTATCACCTCTGCCTGTAAGCTTAAAAAGTGTGACGAAATATTGGACCGAATGGTGTCAAGTGGTGTTCTTTTAAAAAATGTTGATACACAGAGAAGAATTGGTGACGCGACAATTAAAATGGTGCGTCTGAAAATTGACCCGGAGGAGAATTCTGACCAGATTTCAAAGCTTACCAAAAAACAGAAAGAAATTGTAAAAATTCTTACTGATGTAGGTACTGCATCGGTCAAAGAAATCTGTTATTTTACTGGATATACTGTGGCAGTTGTGACAGCGCTTGCCAATAAAGGTATCGTTGAATTTTATGATGATGAGGTTTATCGTTCACCATATAGTGATATTGATGAACCAAATTCGGAAGAAATAATGCTTTCTAATGAGCAAAATGCGGCGTTCAACGGACTTTATGAACTTTATAACAGTGATGAGCCCAAAGGTGCTTTACTCTATGGTGTTACGGGTAGCGGTAAAACAAAGGTTTATATGAAGCTCATTGACGAGGCGGTAAAAACAAATCGTGGTATAATTGTTTTAATTCCCGAGATTTCCTTAACACCACAAATGTTGTCTCTCTTTTATGAGCGTTACGGTAGTAAGGTAGCGGTTTTTCACAGCGCGTTGTCAATGGGGCAACGACTTGATGAATGGAAAAGAATAAAGCGTGGTGACGCGCAAATTGCAATCGGCACCCGTTCTGCAGTATTTGCGCCATTTGACGATATTGGTCTTATCATTATTGACGAAGAGCAAGAGCATACCTATAAATCTGAAATGACGCCCAGATATCACGCTCGTGATGTGGCTGCTCACAGAGTTAAATGTCATAATGGTTTGCTGCTTTTGTCATCTGCAACTCCGTCAATTGAAACATATTCCAAGGCAAAAAACGGTGCGTACTCACTTTTTGAGCTTAAAAATAGATACGGTAATTCAGTTTTACCTCAAGTTGAATTAGTTGATACTACATATCAGTCTGATATGGTGCTTGAAAATGTGAGCAAAAAGCTTGCTGAAGAATTGCGATTGAATTATGAAAATCATAAGCAGTCAATTCTTTTGCTTAACCGTCGAGGTTATAATACTTATGCTTCTTGTACTGAATGTGGTACTGTTATGACCTGCCCTAATTGCAGTATTTCATTGACTTATCATTTGAAAAACGGCAGACTAATGTGCCATTATTGCGGTTATTCCGTGCCGTTTACAAAAAAATGCAACAAATGTGGTAATGATTCGGTAAGATTTACGGGTACGGGCACACAAAAGCTTGAGGAAGAGCTTGCAATGATAGTACCCGACGCGAAAGTTTTAAGAATGGATACTGACACAACCACATCCCGTTTTTCGTATGAAGAAAAATTCGGTAGCTTTGCAAAAGGCGACTATGATATTCTTGTAGGTACACAAATGGTTGCTAAAGGGCTTAATTTCCCCGATGTTACTCTTGTAGGCGTATTAAGTGTTGACAAAATGCTTTTTAATGACGATTTCAAGAGTGGTGAACGTGCATTTGACCTTATTACTCAGGTTGTCGGCAGAAGTGGTAGGGGCGATTTTCCTGGCAAAGCGTATATTCAGACTGCATTCACCGATAGTGAAATTGTAAATCTTGCAAAAGAGCAGGATTATAAAGCATTTTACGATATTGAAATTGAAATGCGAAAAGCAATGGCTTATCCGCCTTATTGTGATTTGTGTGTAATCGGTTTTTCCGGGGAAAAAGAATTTTCGGTAAATAACGCGTCAATTGAGTTTGTTGATGCCTTGAAAAAGCTTCACTCAGAGCAGTACAGCGATGTGCAAATTATTGTTCTTGGTCCCGCAACACCGAAAATTGCAAAAATAGGCGGAAAATTCAGAAATAGAATCATAATTAAATGTCGTTATTCAAAACGTTTAAGAGGATTCATAAGCGATTTACTAAAGGCGTTTATGAAGAATAAAAAATATGATGATGTCAGTATTTTTGCTGACATAAACCCCGAAAGTTTAATGTGAGGTTGAGAAAATATGGCTATTAGAAAAATCAGAACAGAAGAAGACCCCATTTTAAGAAAGAAGAGCAAACCTGTTGAGAATTTCGATGAAAGACTTTGGGAAATGCTTGACGATATGGCAGAAACTATGTATGCTGCTGACGGTGTAGGTCTTGCAGGTGTTCAGGTGGGAATTCTCAGAAGAATTGTTGTTATTGATGTTGGCGACGGCTTAATGGAACTCATAAACCCCGAAATCATTGAACGCGAAGGCGAGCAATGCGGTGTTGAGGGATGTCTTTCATTACCCGGCAAGCAGGGATATACAGTTCGACCTATGAACGTAAAGGTTAAAGCACAGAACAGATATGGTAATTGGTGTGTTTATAAGGGTGCAGAGCTTAAAGCAAAAGCTTTTTGCCATGAGCTTGACCACCTTGATGGCATTATTTATACAGATGTGCTTGCAAGCAAAGAAGATTTAGAAAGATTTAACATAGAAAACGAGTGATAATATGCGTATTATTTTTATGGGAACTCCCGATTTTTCTGTTCCCTGCCTTGAAGCATTAATTAAAAGTGAGAACGAGGTTGTAGGCGTATTCACACAACCTGACAAACCAAAGGGGAGGGGCTATGAGCTTACTCCGCCTCCCGTAAAGCTTTGTGCAATTGAAAACAATCTTCCTGTATTTCAGCCTGCTTCTATGCGTAACGGCGAGGCATTGAAAATTATAAATTCACTTAATGCAGATTTGATTATCGTTGTTGCTTTCGGTAAAATTCTTCCAAAAGAAATACTTGAAAGTGTAAAATATGGTTGCATTAATATTCACGCGTCATTACTCCCAAGGCTTCGCGGAGCGGCTCCGATACAATGGAGTATTCTTAACGGTGAAGCCGAAACAGGAGTTACATCAATGCAGATGGATGTAGGTCTTGATACAGGTGATATGCTTATTAAAAAATCTATTGCAATCACAGAAGATATTACTGCCGAAGAGCTTTTTGACGAGCTTTCTTCAATGGGTGCAGAGGTTTTGATTGAAACAATTGAAGCCTTGAAAAAAGGTGAGTTAAAGCCTGAAAAACAGGATGATGCTCTTTCAAATTATGCTCCTATTATCACTAAAGACCTTTGTCCCATTGATTTCACAAAATCAGCTACAGAGGTACACAACAAGGTGAGAGGCTTATATTCTTGGCCTATTGCTACAACTGTCATAAACGGAAAAAAATTTAAAATTCATAAATCCAAAATATTGGCAGAGAATTTTGTGGGAAATCCCGGCGAAATTGTTGATAATAATAACAGATTGGTTATTATGTGCGGTGACGGAAAATGTGTTGAAATTCTTGAAGTTCAGGCAGAAGGCAAGAAGAAAATGGATACACAAAGCTTTTTAAGAGGTCAGCGCATAGAAAAAGGAACAATTGCAGGAGTGTAAAATATGGATTATTTTTCATATTACTATTTATCGAATTATTATTATGTAATTCTTGTTTTACCCGTAATGATTTTCTCAATGATTGCGTCGGCAAGGGTTAATTCTTCATTTAAAAAATATTCAAAAGTAATGTCTGCCCGCAGAATTACAGGTGCTCAGGCTGCTTTTGAAATACTTCGCTATTACGGAATCACAAATGTGCAGATTGAACGCGTTTCGGGCAATCTTACCGACCACTATGACCCAAGAACAAATGTAATAAGACTTTCTGATAGTGTTTACAATTCAACTTCTGTTGCGGCAATTGGTGTTGCTTGTCATGAAGCAGGTCATGCGGCACAGTACGCACAAAGCTATGTGCCTATAAAAATTCGTAATTTCATTTTACCTGTTGCAAATCTCGGCTCCAAGCTTGGTTTTCCGCTTGCAATTTTAGGATTTTTTCTTGGATTTGAGCCTTTGGCGATGTTCGGTGTTATCTTCTTTGCTTTTGCTGTTGTATTTCAGCTTGTAACCTTGCCAGTTGAGTTCAATGCAAGTAAAAGAGCATTGAGTGTAATTGGTGAAGTTGATTTACTTGGCGAAGAAGAGAAAAACGGTGCAAAAAAGGTATTGACCGCGGCGGCAATGACTTATGTTGCGGCACTTGCAGTTAGTGTTGCCAACTTGTTTAGACTTATATTAATGGTAAACAGAAGAAAAAAATAATTATGGACGACAGATTATTAGCCTTTAAAATTTTAAGTAAAATTGAACATGACAAAGCTTATTCAAACATAGCACTTGATAATGTATTAAGCAGTAATCAGGCTACTTCTGCGCCCTTTGTGTGCAATCTTGTTTATGGTGTTATTGAGCGTAAAATTACTCTTGATTATATTTTGTCTCAATTTCTTTCTCAACCCATTAAAAAGCTTAATCCTCAGGTGCTTACCATTTTGCGAATGGGTACATATCAGTTAAAATTTATGGACAAGGTGCCTGTTTCTGCGGCAGTTAATGAAAGCGTCAAGCTTGTCAAAAAAGCCAAATGTGCTTATGCCTCGGGGCTTGTGAATTCAGTGCTTCGTAAAATTGCATCTGCAGAAGTCAAATTGCCTGAAACTGACGACAACGCATATGATTTGAGTGTTGCTTACTCATGCCCGCAGGAGCTCGTTTCACATTATATTAATGATTACGGCTATAAAGATACCAAAAAGCTTTTAGAGGCGTCTGTGGGGGCAGTACCGTTAGTAATTCGAGTTAATACTCTTAAAACTACCACCGATGAATTAGCAGATATGCTAAAAAACGAGAAAATTGAAACTGAAAAAACAGAAGATTTTGAAAACTCATTAATTATAAGAAATGGTAATTCAGTTTTTAAAACAAATTGCTATAAAAGCGGCTTCTTTCATGCACAGGATTTTGCATCACAGATTTGTGTTGCACAGTTAAATCCTCAACCGAACGACATTGTATTTGACATGTGCGCTTCGCCTGGTGGCAAATCCTTTACAATGGCAGAAATGATGAAAAATAAAGGTGAAATCTATGCCTTTGATTTATATGAACACCGTGTTAAGCTTATAAATGATGGTGCACAAAGATTAGGAATAGGCATTATTAAAGGCACCGTAGGAGATTCTTCTGTTTATAATGAGAGCTTACCGCTTGCTGATAAAATACTATGTGATGTTCCTTGCAGTGGCTTAGGTGTTATAAGAAGAAAGCCTGAAATCAAATATAAGGATTTGGGCTTTGTTGACAAATTATGCGATTTACAGTACAATATATTAAGTTGTGCATCAAAGTATTTAAAGCAGAATGGTGTACTTGTTTATTCGACCTGTTCGTTGAACAAACAAGAAAACCAGCAGGTCTGTGATAAGTTTTTATCATTAAATCCCGATTTCAAAAAAATCGAATTAATTGATGACGATGGCTATATGACCTTAATGCCACATATAAATGGCACCGATGGTTTCTTTGTTGCAAAATTTACCAAAGGATAATAATTATGCCTAAAGATATTCGTTCGATGAGCTTCAGCGAGTTATCGGAAGAAATATCTGCGTTGGGTTTTCCTGCATTCAGGACAAAGCAGATTTATTCCTGGCTCCACGAAAAATGCGTTATATCTTTTGATGAAATGACTAATATATCAAAGGATATGCGTGAAAAGCTTTCACAGCATTTTACATTCAGCAATTGTGAAATCAACACAAAGCTTGTGTCAAAAATTGACGATACAGTTAAATATCTTTTCACACTTTCTGATGGTGAATATGTTGAAAGCGTTGTAATGAAATATAAATATGGTTATTCAATCTGTATTTCAACTCAGGTTGGTTGTAAAATGGGTTGTACCTTTTGTGCATCTGCAATCGGCGGATTTGTGCGAAATTTAACCGCAGGGGAAATGCTTTCAGAAATCTATTCTGCACAGCGTGATTTGGATGTTAAAATCAATCATCTTGTGCTTATGGGTACAGGTGAACCGCTTGATAACTATGATAATGTAATGCGTATGCTTGAACTTATAACTGATGAAAAAGGTCAGAAAATGAGCATGCGACACATTTCGTTATCTACTTGCGGAATTGTTCCAAAGATATATGATTTAGCAGATAAAAAACTTGGTTTGACACTTTCTGTGTCTTTGCACGCACCAAATAATCAAATCAGGTCAAAATCTATGCCTGTCAATAATAAATATGATATAGATGAGCTTTTAAAGGCTTGTAAATATTATGCCGATACAACCGGACGAAGAATTTCGTTTGAATACGCTATGATTCGTGATGTTAATGACAGTGATGAATGTGCACTTGAGCTTGCAAAAAGACTTAAAGGTACGTTGGCTCATGTTAATTTAATTCCTGTTAATAATGTACGTGAAACTGATTATCAGAAAAGCACAGCAGAACGTCAGAAAAAATTTATTGAAATATTATCGTCAAGGGGAATTACTGCGACAGTCCGCAGAACTCTCGGCAGTGATATAAACGCTTCGTGCGGTCAGCTTCGAGCATCTAAAAGAAAAAGTGGGTGATATGAAATGAGAATAGTAGCAAAAACAGACATCGGGCTTAAAAGAAGCAGTAATCAGGATTCTTATGCTGCAGGCGAATTACCCGGTTCTGTTGCATGGGCTGTTGTTTGCGATGGTATGGGCGGTGTTGCCGGCGGTAACCTTGCAAGTACAACGGCAGTTAAAATCATTTCAGAAAGAATATCTTCAACTTACCGTCAGGGAATGGGCTTTAATTCAATCCGGAATATGTTGACATCTGCAATAACTGCTGCAAACATCAGCGTATATGAAAAAAGCCGTGAAAATCCTGAATTTACAGGAATGGGCACAACAGTGGTTGCTGCACTTGTTGTTGACGGAACAGTTTGTGTTGCTCACGCAGGTGACTCGCGAGCTTACATTTTATCCGGTCAAAAGCTTCGTCAGATTACAAAAGACCATTCCATGGTTCAAGAGATGGTTGATAGTGGAACTCTTACTCCTGATGAGGCAAAAGAAGACCCAAGAAAAAACATAATTACAAGAGCACTCGGTGTTGAAGAAGACTTACGAATAGATTTCTGTTATGAGGATATTGGCGAAACAGACGTGTTAATGATTTGCACTGATGGTCTTACAAACTATGTTGAACCACAGGAATTTTATGAGCTTACTGAGGACGGGAAGTTTTTTGAATATGCCGAAAGACTTGTTAACAGAGCAAATGAAAACGGCGGCGGTGACAATATTACTGTTGTTACTGTATCATATTGATTTGTGAAGGGAGCAAAAAATAATGGATAATTTTTGCGGTAAGCGTCTTGACGGACGTTATGAAATCAGAGAAATAATCGGTGTTGGCGGAATGGCAGTCGTTTATAAGGCATACGACAACATTGACGACAGAATTGTTGCAATTAAAATTCTTAAAGATGAATATCTCACAAATGAGGAGTTTAAGCGCAGATTTAAAAACGAATCAAAGGCGATTGCGGTTCTTTCACATCCCAATATAGTTCGAGTTTTCAATGTTAGCTTTGGTGACAGACTTCAGTATATCGTAATGGAATATGTTGATGGCATTACACTTAAGGAATATATCGAACAGCAGGGCGTTGTTAATTGGAAAGAAGCAGTTCATTTTATGGGACAAATTCTTGCCGCTCTTCAACACGCTCACGATAAGGGAATTGTGCACCAAGATATTAAGCCACAGAATATTATGCTTTTGCAGGATGGCACAATCAAAGTTACTGATTTCGGTATTGCAAGATTCAGCAGAATGGATTCAAAAACCACATCTGAGAATGCAATAGGCTCAGTTCACTATATCAGTCCTGAGCAGGCTCGTGGCGAAATGACCGACGATAAGGCAGACATTTATTCAGTTGGCGTTGTTATGTATGAAATGCTTACAGGTCAGTTGCCTTTCCAATCTGACAGCGCAGTTTCTGTTGCAATTATGCAGCTTCAGCAAGATCCCAAGCGTCCCCGTGAAATTGTGCCCACATTGCCATTAGGACTTGAGCAGATTACAATACGAGCTATGCAAAAAAATCCTAACGACAGATATCGTTCTGCTGCAGAAATGCTTATGGACATTAATGAGTTTAAGCGCAATCCTGCGGTTAAGTTCAATTACACATATTTTGTTGACCAGGAGCCCACTAAGTATGTAAGAGCAAGTGGGGCGGCAACAAGAGTACAGACTGCTAATGAAGTACAACAAGCAGAAACAGAAAAGCGTGCAATTAATAAGACAACTGCTATTATGATGGGTGCAATTGCAGGTTTTGTTGCGCTTGTTCTTATAATTGTTGCAGTTTTATTCGGACTTAAAAATAAAAAAGTTGAGATTCCGAATTTTGTTAATCTGAACTATTATGACCAAATTGAAAACAACCCTGAATATACTGATAATTTTACCTTCAAACTAGAGTTTACTGAAAGCTCAACTCTTGATAACGGCACAGTAACTGACCAAAATCCTTCAGCAAGCGAAAAGGTGAAGAAGGGTACTGAAATCACTCTTACAATTGTACAAAAAGATAGTGTTGTTATTGATTCTTCAATTTTGAGTATGAATGAAGAACAGGCAAAGAGTTATCTTATGTCACGCGGTCTTGTACCAACAATTATGCCGGAATATTCAGAGACAATTGCGGCTGGACTTGTTATTAAAACATCACCTGAGGTTGGATCTTCTGTAAGAACAGGCTCTGAGGTTGTTGTATATATTGCAACTGATAAGCAGGAAACAACAAAGGTTCCCGAAATTGAGGGTTGCAGCAGAGAGGTTGCAGAGCAACTTCTCAAGGCTTCTGACCTTGAAGTTGGTACTGTAACCGAGGTCGACAGTAATCTTGAAAAGGGCATGGTTGTTGAACAAAGTATTGCAAAGGATACAAAGGTTCCCGTAGGCTCAAAAATCGACTTTACCGTAAGCAATGGTGTTCCAAGTGAATCCTCTGTTGATATTACTGTTACCTTGCCTGCAGTAAATAAGAGTGGTATTTTGAAGATTTATCTCAATAATGAGCTTTTCTTTGAGTCAAAAGAACTTTATCTTGACGGTGCAACAAAAACATACACCTTGACAGGTAAGGGTGCGAACGGCACATATAAGGTAATGATTGATGATATTCTTGTTCAGCAGGGTAAGGTTGACTTTACCAAAATTCCCGCAGTATTGAGCGAGGTTGAAAATGTTGCATTTGATAATAGCGAAGTTCTTCCAAATGTTGTGGGTAGTACAAAAGATGTTGCACTTGACGATTTGAATAATGCTGGCTTTACTATTGTCAAGGTTGTTGAAGAGGTTAATGAAAAGCCTGCAGGTGAGGTTATTGGACAATCTCCCACATCTGACGGCACAACAAAAATTTCAACAAGCACAAAAATTGTTATTACTGTTAGTTTAGGTCCTGATAGCGAGAACGCAGAATAATATGGAACAATTAAAAGGTATAATAACCAAAGGTATTGGCGGCTTCTATTATGTTGAAGTCGCCAATGCGACTTATGAATGTAAAGCAAGAGGAATTTTCCGTAAAAAGCGTATTACTCCTCTTGTGGGCGATACTGTTGATATAACAGTAAATGATAATGCTGAGAATACAATTGATTTTATTTATAACCGCAAAAATTTTCTCAACAGACCACCCGTTTCAAATATTGATAATTTAATTATTGTTGTTGCTACAACCGAGCCACGACCAAATTTTCTTGTAATTGATAAGCTTATTGCTATTGCAGAGCACAAGAATATTGAGCCTGTTGTGGTTATTTCAAAAACCGATTTGGCATCTGAAAAAGAGATTTTTGATGTCTATGAAAAAACGGGAATTAAGGTTATTTCGCTTAATTCCGAAAATTCTTTAAATGAAGTCCGTGAAATAATGAAGGGAGAAATTAATGCATTTACGGGCAATTCAGGTGTTGGTAAAACAACTCTTCTTAATCGACTTGAGCCCCAGCTCAAACTTGCTACGGGTGAAATCAGCGATAAATTAGGCAGAGGTCGGCATACAACCCGTCAGGCACAGCTTTTTAACGTGTGTGGTGGCTATATTATTGATACTCCCGGATTTTCTTCATTTGAATTTGAGAAAAATGGTATAATCAAAAAAGATGAATTACCTTATTGCTTCAGAGAATTCAGAGAATATCTCGGCACCTGCCAATTCACAACTTGCGCTCATGTAAACGATAAAGGTTGTTCAATCTGTGAGGCGGTTAAAAACGGTGAAATAAGCGAAACACGCCACAATAATTATATTTCTATGTATAATCAGGCAAAGGAAATTAAAGAATGGGAACTTTAAAAACACGTTGTGTCATAATTGGCGGTGGCGATTGCTCTGCAAGCTTTTTAAAAGAGAATATTGAGGTTGAAAACGACTATATAATCTGTGCTGACAGTGGTTATGACTATGCAGTTTCTGCTGATATTACTCCCGATTTGCTCATTGGCGATTTTGACTCAATTTCAGCTGTTCCCAATGGCTTAGATATAATCACTCTTCCTGTTGAAAAAGATGTTACAGACTGTGTGGCGGCGTTTGACGAGGGAGTAAAACGAGGTTTTAAGTCATTTTTTATTTTTGGTGGAACCGGCGGAAGATTTGAGCATACATTTGCAAATATTTCATTGATAGCAGACGCTTCAAAATCAAATCTTTCTATTGAAATGATTGACGAGAAGCATATTTTCAGAAGTATCACTAATTCTTCGATTAAAATCGACCGTAAGAAAAATCAACAGATTTCTGTTTTTGCTTATGGTGGAAGATCATTTGGAGTAACTTTGAAAGGATTTCACTATCCTTTATGGGATTATACTCTTGACCCGTTTAACGGAGCTCTGGGTACAAGCAATGATATAATTGATGATTTCGGTGAGATTTCTGTCAGGTCTGGCACATTGATTATAATAGAAACTAAAATGTAACAAAAAAATGCCCCTTGCGTATAATGTAGTAAATACATCAGCAGGGGGTATTATTATGGGAAGAAGACGAGACGGCTCAAAGGGAATAGTATTTATGGCCCTAGGACTCGGGCTTTTAATGTCTTTGATTCTTCCTCAAAAAGCTGTGATAATAATTCTTGCAATAGCATTGGTATGTTGCGGTGCAGCTCTCTGCAAATCATAAGGAGTAGATTTTTATGAAGCTTGTTGTGGTAAAAAGTCCAAAGATTTTAGGCGGCATTTTAAGATTGATGTTCGGCATTAAAAAAGAAAACTGATGTATGGAAGAGGCGGGGAATACCCGCTTTCTTTTTTACAAAAAAATGAGAGCAGACTTAAAAATCTACTCTCATTACCCATAAGTATTAATTAACCGAAATATCTTGCAAGAAGACCCTCAAATGCCTTGCCGTGTCTTGCCTCGTCACGAGCCATTTCGTGAACTGTGTCGTGAATAGCGTCAAGACCGAGTTCCTTTGCACGCTTTGCAAGGTCAAACTTACCTGCAGTTGCACCGTTTTCAGCGTCAACTCTCATTTCAAGGTTTTTCTTTGTGCTGTCTGTTACAACTTCACCAAGAAG
>CAYWFB010000010.1:0-35857 GCA_964457415.1 uncultured Eubacteriales bacterium | reverse complement strand
CTTACGAGAACGAATCAATATGGTTCGGATATAGATCGTTAACTCGCACCAAAAAACGACAAGCTCATTTTGAGTTTGTCGTTTTTTATTTGTAACCTGCTTGTAACTTGACAAATATAGGGGGTTGGGATAAAATAGGGGTAATATATAGGGTCAGGTGTGGCTATGAAATTATTGATAGTTCGGGTGTTTGTTCTGGCAATCAGAATTCTTTATGCACCTATGAAATTGCGCAAGGCTCAAAATAAAATAGTGTGGCTTTCGCGCCAATCTGACAAAAAGTCGCAGGATATGGAAATGCTGTCCGCTGAAATCTCACGGATTTCGCCCGACACAAAGCAGGTATTCCGTTTAAGACGATTAAAGGATGAGAGTGCGTTATCACTTTCTTATATCCTCAGCATTTTCGGTGATATGTGGGAAATAGCGTCTGCAAAGGTTGCAATCTGCGACACTTATTCCATTCCCCTTTCTTGCCTTAATCACAAAAGTGATTTGAAGATTGTACAAATCTGGCACGCGCTCGGTGCGGTGAAAAAATTCAGTTTACAGTCCGTAGGCAAGGCACAAGGCAGGGATAGCGGAGTTTCAAATGCTCTTTGTATGCACAAAAATTACGATTATGTAATTGCTCCCTCAAAGAAAACCGCTGAATTTTACTGTGAGGCATTCGGTTGCAGTGAGGCTCAAATCAAAATTGCCAATCTGCCACGTGTGGATGTAATTCTTGACGGAACTTCACGACGTAATGAGTTTGTTGAGCTTAATCCTAAATACAATAACAAGCGAATTATTGCTTACTTACCCACATTCAGAAATAATGACGATATAATTATTAAAAAGCTTAATGATGCTTTTAAGAATGACAATGAAATTAAACTTGTGATTTCTGCACATCCCTTAAGCAAAGTAAATAAAGATTACAAATTCAACGGTAATTTCGGCACATACGACCTTATGAAATTGGCAGACGGAATTATCACAGACTACTCCGCCTGCGCGTTTGAGGCTTCACTTTTAAATAAGCCATTATGGTTTTATATCCCCGATTATGAAATCTATAAGGAAGAGCAAGGGCTCAACACGGATATGCCGAAAATTTTACCCGAGGCTTGTTTCATCAATGAAAATGAGCTTTTAGCGTCGATAAAAAATGACGAATATGATTTGAATGCACTTGACGGATTTTCACGTACATTTGTGGAAAGCCGTGGAAATAACAATACAAATGAACTCGCAGAATTTATTTGCGGATTGATTTAAAGGAGTATGAAAAATGAAAAGGATTTTAACCTACGGTACATTTGACCTTTTGCACTATGGTCACATCAGAATTCTCAAGCGTGCTAAAGAAATGGGCGATTACCTTGTTGTTGCTCTTTCAACTGATGAATTCAACGCAATCAAGGGCAAAAAGGCATATCACAGCTATGAAACAAGAAAGAAAATGCTTGAAGCAATTCGCTATGTTGACCTTGTAATCCCCGAAAACGAGTGGGAGCAGAAGCTTCAGGACGTTAAGGATTATAAAATTGACGTTGTTGTTATGGGTGATGACTGGGCAGGCAGTGACAAGTTTGATTATCTTAAGGAATACTGTGAAATTGCTTATCTTGAAAGAACACCCGGTATTTCAACCTCACAGATTAAGAATGACCTTGGTCTTCAGGAGCCCATAAACGGCGTTGACCAAGTACCAAAAACCTAATACGTGATTTTACAAATCACGCTCCATATAAATCCCTTACGGGATTTTCGATATATTGCTAATGCAATTCGATATGCTACAAGTAGCTCGATATGCTGACGCGAGGATTTATATCATATCGAGTGCGAGTATACGAGCACATATCGAATTTGACAAAGACAAATATATCGAGTTTAACGAAGTGAAACATATCGACAAAAACAAAAGCAGACTTATTTGGAAAACCAATTAATGTCTGCTTTATTTTTATTTAATTACTGTTTCAAGCACTCTGTCGGCTGCCTTACCGTCGTCAAAAGGATTGAACTTTTCGTGGAATTCCCTATATTTTTCCACATAATAATCAGTATCATATTTTACTGCTTTAATCTCTTTTACAAGGTCTTCCTGCTTTTCGACGATGTTGCCGGGTAATTCTTTAATGTCGATATAGAAACCGCGGATTTCGTTACCGTAGTCAGCTAAATCGTACATATAGAAAAGCATTGGTCTGTTAAGGTTTGCAAAATCGAAGAATACGCTTGAATAGTCGGTAATGAGCAAATCTGAAATAACATACAAATCATTAATATCATTGACAGTTGACATGTTATAAACAAAGCCCTCATATTTTGCAAAGTCAAACTGACTTGCAACGAGATAATGAGCGCGGAAAAGGATTATATAATCCTCTTCTAACTGTTCGCGAAGATAATCAAAGTCAACGCCCAATTTATAAGTGTAGCCCACGCCTGCCTTATGCTGATTATCACGCCAAGTAGGTGCGTAGAGGATAATCTTTTTGTCGGCAGGCAGATTAAGTTCTTCTTTGATTTTCTCTGCCTGCTCTTCTGTATAGTTTATGAGGAAATCGTTACGGGGATAGCCCGCGATAAGCATAGTATCGGTTTTGCCGAATTCCTTTAAATTCCAGGCAGATTCAAAGCAATCTGCGGCGAACTGTGAGGGTGCGAGAATATATTTGAACTTTTCGGCATCCACACGGTATTTATCGCGGATTTCTTCCTTTGAATTCATGGCGTTGTCGCTGATTTCAATATCATAGCCGAGACGCTTGAGAGGTGTGCCGTGCCAGAGTTCAACATAAATCTGGTCTTCTTTAGGGTAAATATGGTCTGCAACGCGGTAATTGAAGAACCAATATTTTGCAGTTGCACACATTTCTTCATAGCCAACAGTATTGGTTTTCACAATATATGTATTGGGGTTTTCAAGCATTTCAACATGCTTTTCGGGCTCACAGAACACCCAAATCAGCTTATAATCTTTATACTTGGGGTCAGCAAGCATTCTAAGATAAATCGCCTTGGGGCTGTCGCTGTAATTTCTGCCGTCAAAGGTTGAAAACAATACTGTTTTATCGTCGGTTGCAATATTATCACGGATTTTATTATATCTTGCAGTACGTCGGATTTGAGTAACCTTTCGCAGTATTTTTCTGATTATTGTAATCTTTTTACTGATTTCAATAACGATGCTATACACAAATTTCACTGCTTCTTTAACGGGATTCTTCTTTTTTGGTGCAGGGTTTAAAAGCAGCTCAATATTCTCTTTACTGTAAATTGTACCCATAAACTAACCTCTCTTTTTCACTTATGTTAAAATTATAATTCAATCGCAGGTTTGTGTCAATAGAACTATATATGTGTAGAGTTAATATTCGTCATTTGTTACATATAAAAATTGCATATTATGACAAAATTGACAAAAAAATTTATTTTAGAAATCGTTGCTTTATTTTAACAAGGTTTTATTGTATAATTTTTACATAGGTTCAGGAAAGGGGTCACGCAAATGACAAAGACTGAAATCATAGGTAAAGTAAAAGGTTTACCCGCCTATGTCAAAGAACATTGGAACACGCCCAACGAGGGTGAATATCTTACTCTTAAAGAAATAGTGGCATACACATTAACCCAAGGAGGCTCGTATGCTTATCTTGCCGTTTCAGGTATGATTTCATTTTCTGCCGGTTATTTTTCCGGTGCCGTTATGGGTATTGCCACTATCGACTTTTCAATTATCAATATCATAAGCACAGTTATCGGCTATGTGCTTATGTTTATGAATCCTATCAGCGTATTGATTTATGAAAATCACGGCAGACTTACAAAAAAAATGAAAATTTTTGCCCACTGCTCATATATGGGTAAATTGATTATCGGTATAGGCTGTTATTTTCTGCCACAAGCTATGTTTGAGTCCATAATCAACGGACTTCCTCAGCTTGTGGGTAACATTCTGGTGACAGGTGCTATCTGGGATTACTTTCACTGGTTTGTCCGCAGAAAGCTCTGTGCAAAACATGGCAGAGTTAAGCCGTTTATTCTTCTTTGCGGAATTCCCTCTGCTCTTATGATTTCTGCTATCCCCTATCTTCCTGTTCAGAATTTGAGTTATACAAACAAGCTCATTATTCTTCACTTTGCATTCACATTGATGTCTTATTTCTATAACAACTATGTTGGTGTTAACGGTCTTGTTACCTTTATGACACCCAACTCGCAGGAAAGACAAAAGCTCCACTCAATTGTTCCCATTATTTCGGGATTTTTCTCGTCAGTTGTGTCCGCAATACTCCCAATGCTCATTACCACAACCGGTGGGTATCTGAATCTTACTACATACAAAGTATTTGTTCCGATTTTCACAATCAGCGGTGCCGCCCTTTCATTGTTGGCAGTTTTCTGTAAAGAAAGAGTTATTGAAGTACCCATAGAAAAACGCGAAAAGGTTACTTTCTTCAAAGGTGCTAAAAACGTTCTTAAAAACAAATACTTCTGGATAACTAATATTTCAAATGTAATTGGTCAATGGCACGGTCTTGTAGGAAATCTTCTCAGCTGGTGGTTCGTTTATTCGCTCCGTATGGAATGGTTCTCAGGACTTGCCGCAAACATTGTAGTTATGGGTATGACAGTGGGAAATATTCTTTGCCCAATTCTTACAAAGCGGTTCCAGAAGAGAAATATTCTTATCAGTTTCAGAGGTGTCACAATTCTTACCGTTCTTTTGATTGCACTTGCGGTTAAAATGGAAAACATTGTAATCTTTATGGTGGCAATGTTCCTTAAAAACACAGTTTCGCCCATTGTTGACGGCGTTAACGTTGGTCTTAATGCGGATATTCTTACATATCATCAATGGAAATACGGCGAGCGTGCAGATGCTATGGCAGGCGTTTTCGGTTGGTTCTTAAATCCTGTAAATGTTGCTATTGGTTACATTATGCCCTGGCTCCTTTCAAGAATCGGCTTTACTTCTGATTGGGATGTGCTTTTTGATTCGCAAATCCTCAACAACGTATTTACCCTTTACACATGGGGGTCGGTAATCGGGCTTGTGCTTCTGACAGTTCCCTTTTTCTTCTATGATTTGACACGCGAAAAGCACGATATGTGCGTTAAAGAATTGCAGGAGCGTGTTCGTGCAATTGAAGAACAGAACACAGCAGAAAGTGAGGCGATATAATATGAAGAAAAGAATTATTTCAGTTTTTGCACTTCTTATTTGTATCTGCCTTGCTTTTTCAGGCTGCAGTTCGGTAACATCACTTCTAAGCGGTGAAAACGAGACAATCGAATACAAAATCGAAAACGGTGAGGTAACAGTTGTGAGTGTACCTAATAAATCCACCGTTACAATGATTACTATTCCCGATGAAATTGATGGTGTTCCTGTTACAAAAATTGCTGATTTTGCCGCTACAAATCTTGAATATGTAACCGAATTCTACATTGGTAAAAATGTCAAAGAGATCGGCAGTTGGGCACTTGAAAACAATCAGCACATTGCAGAATACAAGGTTGACGAAGCAAACCAATATTTCTGCTCGGTTGACGGTGTAATTTATACAAAGGATATGAAGACAATCGTATTCTTCCCACCTGCCAAAGAGGGTGCTTATGAAATTGCTGAAACAGTTGAAACTATACGCACAAAGGCATTTTACAAGTGCTCAAAAATCACTTCAATTGTTATTCCTGACACAGTTAAGTCAATTGAAGAAAAGGCGTTTTTCCGTTGCAGTGGCATAACAGAATGTTCGCTCTCACAGAATATTGAGTTAATCGGCAAAGATGCATTTTCATACTGCACAGGACTTACTGAAATCAGTATTCCCGCAAGTATTAGACAGATTGACGAATATGCTTTCTACAACTGCACAAGTCTTTTGACGGTTAATGTTGACGCGGTTGAAAGTGATTTGACTTTAGGTGAAAAGTGGTACCCCACAAATAACGGACTTGACCTTGACGGACTTGTAATCAATTGGAAATAAACGGCGGGAGCAAGCTGTACAGTGTAGTATGATAGTATACAAGTAGTGCAAGATGATGGTATACAGTTTTATGTGATAAAATAAAGGCAAATAAAATGCTGAAAAGGAGTGTTTTAAATGCCGTGGGAGAGTAAAACTGTGGAAGAATTAAGAAAAGAATTTGTCATTGAAGCACAATCATGTAAAAATTTCAGCTTGTTATGTCGGGAATTTGGCATTACACGCCGCACAGGATACAAGTGGGTTGAGCGAGCAAAAGAGACAGAAGATTTGTCAGACCGAAGTCACGCGAGGAAGAACATCGGCAATAAGACGGATAAATCAACAGAAGAATTGATATTATCTCTTCGAGCAGAAAATCAAGCCTGGGGCGGAAAGACACTTCGCAAGGTTCTTGATAATCAAGGATATAAAAATTTACCTTGTGTAAAAACCTTTAATAATATTCTTAAAAGAAATGGTTGTATTTCTCAAGAAGAGAGTCTAAAGCATACACCATTCGTAAGATTTGAAAAAGAAAAATGCAATGAAATGTGGCAAACAGATTTCAAGGGTGAGTTTTTAACTGCTGACGGTAAATATTGTTATCCGTTAGACATAATTGATGACCATTCAAGATTTTTAATCAAGATTAAGCCATCAACAACTACTGCAAATGCTGTTATTCCTTGTTTTAAAGAAGCTTTTTATGAATATGGTATGCCAAACTCTATTCTGTCTGATAATGGTTGTCAATTCGCAGGATTTCGTCAAGGATATACACAGTTTGAAAAATGGTTAATGAATCATGATATTCTTCCTATACACGGAAGAATAAAACATCCTCAAACTCAAGGGAAAATAGAAAGATTTCACAGAACTATGAAATCTGAACTTCTTAATCATAATATGTTTGAAGATGTTCTTGATGCAGACAGAGCTTTACAAGAATGGAGATTAAAATACAACAATATCCGTCCTCACGAAGCTTTAAACATGAAATGTCCTGCCGAGGTTTACATACCAAGCGACAGGACATACATTGATAATATTAAAAAATATGAACACAGCGGGCAATATCATGTTATTAAAGTAAATAGCTGGGGTTATGTTAGATTCGATAAATGGCAAATATATTTAAGCGAAACTATGATTAACGAACACATTGAATTTCGCCCGAATCCCCATGGGGATTCATTTATTGCTTGTTATCGTAACTTTAAAATTGCTGAGTTTTCTTCAATAGACGGAAAACTCATTAATCGCAAAATCTCAAGAATCTAAATCTGTATACAATCATCTTACACTCCTGTATACAATCATACTCTTGACACGGAGACCCGCCCCTACATGATTTCTACTTCTAAATAAAGCACATATTAAACAGCAACGGCGGGGTCTTGACCCCGCCGCACTTTTGTGTTTTATAAAATTATTCCGCCGCTTTAAGTCTGATTGATGTTACTGAATATGCGGGCATTGTGTAGTTGAATTCACTCCCGAATCCGTCAAGCGTGAATTCTTCCATTGTGAGATGTGTAGATGTATCTGCGCCAAGAACATTGTCATTTGCGAGAGAATCGCCTGCAACCTGATTGATGATTGCCTGTGACTGAACGTTTGCATTGTCGAGTTTCACTGCAACTGTACTTGCGTTTTCTGTAACGTTAACAAGCTTGATGATAATATCGCCGTTATCGTCATTACTTACTACTGTATAGCAGTTCGCCTCAGCCTCTGAACCGAAGTTATAGTCAACGTAAAGCTCACCATCGATATAGCACTTAACTGCCGTGCCGTTAACCTCAACCTTAAGCTCATAAGTTTTGCCTGTTTCAACTACGAAGTCTTTAGCTGTACCTGCAATTTTATCTGTCTTCACATTGTTTTCAATCTGCTGAAGGGCTGAAACTGTGTTGCCCCAACCGCCGATATTCCAGAAGATGTAATTATCTGTGCCCTGAACCGCAAAGGGAATCAAGAAACCTTCGCCACCGTCAAGCTTTGTTGCTTCAACTGTGTATGTATAATTTGTCCAATCCTTTTCACCGAAATATGCAACACTACCCTGGTCGCTGTAAGTCATATCAGTTGTTGTGTTTGTAAGAGCACCCTTCTTAATCTTCCATTTGCCGTCTGTGGGGAATTCCCAATTTGATTTTGAGAAGAGATTGCATTCATCCTCTGCAAGCACCTCGCCTGTTGCGTTATCAACTACCTTGATATTATCAAATGCGGCAGATGTATACCAAGTACCGACACCAACTGCACCCGTAAGATTTTCCTGCTCTACAAGTGCACCGTCAAGAGTGTGATTGAGCACCGCTGAACCCTGATTCAATGAGAAGAGCTTCTGCACGTGATAGTTGATTGAGCCCATTGCGTCATCATTGTCAAACCAGATAAGGTCTGGTGCCCAATGACGAGCAAATGTACTGCTGAATAACGGAGCATAAGCTGCCATTACAACTATATCGCCGTTTCGCTCAAGACCTGTCATATATGCGGCTTCTGCAAGTGCAGAATTGAGAGTGTTACTCCATGAAGCATATTCACCCAAGAAAACTTTAATTGCACCGCCATAAATTGAATCGGTCATATTTTCAACTGTTCGTGAGTAATTATCCTCATCATAATAGTCAGCATTTTCGTAGAACCAAACAGGGTCGTTATAATAATGGTGGTCAGTAGCACCTGCGAAATCATCAGCATTTGTTGAGCCCATTGCGTTAAGCTCGTTCTTTGCATACTCGTATGATGCAAGGTAATCGGCACCGCTTATACCATCGTCAGCACCTGAAGAATAGATAAGCTCAAGGCCCTCATAAAGTTTGGGGTTCTTAGCCTTTGCCTCGTTAAAGGACTCAAGGAATGCAGAATATCTCTCATAATAATCCTGACCCCAGTTTTCGTTACCGATACAGATGTATTTAAGCTCAAAGGGTTCGGGATGACCGAGAGCGGCACGCACCTTGCCCCATGTTGAATTTACATCGCCACGGCAGAATTCAATAAGGTCGTGCATATCCTGAACATACTGCTTGAACCTGTCACTATCTATTGGAAGCGCACCCTTTCCTCTTGCCTGACAATAAAGTCCTGCATTAAGAACGGGAACACCAACTGCACCGATGTCCTCAGCAAGCTGGAAGTATTCAAAGAAGCCTAAGCCGTATGACATAAAGCTGGGTAAAAGGTCATCGGTAGTACTGATGTTTGTCCAGAGATTTGTGCCCTGTGTTCTTGCGGCAACATCACCGTATGTGCCATTGAACAAAAGAGGAAGTCCGTCATCACCAACGCCGATTGAATCTTTCCAATCATAATCGCTCATATCGTCATAGCCTTCAATTACACATCCGCCGGGAAAACGGAGGAACTTGGGCTGTAATTCTTCTAAAAGCTGACACATATCAGCTCGCAAGCCGTTTTCTCTGCCCTTATATGTATTTTCGGGGAAGAGTGAAATCATATCAAAATGAACCTCACCCTTATCGATAAGAACCTGAAGAGTTACACCATTATTTGCATCAACTGATGATGTGAGAGAAGCTTCAAACTTCTTCCACTCGTCAGTAACACCTGTTATAGTTGCCGTACCAACTGTTTCGCCGTTTGCTGTAAGGTTTACCTGAACGCTACCCTCATAATTTTCGGGAGCCTTTGCATAGAATGAAAGATTGTATTTCGCGTCCTTTTTAAGTGCCATACCGTCAAGGAAACCGATATTTTCAACACCCGCTTTATTATCTGAAGCGTTCTTCATAATAAGATAGCTTGGGTTGTTTTCGTTAAGACAATCCTTTGAAATTTGAGTAACCATAATTTCGGCATCGTTAACTTTAAGCCAGTTGTAGAGGTTATCACCCTGTGCCAAGGTGGTGAATTCAAATGAACGGTTTGCAACCATTTCAGCGTAAAGTCCACCATCGGCCGCAAAGTTGATATCCTCAAAGAATGCACCGAAAAGAAGGTCGCTGATGTCATGAATTTCGTCGCCTGCATCAACCGCCAAAGTATAATTGGCTTTTTCTGCGTCATAAGCACCAACTGTGTTCGCGCCTGTGTTGTTAACAACGATTTCGTTATTTACAGGCTCGTCACTCGGAGCACAGCCTGTAAGCACCATTAAAAGAGCCATTGCAATAGCAAGAACCGCTCTTAATGTTTTTGAAACTGATTTTTTCATAATCAATCCCCCTGTTTTAATTTTTTTTACGGCGTGTCGGTAAGACCAAGCAAATAATCAACAGACACCTTGTAAAACTGAGCCAATTTAACATATTTGTCAACACCCATCATCTGAGTGCCTGTTTCCCATTTGCTCACCTGTTGTCTTGTTGTCTGCAAAAGCTCTGCTATATCGCCTTGTTTGAGGTCGTGGTCTTCCCTTAAATCTTTTAATCTTTGGTAATAAGTCATTTTAACAACCTCCGTTCTTTATTATATCATACACCTTATAAGATGACTTGACACGCACCTTTTAGAGTGCTATAATTATTTATGCACCTTTTAAGGTGCTAATAGGAGGTTAACAGTAATGAAAAAAGAATTAGAAAATTTGTGGTATAACCATATGATTGAAGAAATTGTAGAAAGAACGGACAAAGAAAAAGAAATTATTAAAAATCTGACAGAAAGTGACAATCACCTTCGTGACAAGCTTAACGAAGAACAAAAAGCCTTACTCCAAGACTATGACGATGCATTTCTGCAGGTCAGCCGAATATCAGAAAAGAATGCATTTGTTAAAGGGGTTCAATTCGCCACCCGATTTTTGATTGAGGCACTGTGCGGGGAATGAATTTTAAATCTTGACATTTTGCTGAAATCCTTATATAATTTGAAAACGGATTTCAAATTCAAATGTGGTGAGATTATGGGTTACGAAACAAAACAAAGCAGACTTGTCTGCGATTATTTAAAAGAAAATGCAGAAAAGCATTTCTCTGCTGAAGAGGTTTATTTCGCATTGCTTAATGAGGGCGGTAAAATCGGCAGAACGACTGTTTACCGTCAGCTTGACCGTTTAGTACTCGAGGGCAAGGTGCGTAAATTCTCGACAGGTGACAATGATGCCTGTTGTTTTCAATTTGCAGAGGATGAGCATTGCCACAATCATTATCATTTAAAGTGTTCAAGTTGCGGTAAACTCATTCACACCGAATGTGACTTCTTGGATAAGCTTTCTGCCCATATTTTTGACGACCACAAATTTAAAATAGACAACTCAAAAATCATACTTTACGGTATATGCAACGAGTGTAACCAATAAATAAGGAGAAAAACCAATGACAACATTTCTTCACGCTCACACCCACACAGAAGTGCCAATTCACTCGGTGAGCGGTATATTCGACACACTTCTTGACGCGGTGATAGACTCTTTTAAAATGCTCCCCTTTTTATTCATCGCGTTTTTAATAATTGAATTTCTTGAACACAGGGCTCAGGATAAAATTAAGCATCTTTTCACCCGTGCAGGTGCGGCAGGCCCCGCAGTGGCAACGCTTCTGGGTTGTATTCCTCAATGCGGATTTTCAGTATTGAGTGCAAACCTTTACACAAGCGGAATAATCACTTTGGGCACACTGATTGCAGTATTTCTCTCAACCTCTGACGAGGCGGTAATTCTGCTTGCAACTGCGCATAACGGTGCTTACGAATTATTTAAACTGTTGGTTACAAAAATTGTGATTGCACTGCTTTTCGGCTATATAATCTATTTTATAGAGAAGAAAAAGCACAAATCACACCATCATCATTCACACGATTTGTGTGAACACGACCATTGCGGGTGCCATGAGCACGGCGGAGTTTTACGCCCCGCACTTATCCACACCGCAAAGGTATTCGGCTTTTTGCTTTTATTCACAATTATCATTGATTTGGCAGTAAGCCTTATCGGCACAGAGGCACTTTCTCACCTTTTGCTTTCAGATTCTGTATTCCAGCCCTTACTTGCGGCGGTAATCGGATTTATTCCCAACTGTGCATCATCAGTACTTCTCACACAGCTTTACATTGAGGGAACACTCAACTTTGGCTCGCTGATTGCAGGGCTTTGCACAAATGCGGGCGCAGGAATGCTCATATTGTTCCGTGACCGTTCTAAAATCAAAGAAAATCTTAAGGTTATGGGTATTCTTTACCTTTGTTCTGTAATTCCCGCGATAATTATACACTTATTTTTCTAAAAATTTCTTTACTTTCAAGGTTTAATGTGTTAAAATGTGATTAATAACTCTTTTGGAGGAGTGGAAAAAATGGGAACAATTGAATTTAAAAACGATAATACCGATTTTCTTATGGAATGCGTTTTACAGCTCAAGGATAAAGACGAGTGCTATGCTTTTTTTGAGGACCTTTGCACAGTGAACGAATTTCACTCAATGGCACAGAGAATTGTAGTTGCAAAAATGCTTTCAGAGAAAAAGGTTTACAACGAAATCGTTAAAGCAACCGGTGCTTCAACTGCAACAATAAGCCGTGTTAACCGTTCACTTCAGTATGGTGCAGACGGCTATGAAAAGATTTTTGAAAGAGTAAAAAAATGAGTTACGGTATTTTTTCTTCTGTTTATGATATTCTCACAGAAAATGTGGAATATGAAAGAATTGCCGAGAAAATCTGCTCTCTGTTAACCCGCAACGGAATTAACGGGGGGCTTTTGCTTGACCTGGGTTGCGGAACGGGTACGCTCTCGTTTCTGCTTGAGAAAAATGGCTTTGATGTAATCGGCGTTGACCCAAGTGAAGATATGCTCGCCGTTGCCAACGAGAAAAAATATGACGAGAATTCTTCAGCTATCTTCCTTTGTCAGAGTGGTGAAGAGCTCGACCTCTACGGCACAATTGACTGTGCGGTGTGCGTTCTTGACACGGTAAATCATATTCCCGACCTTAAAAAAATAAGAGAAACCTTTGAAAAGATTTCTCTGTTTATAAATATGGGTGGAATTTTCGTTTTTGACATAAATACGGTTTACAAGCACGAGAAAATCCTCGGCGATAACACCTTTGTTTATGATATGGACGAGGTTTACTGCGTATGGCAGAATACCCTCAAAAAAGCAGAAATGCGAACAGATATTGACCTTGATTTCTTTATTAAGAATGAAGATGACGAGGGCTACGAAAGATATAGCGAAAGCTTTTCGGAATATGCCTACAAAACAGAGGATATATTAAAAATATTAAATGAATGTGGATTTGAAATTCTTTCACTTTGTGATGACTACACAGACGAAGAAGTGAACTCAGAAACACAGCGAATAACAATAACTGCAAAAAAGACTGAAAAAATATTTAAGGATGAAATAAAATGAACCAACTTGTAAGAATGATTTCAGAGGACGGCACACTTTATTGCCTTGCCCTCAACTCAACCGAAATGGTTAAGGAAATGCAGAATATCCACAAGACCTCAAAGGTATGCTCGGCGGCTCTTGGCAGACTTATTACTGCCGGGTCAATGATGGGCATTCTTTTAAAGGGTGACAAGGATACTCTCACACTTAAAATAAATGGTGGCGGTCCCGCCTCCCCCGTTGTTGCAGTTGCCAACTCAAAGGGTCAGGTTAAGGGATATATCGGCGACAGAACAGTTCAGTTACCCCTCAACAACAAGGGAAAGCTTGATGTTTCGGGCGCAGTTGGTAAAAACGGATTTCTCACAGTAATCAAGGATTTGGGAATGAAAGAACCCTACTGTGCGCAGGCCCCCATTATTTCGGGTGAAATTGCAGAGGACATCACCGCATATTACGCTACAAGCGAGCAGACACCCACCGTTTGTGCTCTCGGCGTACTCGTTGACCCTAATACAGAAGAAGTTCTTCTTGCAGGCGGATTTTTAATTCAGTTGCTCCCTACTGCCGATGAAAACACAATTTCACTTGTTGAAAAGGGACTTCAAGGCATTAAGCCCGTTACAACAATGCTTGCAGAGGGCTTAACACCCGAACAGATTTGCCAGACTGTACTCCCTGAATTCTCAATGCAGTTACTTGATACCGAAAATGTTGAATACAAATGCGATTGTAGCATTGAACGAGTTACCGCGGCTCTGATTGGCGCAGGCGAAGACGGACTTCGCGAAATGGCAGAGGACGAAAACACCGAGGTTGTTTGCCACTTCTGTAATAAAAAATATAATTTCTCGAGAGAGGATATATTGGATTTATTAAACGAGGCAAGTAAATAAAAGACAAAAAGTCCCGCCGAATACTCGGCGGGACTTTTTTCATAATAATTATTCAGCCTGAGGAGCTCCAACAGGACAGCTGTCTGCACAAGCGCCGCAATCGATACAAGTATCAGCGTCGATTACATAGATGCCGTCACCCTCAGAGATAGCCTCAACGGGGCAATCTGCTGCGCATGCGCCACAAGCGATGCACTCATCACTAATTACATATGCCATGATTTATGTACCTCCCTTTAATGATGTAATTACATTGTAACACATAAAATTCAAAAATCAAGTACTAAATTATTCAATTCCCTTTAAAGCCTCAAGTTCTTCCTTTTCAACGCGGATTTTACCGTCTCTCAAGGTTTTTACTGAATGTCTGTGAATGCTCAGAGGTGCCGCGTCGGGTCGGCGGTCAAGACTTACTTTAAGCATACCTGTAATAAGGTTATTGTCAATTACCGTACCCTTACCTTCGGGAGTGTCAACAATTGCGCCAACCTTGGGGGTAACGCGAAGAAGATGCTCATAGGTATCCTGCTCATATTTTAAGCAACACATAAGTCTGCCGCAGGTACCGCTGATTTTGGCGGGATTGAGAGAAAGCCCCTGCTCTTTTGCCATTTTGATTGAAACGGGCTGGAAATCATTTAAAAATGTATTACAGCAGAAAGGTCTGCCACAAATACCAAATCCGCCAACCATACGGGATTCGTCACGCACGCCAATCTGACGAAGCTCAATTCTTGTTCTGAAAACTGATGCCAAATCCTTAACAAGCTCACGAAAATCCACTCTGCCGTCTGCCGTGAAATAGAAAAGGATTTTACTACGGTCGAAGGTATATTCAACATCAACAAGGTTCATATCTAACCCGTGAGCAAGAATTTTTTCTTCACAGATTTTAAAAGCTTCTTTTTCTTTGACTTTGTTCTCTGCCAAATCCTTAATATCCTTTTCGGTGGCGGCACGGATTACCTTTTTAAGAGGCTTGGTAATGTCGTCTTCATTAGTGCTGTGGTTTGCCTTTGCAACGAGACCGCATTCCATTCCGCGAACGGTTTCAACAATGGCGTAATCACCTTTATTGAATTTCATTCCGTCAGCGTCAAAATCATAGATTTTTCCGCCGTCTTTAAATCTTATTCCAACAGTTTCTATCATATATTTACTCCTAAATTAAGGTTATTTATCTTCCTATTGCACGCTTGAATTCATAACACATACGAATTACAAGCAGATTGTTATTACAGTTTCGGTCAATTGACTCCACAAGCTCGTCGCAAACGGCACAAAGCTGTAAAAGAGCCTTAGCGGTTACCGAATTTGCAAGAGTTTTAACCTCTTGCGCAAAGCGGAATTCACGTTCATAACCACTTTTTTTCACAAGTGCATCACGAAAAACCTCTGAAAGTAAAACGAGCACCGACTTTGCGAACTGATTGTTCTTCTGAAAAACTGCAGTTTGCTCCATAAGAGCTGACTCATTCACATTGAGAAGTGCAGTCACAAAGCCTTTTACTGCATTTTCTTCTTTTTCGCTGATTTCACCCTCATCGCTTAAAAGTGAATAGACCTGAACACGCGAAAGCACCGTTTCAAGCATAGTGCTTTTTGAGGTTGTGACAATTATAAAATACACATAAGTCGGAGGTTCTTCAAGAATTTTGAGAATTGCATTCTGCGCCTGCTCATTCATATTGTGTGCATTTTTAAGGATATATATTTTACGGTCACTCTCATTGGGCACAATAAATGCGTCGTCACGGATTTCGCGCACTGCATCAACGGTAAAATTGCGACTTTTACCCTTTATGCCGTCGGTTTCGGTAATATCGGGGTGGCCGTTTTTTTGCGCCTTAAGGCAATCGGAGCAAGCACCACAGGGCTTAGTGTTACCTCGGCAAACAAGACAGTTTGCTGCAAATCGGGCAAAGTCCTCGCCCTCTTTTTCGTTCTGACATTCAACGAGCACTCCGTGGGGAAAAACTCCCTGAGCCACCGAATTCTGCACCGTTTCATAAAGCTTATTCAGTTTTCGTAAAGCCTCATTTGTCATATCTTATAAAACTGCTCAACATCAAGCACAAAGATTGTAGCACCGCCAACGGTTACCTCAACGGGCATTGATGAAAGCATTGATTCTCCTATATATGTAGTGTTAACAGGGGTGATTTTTTTACGCTGACTGCTATGCTCGCCGATGATATTTGTAACATCGTCAACCTTTTTATCGTCAACGCCGATTAAAAGAGTTACATTGCCTGCACGCAGAAATCCGCCCGAGGTGGAAAGTCGTGTTGCGGAGTAGCCCTCTTTTGTAAGACCGTTCATAACGGCATTGGCATCGTCATTGTTGATAATTGCAATTACGAGTTTCATAAAATCACTCCTTAATTTATTTTACTGTAACAACTGCGCAAGTGCTATCATCACGGGCATTGTGATAATAGATAACACGCTGACTAAAGAAGTTACTTTTGAAGCTAAAGCAGTGTCGCGGTCATATTTTGCCGCAAACATTACCGTATTGCTTGCAGTTGGTGCAGACGCACTCAAAACACAGGCTACAAGCAGAGTTCCGCTGAAGCCTATAGCTTTAAGCCCGAGAATTGTTACAAGGGGCATTGCGATAATTTTAAGTGCTACCGTGCCCCATATTCTCTTGTCAGAGAAAAGAGTTTTCCAATCGGCAGAAGCAAGATAAGTGCCGAACATCACCATTGCGAGAGGTGTGTTCAAATCTGCAAGATAAGAAATAGGCTGATAAATCACATCGGGCAATTTTACTTGTAAAAGGAAAAGCGGAAGTGCAATTCCCACACCGATTACACCCGGATTAATTATAAGCTTTTTAAGGTTGAATTTTGCATTTTCATCCTTTTTCTGCATAAGGCTTACGCCGTGAGAGAAAGAAAGGATATTAAATGGCACTAAAATTGCCGAGCAATAAAATACACCCTCATCTCCCAAAACTGCCAATGCAAGTGGCAACGCCATATAGCCCACATTACCGTAGCAGGAAGCATATTTAAAAATGCAAGCTGTAGACTTTTCGCCCTTATTAAAGAAGATTTTTGCAAAAATCATACCAACAACATGGAAGAATACACCGCCGAGCAATGCCATTAAAAGACCCTCAAGGGAATCACGGCTGTATTCCATACTCATAAACGAGCGTATGATAATCGCGGGGGCTACAATGTAAAAAAGCAAATCGGTTGTCATTCGTGAGGCTTTCTCTGTGTAAACGCCAATTTTGTGGCACACAAAGCCCACCATTGCAATGAGAAAAAGAATTACAACCTGAGTAAATGCCGTAAGGACATTATCAAAAAACAACATTAATTTTAAACCTCTTCGTCGTCCGCAAGAATTTCGTTTGTTACGGGCGGAATATCCTCATTTGCTTCATCTGAAAGCTCAAGAGCATCATTATTCTCTGCAGATTTCATTGAATTAACAATGTAACATACCGCAAAAAATGCAAATCCCAAATCACAAAGTGCAAAGGGATATTCTTTTGCAAGCAAATTGCCGTTTGCTGTAATAATTGTAATAAGTCTCGGCAAATTTGCCACTACGCAGAAAAATGTCGCCGCAAAGCCCGCTGACCAAAGTGAACGCATTGACTTTTTGTTTGAAAGTCCCGATGAAATTCTTGCAAAAGAGAGGAAGAAAATCATCATAAACGCAATTACAAAAAGCTCAAGCATAAGGTCAGAAACATTTACATAAGAAATCTTTTTTACAAAGCGGATTATAAGCCTTGCAACTGACCATACAAGTGGGCTGAGTGCTAAAAGCTTATATCTTGAATAGGTAGTTCTGCCGTCAATATAAGAAATACCAAAAATCATAATATAAATTGCCGAAAGAATACCGAAAACACCTTGAAGTAATGTTGGTACAAGGCTGATTTCTTCAGTATAAAATCCCTGATATGAGAGAAGGAGTGTTGAAAATGCAGTAACTGCATCTGCCACAAGACCTGCACCGAATACAAATGATGCCGCCGCCAGAAGCTTATTTTTACCGTAAACTGCGCGGGATTCGGGCACATTCTTTGCAAGCAATGTAAACACATAGGGCACAAGCACTGCCAAAGCGCAAAGTGCATACATTAAATAAACCGACCAGTTAATCTCTTTATAAAAGCCCGTATCACTTTCAACAAGGGATAAAAGCTGATATGTTCTGAAAGGGATTGCAACACACAAAAGCCCCGCAATAATATAAAGAGAATACAAGGGATTTATTTTTTCTATACTTCCTCTTATTTTCATAGTACCGATTACCTTTCCTCAATGGGAATATATTCTTTTTGAATTCCGTCCGTCATAACAATTCGCTTGTCCATAGGCACGTACACACGTGGAATAGTAACATTCTTATAAGCGGGGCGGATAATTCTGCCACCGTTTGTGATTTCTTCAATACGGTGTGCTGACCAGCCTGCCATACGAGCCGCCATAAAGAGCGGTGTGAAAAGCTCTTGGGGAATACCAAGCATATCGTAAACCAGACCTGAATAGAGGTCAACATTTGCGCAAATCTTCTTTTTGTCACCGCGATACTTTGCAAAAAGCTCGGGTGTGAGAGTTTCAATAAGATTAAGGAGTCTGAACTCGTCTTCTCTGCCCGTCTTTTTTGAGAATTCGTCGGCATAACGGCGAAGAATTACAGCTCTTGGGTCTGAAAGTGTATAAACTGCGTGACCCATACCATAAACAAGGCCTGAGCCGTCGCCTGCTTCTCGGCGCATAATTTTTGTGAGATAATCGGCAACCTGACCTTCGTCAGTAATATCTGCAATATTCTGCTTCATATCCTCAACCATTTTATGAACCTTGATATTTGCACCGCCGTGACGAGGTCCTTTAAGTGAGCCGATACCTGCAGCAACTGCGGCATATGTATCTGTTCCGCTTGATGTAATACAACGAGTTGTGAATGTTGAGTTATTACCGCCACCGTGCTCTGCGTGGATAATCATACAAATATCAAGAATCTTTGCCTCTTCGTCAGTAAACTGCTTATCCTTACGGATTGAGCGGAGAATACTTTCGGCAGTGCCTAACTCTCTCTTGCTCTGGTGCATATACATACTCTTTTTATCGTAAACACGACGTTTAACCTGATAAGCCGCAGTCATAATTACGGGAATCTGTGCTATAAGCTGAATACACTGACGAAGCACATTTTCGGGTGAAATATCATCGGGATTCGGGTCATAAGAATAGAGCGCCAGAACACTTCTCGCCGCCTTGTTCATAACATCGGGCGAGGGTGCTTTCATAATCATATCCTCAATAAAATCCTCGGGGAGTTCGCGACACTCTGCAAGCAAATCTGTAAACCAGGTAAGCTGGTCTCTTGTGGGAAGTACACCGAAAAGAAGAAGCCACACAACCTCTTCGTAACCGAAACGGTTTTCCTTTTCACAGTTTGTAACAATGTCGTTCATATTGATACCACGATAATTAAGGCGACCGTTTTTTGGCACCTTTTCACCGTCGTCCATGTAATAGCCTTCAACAGAGCAAATACGGGTAAGACCTGCAAGCACACCTGTGCCGTCATAATTACGAAGTCCGCGTTTTACTTCAAATCTGTTGTAATAATCGGGATTTATCTGGTTATTTTTACGAAGCTCTTCGCATAAAGTTGAAAGAGCGTCATTGGAGATACTTGAAATATATTCTGCCATTGTATTTACCTCCTTGTAGAAAAATTTCGCTATGTATCCAAAGTAAATAATTATACATTGTATATTTTAATACATTCAAGGATTAAAGTCAACAAAAGGGAGCGATAAAAAATGAAAAGTTACAGTATGATTTGCTTTTTCTTAAGCCTTGCAATGATACTTACTCCGCTTTGCTCGGTGGAAAAGGCAACAGATGTTATTTCGCAGGAGTTTTTAGGTGAAGAAATCACAATACCCGAAGAAGAAGAAGAAACCGCCGTAGCTACTGTAAAGGTTATGAATGCCAACAGTAAAAATATTACAGAAATGCCCTTGCGCGATTATCTGATTGGCGTGGTGGCATCGGAAATCAACGCAGCATATCACGAAGAGGCAATCAAGGCACAGTGTGTGGCGGCACATACAATGCTTTTGTATTCAAAGGAGTACAAAAATGAGGGGCTTAACGGCGCAGATATAAGTGACAGCAGTGCCACACATCAGGGCTTTTTGACCGTGGACGAGCAAAAAGAAAAATGGGGCGAAAATTATGATAAATACCACGAGAAAATCGAGAAATGCGTTGACGAGGTAATTGATTTTACAATTCAATATGACGGTAAGCCCATAAATGCAGTTTTTCATTCAATAAGCAACGGACAGACCGAGAACGCCACAGATGTTTGGGGCGGTGAATATCCGTATTTAATATCCGTTAACAGCGTTGGTGACAAGCTCGCCCCTGCTTACAGCTCGGAGGTGACGGTCACAGAAGAGGAATTCAAAGAAATTATGGAAAAAGAGGGCGTCGAATTGCAAAAAAGTCCCGCTGACTATGTGGGCGAAATCACCAACACAGACACGGGAATGGTTAAAACGATTATTATAGGTGAAAAAACCTTTAAGGGAACTGAAATCCGAACACTTTTCGGGCTTAAGAGCAGTACATTTACCGTAAAATATACTGACGGAAATTTTGTTTTTACTGTCAATGGATACGGTCACGGAGTGGGTATGAGCCAATACGGTGCAGACTATATGGCACGGCAAGGGTTTACCTATGAAGAGATTTTAAAGCATTATTATGTGGGAACGGAAATAAAATAAATGCAGAATGCTGAATTCAGAATGCAGAATTGAGGGTCTGCGACGCAGATTTATATGTCACCAATTCGGTCATTTTGTAGGGGTCGGCGACCTCGACGACCCGTAGTTTCTACTATCACAAATTACGGGCTGCCGAGGGTGCGGGTGTCCGGTGGACACCTCTGCGAAGCAGAAGCACCGACCGAGCCGCAGGCGAGACCCGTCAGCCCCTACAATTTTGGTGCGAGTGTTGGGCTTGTGCCTGCCTATAATAAAATATTCACTTACGGTCGGGCACAGAGACCCGACCCTACAAGGTCATTATTTCTATTTTAAGATACATATAAAAATCGGCGGGAGCAAAACCCTGAAGTGAACCCCCACCGTACTATATTATTTCTTCTTTTTTAAGCCTATCAAAGCTATTCCGCTGATTGTCATAGCAACAAATGCCGCCGCAACTGATGTGTTGTAATCTGTATTTGGAATTACAACATCTGTTACAAGATTATCTGTATTTTCGTTTTTGTTGGTACTATCGTTTATGTTCTTATCTTCTTTGATTTCAAACTTTGTTGTTGCCTCACCGTCTGTGAATACAACCGATACAGTATGTTCACCCGCATCAAGAGTTTTAAGGTAATCTGCCTTAAATTCGATTATTGTACTACCCTCTGTTGCAGTATAATTACTGCTGTCAACAAGCACGCCGTCAACCTTTACACCTGTAAACTTATCAAAATCACCGTCAGCTCTGATTGAGAGTGCATTTTCATCAGAATTCACAACTGAATTCGCACCCTCGACGATTGAATATGAATATTTTTCATAAATAGCAAATTCGGTTATATCAATTTTTTCTTCCCAATTATCAAGTCCATAACGACTAACATCAAAATCTTCATAAAAAATTTCAGAAGAATCATGATTTACAAATTGAATTTCAACTCTTGCTACAGGTTGGCTCACTTCATCAATGAACCAATTGCAGGAACCATCTGAACCAATTATTGTCTCATATTCATAAAACAAACTACTTCCAGGAGTCCTTGGTTCCATACTGCTAGACCATTGGATAACTTGTCCCTTATTTAACAATACCTCATTGGCGTCTCCAAACAAGTCATTGCCTTTATAACGTAGCCATATTCCCTCTTGATTTACTGTTACCCTTCCAATTTTTTCAAAAACCACAAAGTGATAAACTGGAATATCATAACTATGAGGTGTTGATACCCATTCACCACTTTCAGAGTCTTGTTCCATTAGGTTAAATGTATATTTCTGATTAACCAAAACAAAATCTGCAACACCCTCGAAATCAAATGTCACTTCTGTACCCGGAATTTTAACCGTTACATTCTCAACATAGTTGTACTCAATGTCTGTGCCGGGGATTGTTGAAGCAACTCTGTCAAGATTGCTTGCCGCTGTTACGGAAGTTATAACGGATAAACACATTACAACTGCCAATGCTAATGTTATAATTTTCTTTTTCATTTTTATCGTCCTTTCAAATGATTTAGCAGTATTTTAACCTATTTCAGATTAAAAGTCAATAACCTAAAACAGATTATCATATACTTTTTTTGGTGATTTATATGTACAGACGAATTCGTGATTTAAGAGAAGATCGCGATATGAACCAAACTCAAGTGGCAAAAATGCTTGGAATGTCACAAACAGGGTATTCAAAATATGAAACAGGTGAAAACGATTTACCCACTGCAATTTTAATAAAATTAGCTGATTTTTATAATGTCAGCATTGATTATCTGTTGAACAGAACCGATGAACCAAAAATGAATAAACCAACAAAATAAAAAAACACCACAGATTCATTTTTGAAACCTGTGGTGTTTTTTTAAATTACGAATTACGCATTCCGCATTACGAATTTATTGTTTGTAATCTTTTAAGAAATCTTCAAGTGCTTCCATCGCTTCGCCGAGGATTCTTCGGCGGGGAAGATATACAATTCTTACGTGGTCAGGTGTTGGGTAATTAAATCCCTTACCGTGCATAATAAGAATTTTCTTTTCCTTAAGGAAGTCAAAGACAAGCTTTTCGTCGTCGTGAAGATTGAATTTTTTCACATCGAACTTGGGGAATATGTAGAATGCCGCTTTGGGCTTCACAACGGAAACGCCGTCGATATTGCAAAGTGCGTTATAAATAAATTCTCTCTGCTCATAAATTCTTCCGCCGGGAAGAAGAAGCTCGTCAACGCTTTGAATTCCGCCGAGAGCAGTCTGAACAATACTCTGTGCAGGTACATTCGAGCAAAGTCGCATTGAAGAAAGAAGATTCAACCCCTCAATATAGCCTTTAATTTTTGCTTTATCACCGCTGATTACCATCCAGCCCACGCGGAAGCCTGCAACTCTGTGGGACTTTGAAAGTCCGTTAAAGCTGATGCAGGGAACATCGGGAGCCAAAGACGCAAGTGCGGTGTGAGTATTGCCATCCATAACAAGACGGTCATAGATCTCATCAGCGAACAAAATCAACTCATTTTGGCGTGCGATTTCAACGATTTCCTTAAGGATTTCGTCACTGTAAAGAGCACCCGTGGGGTTGTTGGGGTTTATAATTACGATACCCTTTGTATTGGGTGTAATCTTCTTTTTGATATCGTCAATGTCGGGATTCCATTCATTTTGCTCGTCGCACATATAGTGCACGGCTTTACCGCCTGCAAGAGTAACAGAAGCAGTCCAGAGAGGATAATCGGGTGCAGGAACAAGGATTTCGTCGCCGTTATCTAAAAGCCCCTGCATTGACATTGTAATAAGCTCGCTAACGCCGTTTCCTGTGTAGATATCGCCGATATCAACGCCCTTAATACCTTTAATCTGACAATACTGCATTATGGCTTTACGAGCTGAAAAAACACCCTTTGAATCGGAATAACCTTCACATTCGCGAAGATTATACATCATATCGCGGATAACCTCGTCGGGCGCGGTAAAGCCGAAGGGTGCGGGGTTGCCGATGTTAAGCTTTAAAATTCGCTGACCCTCTGACTCCATTCGCATAGCCTCGTCCATAACGGGACCGCGAATATCATAACAAACATAATCTAATTTATGGCTTTTGTTGAATTCTTTCATACAAATTACCTCGAAAAAATAAGCGGATGCTGATTTTTGCATCCGCCATTTCTTTTGTACAGAAATTACTGCTCGATAGCGTAAACGCTAACCTTTTTTCTGTCCTTACCCATTCTCTCAAACTTAACTTTACCGTCGATGAGAGCAAAGAGTGAGTCGTCAGAACCGCGACCTACATTGTTGCCGGGATGAATGTGAGTTCCGCGCTGCTTAACAATGATGTTACCTGCAAGAACTGCCTGTCCGTCTGCCTTCTTAACGCCAAGACGCTTTGACTCTGAGTCACGGCCGTTCTTTGTAGAACCCATACCTTTTTTATGAGCGAATAACTGAATGTTGATTTTAAGCATCAAAAACACCTCTTTCAAGTTTCAAGTTGTTGGGATACTGACTTTCTAATTCTGTAAGATGTAAATACAGACCGTCAGTAATTACTTTTGCTTTTTGGGCATCATTTAAATTCATCTCAAATTTAAAATACCCGTCGGTAACTTCTGCATTTGCCTCGATTTTCATTATTTCAAGAATTGTGTTTGCCGCCATATAGACTGCCGAAGAAACTGCACTGCATACAATATCGGTGCCACTTTCCCCTGCGCCGCTATGACCGCTTAACTCAAACGAAACAATTGCATCTTTGCAAAACAGAAATTTCGCTTTTGTCATTATGCGTTGATACCGGTAATCTCAACCTTTGTGTAAGGCTGACGATGACCCTTCTTGCGCTTCTCGTTCTTCTTGGGCTTGTAAGTAAATACTGTGATTTTCTTACCCTTGCCGTTCTTGAGAACCTTACCTGCAACTGTTGCGCCTTCAACATAAGGAGCACCAACTGTGATACCGTCATCAGAACCAACTGCGAGAACCTTGTCAAAAGTGATTTCAGCATTCTCTTCTGCGTCAAGCTTTTCTACGAATACAACATCGCCGTTAGCTACCTTGTACTGCTTGCCGCCAGTAACAATGATTGCGTACATTTTTCTAACCTACCTTAAATATAGACTCGCTATTGAGGGTGGAAAATATCACTTGAAGTGCGAATAGACACACTACCCCCTAATATGCGGCTTGAATATGATAACAAAAGAAATGTCAAATGTCAAGATATTTTTAAAATAATTTGCACAAGATATTTTTAAAATAATTTGCATTTACAAGAAAAGTATAGTAAAATACACTTTAGACAATAATTATTCTTGAGGTGTCATTATGGATATTATGGAAGCAATGCAGGTGCGTCATTCGGTGCGCAGTTATACTGACAAGAAAATTGAGGGCGAGGTTCTCGCAGAATTAAAGGCAGAAATTGAAGCCTGCAATCGTGAGAGCGGGCTTAACATTCAGCTTATTACTGACGAGCCCAACGCCTTTACGGGTACAATGGCTCATTATGGCAATTTTTCGGGCGTACAGAATTATATTGCACTTATCGGCGAAAAAAGTGCTGATTTACAGGAAAAAGCGGGATATTATGGTGAGAGAATTGTACTCAAGGCACAGATGCTCGGGCTCAACACTTGTTGGGTAGCGCTTACATTCAGCAAACGCAAGGCTCAATACAAGGTTGGCAAGAGGGAAAAGCTTGTCTGCGTAATTGCGGTAGGCTATGGTGAAACCAATGGCAAACCACACAAGAATAAATTCATAGACTCTCTTTGCAAATTCTATGGTGATATGCCCGTATGGTTTATGGACGGTGTTCAGGCGGCAATGCTTGCCCCCACCGCACGAAATCAGCAAAAGTTCTGTTTCCATCTGCTTGACGGTGGAAAGGTCAAGGCAGAAGAAACCGGCGGATTTTACTCAAAAGTAGATTTGGGAATTGCCAAATACCATTTTGAACTTGGCGCAGGAAAAGAGAATTTTGAATTTGTTTAAAACGCAAAAAAATTACGGAGCAGATTTTTTCTGGTCCGTTTTCTAATATAAAAAATATGTTCCCTCGTCAAAGGGAACATATACAACAGTACATTCAAATCAATAATTATCAAGCAATTCCTTGTAGAATTCTGTGTAATCATTTCGTTTTTTCTCTGTAAAGCTCATAGCTTCTCTCGGGTGGCGGTTAAGCTGACCTGTGAACATATACTGCAGGTCAAAGCCCCACACTACACCTGACTCTTTAAGTGGGAGCATATAATTTTCGATAAATTCCAACAGACTGTAAATACTGTACTTTGGATTTTTAAGGAAGCCGAGCATTAATTCCATTGCACAGTTACCTGCGCCCCTGCCCATTGCAAGAGCAGTTGCATCAACATAAGAAACGCCGTAAGAAAGAGCTTCAATAGTATTTGCAAAGGCAAGATTTTGGTTATTATGACCGTGGAAACCTATCTTTTTATTGTATTTCTCGCCGTATTCGAGATATTTTTTCGCAAGCTCAGCGGCATTTTCAGGAAAGAGTGAGCCGTAACTATCTACAAGATAAATTATGTCAACCTTTGATTCACCAAGCATCTCAAGGGCATCATCAATCTGATTAAAGCTCGCCTGTGAAATTGCCATAATATTACAGGTTGTTTCATAGCCCAATTCATTGAAATAGTTAATCATTTCAACGGCTGCAGGAATCTGATGGATATAGCAAGCAACACGAATCATATCAATTACGCTGTCTTTTTTAGGAATGAAATCTGTTTTGTAGTCGCAACGACCAACGTCTGCCATAACGGCAATCTTCATATCGGACACATTGTCCCCCACAATTGCACGGATATCCTCTTCGTTACAGAATTTCCATTTGCCGTGGTCTTCTTCATTAAAAAGATTTTTGCTTGCCTTGTAGCCAAATTCCATATAATCAACGCCGCATTTGACATTGGTTTTATAAAGTTCACGTACAAATTCGTCTGTGAACTCGAAATTATTGCAAAGTCCGCCGTCACGAATTGTAGCATCGAGCAGTCTTATGTCATGACGGACACTCATTAAATTACCTTTTCTCATTATAATCGCCTCTTGTAAAATTTCGCTTTAGTGGTTAAAAGCACTAAATCGTAATAAAATGTATTATAGCATTGTAAATTTGGTTTGTCAACAATAATAAAAGACTTTAAGAAATTCTCAAAGTCTTTCTTTGGCGCGCCTGACTGGAGTCGAACCAGCGGCCTTCAGAGTCGGAGTCTGACGCTCTATCCAACTGAGCTACAAGCGCAAATTAAATTCTGAATTCAGAATGCAGAATTCAGAATTATTAAATTATACATTTGTTTTTTTACATATAGAAACCAAAATCGCTATAATTTCATCTATATCCTTTGAAATGCTTTCAAATTCTTTTGAATTTAAGTATTCAGTTTTATACAACAATTTAATCCAATAAAATGTTTCGTTAGCTTCTTTTAATGCAACATTTAATTTCGAATTGAAATCCGGTCTTGTTTGGGCTTTTTGTGATTCTGCAACATTAGCCCCAATGCTTGTACCGCAACGAAGAAGTTGTTTTGACATTACATATTCCTTTTTCTCTTCAGCCAAATACTGATATAACTTAACTATTCTTATCGCAAAATCAAAACTTTTTTCTTCAATGGCATTTTCTTTCATGCTGATACCTCAATTCTGAATTCTGAATTCTGAATTCTGCATTTATTATACATTAAAACGGAAGAGAACGATGTCTCCGTCTTTCATGACGTACTCTTTACCTTCGCTGCGTACAAGGCCTTTTTCTTTGGCGTTCTGCATTGTGCCGTTTGCCATAAGGTCGTCAAAGTGGATAACTTCTGCGCGGATAAATCCGCGTTCAAAGTCAGTATGGATTTTACCTGCCGCCTGCGGTGCTTTTGTGCCCTTTTTGATTGTCCATGCACGAACTTCAGGCTGACCTGCGGTGAGGTATGAAATAAGTCCCAAGAGGTTATATGAACGCTGAATAAGCAAATCAAGTCCACCCTGCTCAATGCCTAAATCAGAGAGGAACATTTCTTTTTCTTCCTTGTCAAGCTCGGCAATCTGTGCCTCAAGCTCTGCACAGATAGGCAATGTTTCTGCGCCCTCTGCCTTTGCAAGCTCGCAAACCGCATTATAGCGTGCATTGTCGCGGATATTGTTCGAAAAATCCTCTTCGCTCATATTACAAGCATAGATTACGGGCTTTGAAGAGAGAAGCGCAACTGTACCCATTATCTCTCTTTCTTCGTCATCCATTTCAACCGCTCTTGCATTGATACCGTTTTCAAGTTCTCCGCGGAGACGGTTTAAGAAATCGACCTCTTTCTGCAATGACTTGTCGCCCTTGAGAGCCTTTGTGCTACGGTCAATTCGTCTGTCGAGAAGCTCAATATCTGACAAAATCAATTCAAGGTTGATTGTTTCAATATCGCGTTGTGGGTCAATACTTCCCTCAACATGAATAATATCATCATTTTCAAAGCAACGAACAACGTGAATTATTGCATCAACCTCGCGGATATGTGACAGGAACTTATTACCAAGACCCTCACCCTTTGACGCACCCTTTACAAGACCTGCAATGTCAACAAATTCGATTGTTGCAGGTGTAATCTTTGCGGGATTATACATTTCTGCTAATTTGTCAATTCTGTAATCGGGAACCGCAACAACGCCCACATTGGGTTCGATTGTGCAGAACGCATAGTTTGCAGACTGTGCGCCTGCATTTGTGATTGCGTTGAAAAGTGTGCTTTTACCTACGTTGGGAAGTCCAACAATACCAAGTTTCATTTAACTCATCCTTATATTTAGTATATTTATTTCCAAAAATAAATTATACACTATTGCCGAAAATTTTTCAATATGCTAAAATAATTAAAGGTGATATTATGGAATTCTCAAGAAGTGAAAGGCTTATTGGTGCAGAGGCACTTAAAAAGCTTAAAAATGCGAATATTATTATTTTTGGGCTTGGTGGTGTTGGTTCTTATGTTGCCGAGGCTTTGGCGCGTTGCGGTATTGGCAAAATGACAGTTGTTGACAAGGACACGGTTGACATTACCAACATCAATCGTCAGTTATATGCTTTGCACTCAACTATTGGCAAAAATAAGGCAGAGGTTGCAATGGACAGAATTCTCGATATTAACCCCGAATGTAAGGTCACACCCATTGTTAGAATGTATCTGCCCGAAAATTCAGAGGAATTTGAATTGAGTAAATATGATTACATTATTGATGCTATTGACAATGTAACGGCGAAAATTGATTTGGCGGTTAAGTCACAGGAATTGGGAATTCCAATGCTTGCATCAATGGGTACGGGCAACAAGCTTGACCCGACGGCATTTAAAATCACAGATATTTATAAAACCGATACCTGTCCCCTTTGCAGAGTTATGCGAAGAGAGTTAAAGGCAAGAAATGTAAAAAAACTAAAGGTGCTTTATTCAACAGAAATCCCCCACAACGACGGTGAAAGAACACCCGCAAGCATATCATTCGTGCCGAGCACAGCGGGACTTATAATCGCAGGGGAAGTAATTAAGGATTTAATAAAATAGAAACCAAGTGGGATTGGTGAGGAGTATGAAAATAAATCTTAAAAGCGCTGAAAAATTACAAGTCTTAAAGGGCTGGGGCACTTCAGCTTGCTGGTGGAGTCACTATTGCAAGGACGAAAAGGTGCAAGACGAAATTGCCGAGCTTATGTACGGTGATACAGGTCTTAAGCTGAATATTTACCGCTATAACATCGGCGGAGGTACCGACGAGGGTAATTACAGAGTTAAAAATCCTTGGCGCAGAACTGAAAGTATGTACGTTTATGACCGCGAGACACAAGAGGGCTATTGGGATTATTCTCTTGACAAAACCGCAAAGGATGTAATGAGGAAATGCCTTGACAATGGCAATATTGACACGCTGATTGTGTTTGCAAATTCTCCTCATTGGTCACAGACCTCAACGGGACAAGCCTCGGGCAGTTTGATGATGCACACCTGCAACTTACCAAAGGCGAATTACAGAAAATTTGCAGATTATTTCTTGACTGCAACCCAACGGCTTATTGACGAGGGTTTCCCCGTGAAATATGTAAGCCCCATAAACGAGCCTCAATGGAAATGGGGTGGCTCTTATGTTTGGCAAGAGGGTTGCCATTACGAGCCTGAAGAAATGGCAGAGGTTATGCACATTTTCGCCGAAGAAATTATCAAGCGCAAAATGGATGTTAAGCTTTACGGTCCCGAAACAGGCGAAATGATGGGGCTTACACCCGAATATCTTGAATTGCTCACGAAAGACGAATTGGTTATGAGCGTTATGCCCATTTTCGCATATCATTCATATCACGATGACAACAATGTGCAGATGCGAGTGGATTTTAAAAATCAGTTGGTTCTCCCCCACCCCGAATTGCGTTTTGATATGAGTGAGTGGTGCGAGTTACCCAACAAGAGCCACACAAAGAATTTCAAGGGCGCATTGATTACGGCGAGAATTATTGGTCAGGATTTAATCTATGCGGGTGCTGAAAGCTGGACCTCGTGGGTAGCGGTGAATCAATTTGCCATTCACGAAGACGGCAATGATTATTCTGACGCCACCATCACCGCAACTGATAATTTTGAAGAATGGTACATAGCAGAGCGTTATTACGGCTTTGCTCATTTCTCAAAATACATACCCGTGGGCTCAGTTTGTCTTGATAACGGATTTTTCCCTGACGAAAAGAATGATTTTAACATTTTCAGTTTCTTAACTCCCGAAAATAAAACTGTTACGGTAATTGTGAATGAGGGTAACGAAACAGAAATCACACTTGACGGTGAATTTGAAAAAATGACAGTTATTGAGTCCACTCAAGAGCATAAACTCAAAACCGTTTATGACGGTGAATACAGAAATAAATTGAAAGTTAATAAGAACAGTATTTTAACTGTAATCAGCGAATAAGTCACAAAAATGCCCCCTATTATGATGAGGGGGCATTTGTTTTGCTAAAAATGACTGTGGGAGTATCTATTATTTGTTCTTGTTCTTTTTCTTTCCTACAATCAATTTGTCGAATGCGGCTAAAAGTCCGGGCAATACAAACAGGATAAGAAGTATTGCAGAAAGTGAGCCGATTGAAATTGTCTGACAAATCTGCGCGATTGTGGGGTCAACGGGGCTAAAGCCAATTACACCCGTTACAATTACCATAATAAGTCCCGATGTGAGAATTGTATGTATTGAGCCGTTATACGCGGCGGTGAGTGCGTCTTTTACATCCATTGTCTTACGGCTTTCACGGTAATAGTTTGTAAAGAGAATACCGTAGTCAATTGTGGCACCCATCAAAATACATTGCACAACGAGCAAGGCAAGGTAGAAAATACTGTAGCCCATAAGATCGTTGACGGACATAGTGATATAAACACCGCATTGCACAAGCAAAACGAGAATAAGTGGTACCCAGATTGAACGGAAGGTTATCAGAACAACCACAAAGATTGAAACGGCAGTAAGCACTGTTATGAGAAGAAGTTCCTGGTCAAAGCTTTGCTCCATTTCGTAATTCATCGGAGTATTACCTATGAAATACACGCGATTCTGAAGCTTTGCGTCACAGAGCTCTGTAAGGCTATCCATAAACAAAGTAGTTTCTTCGGACTCAACGGGCAATGAGGTTTCAATCATCATAAGTGAATGATTTTCACCAAGAAGCTGACTTATACCAGCATCAAGCTGTGATTTCATATCGCTGATTTCATACTTTAAATCTTCACCGAGGAAAGTAGCAAGCCTCGGGTCGTTCACCATATCTTCTGAAAGATATCTGAACATTTCCTGAATGGTGAGTGTCCACTCGGGATTGCTCTCTTTTGTGCTTGTATAGTAAAGATAGAGTGTTTCGATTATATTGCTGTCAAGCTCATCGGTAAGCCCTGTAAGAACAGTTGAGAGTTCTGTGGCGGTGTATTCCTTGCCCGATGCCACCGCATCAATTACAGGGATTGCAGATTTAAGTGTTGAGGCATCTTCTGCATCAAAATAATCTGCATAATCTTGGTTTGTAAGTACATCACTGTCTACAAAGTGAACAAAGCGCTGAACCGACATTTTCCAGTTGCTTGTGTCACCATGCTCACTGATATAAAGAAGATAAAGCTGACGAAGCTGGCTTGCGGGCATTTCTGTAATTTGCGCAAGCTGTTCGGGGGTAAGCGAAGCTTCCTTGACTGTGGCTGTAACCACCTTTTTACCCATTTCAATCTGCGACAACTGCTCAGCATCCATCATTGAGCCGAATGTTTCTTTATTGTCTGCAACAAAATTCACAAGCTCATAAATAGACATATAATGAGCGGGTTGCATCAGCTGCCACGCAACATATTTTGCAATGACATCTTCATAATTGACTGCTTCGGGATTTTCAAGGTACTCACTGTGATAAGCATAAAGCAACAGCATATCATCGGTAGAATAACCAAGAGTTGATGCCATATTGATATAATCGCGCTTTTCAAGCACGGTTTCCTTATCGGCAAACTTGACAAGGAGCGAAAGCTGTGACTTTGTTTCGGCATCAAACATTGAGGCATATTGCGGATTTTTAGCAACCTCATTTACCACAAAATCTGCAAATACGGGCATTGTCATTGTACCATAGTCTGCACCCTGATATTTACTGTAATAGAGAACAAAAATCTTTTTGAGGTCGTCGGCGTTCATACCGAAAGTCTCTGCAAGCTCCTCGGCAGTTTTTGGGGTTGTGAGGGCTTCAGCATCAGTGAATTCGCCCATTTCATCAATGCTGGTTTTCATCTCGTCAGTTATGAAATCCGCGAACATTGGATTGGGAATAATCTCATTTGAGATAAAGTTAAAAAACTGGGTTACTGTCATCGGGAGCAGTTTGTCACCCGAATAATAGCTGTAATAGATAATATCAAGAAGTGACGAGTCGATACTCATTGCAACACCCATATTATCAATCATATCAACCATGCCCTCTGATGTGAATGACTTACCGAGAGTGGTTGAATAGCTCATAACGCTCTTGACATTTTCATTTTCTTCAAGCTCTGCCGTCATATCTGCAATGCGGTCTTCGTCGGCATTGTTATAAAGCATAACAATCGGGTTTGATGGTGCGAAAATCTCGGCAATGGGGTCTTCGGGAGAGAGTGAATATGCAATTTGTGTATAGCCTTGCAAAATATATGAGCCTGCAAAAAGAACTACAAAGAAAATTGCAATAACCCGGCGCAACTTAAACTGACTTTTTGCAACAAATCCCATTGGAATTTTAAGCTCTTTTTTCTCGGTATCTTCAATCTTTTCGTCGAAAATCAAAAGAAGTGCAGGAAGAATTGTGAGCACGCAAATCATACTGAGAAGCACGCCCTTTGCAAGCACAAGACCTAAATCTGCACCAATTTTAAAGCTCATAAACACAAGCACAATAAGACCGATAACCGTTGTCATACCGCTACTTGTAACTGATGAAAACGCATTACACCAAGCAGCCTTCATTGCATCTTCAATATCGTCATAATTTTCTTTTTCCTGACGGTAACGGTTGGCGAGAATAATTGAGTAGTCCATTGAGAGAACAAGCTGTAAAATCGCGGCGATTGACATTGTAATCTGTGAAACAGAGCCAAGAGCAAGGTTTGAGCCCATATTGATTACAATTGCCACGCCGATTGTCGCCATAAAGAGTATTGGTTCAAACCAGGAGCCACTCATAACAAAGAGGATTATTAGAAGAATTACAATGGCAACCGCAATCATAAGCCACGGCATTTCCATACCGCTTGCATTATCGTTCATATACTCCATATTATAAGCCGAGAACTGCTTTTCAATGGATTCTTCAATTGCCAATTCTTCAGCCGAGCCGTAAGCAAAAGAGGTTGATACGGTGAATTTTGTGTAGCCGTCTTTATTGTAATCTTCACTGTCTTCAATATATGCAACACTGTCAACATTCGGGATATTTTCAAGCTGCTGACGAACAAGATTTATTTCTTCGGTGCTTAAGCCTTCAAACATTACACGAATCGTTTGCGACATGGTCATATCGTTAAATTCGTCAGCCATAATTTCAATACCCTGATGCATAGAAGAATCATCGGGCAGATACTTGGTCATATCCGTATTGATTTCTACCTTGGGAATAAGTGCCGCACAAAAGGCACAAATAACCAACATAACCGCTAACACAAGCTTATGCTTGTCTACAATAAACCCTGCAATCTTTTTCAAAACAAACACCTCAATCGGCAAATTTTCTCTATTATGTGAACATTATATCACATATTTGTTAACAATGTGTTGCTAATTTGAAATTCTTTAAGAATTTCTAAAATTTTGGCATAAAAAGTGGGAGCAAGCCCCCGCCCTACGTTATTGTCATCTCATATTGAGATACATTTCTTTTATGTTGTTATAAGATAATGGAATAATATTTCTCTCCATTAGCGGCGTCATACTCATTTTTGTAAGAGTTTCGATTTCTTCTTCGGTTTTTACGCCGATTTCAGTCAAAGTGCAAGCCATACCCATTTTCTTTTTAAGTTCTGTGATTGCGTCTGCCATTTGGTAGGCGTCAAAAAATCCGCAGTCACGTGCAAAATCGTGGAGTCTGCCGTTTTCGGCTTCTGCATTAAATCTTGTAAAATAATCAAGTGTCATTGCGCAGGCTTCGCCGTGGGGCACGCCGTAAAGATTTGTAAGTGGGAATGAGCAAGCGTGACTGCCTGCCGTTCTTGGATTTGAAAATGCCACACCCGCGATAATTGATGCCTCTGCCATTTTTTCGCGGGCTTCAAGATTTTCGGGCTCTGAGTAAGCCTTATATAACCACTTAAAAACAAGTCGGGTTGCGTGAACTGCACAAGCCTCGCAAATTGGCTGATGAAGAACACTCCAGAAGCTTTCAAGCGCGTGGGCAAGCACATCAAGTCCCGTTGAAGCAGTAACCTTTGGCGGTACACTTAAGGTAAGCCTTGGGTCAACAATGGCGGCTTTTGGATACATAAGCGGGTCGTTCATTGTTGATTTTACATTCTTATTCAAATCTGTAAGCACCGAAATATTTGTGATTTCACTGCCCGTACCACTTGTGGTTGCAACGGCAAGCATAGGAATAACCTCATCTGCATTTATGGGCTTTCCGCCGGTGTGATAGCTTTCGATTATATCGTCACACCTTGCGATTGCACAAGCCGCTTTACAACAATCCATCGGTGAACCGCCACCCAATGCCACGGCAAAATCCGCATTATTTTCGCGAAGAACTTTTACACATTCGTTCACATTGTCAGTTGTTGGATTTGGACGAATATCGCTGAACACGTCAACGATAACACCGTTACAGTTTTCGATTATTTTATCGGCAGTGCCGTTCTTTTTAAGGGTATTTGAGCAAACAAGCACTCCCCTTTTGTAGCCGAATTCTTTTATAATTTCGGGTAATTCGTTGATTTTATCCGTACCAAAATAAATTTTTACAGGTAAGCTGAAATCCCATGTCATTTGAGTCTTCCTCCTTGAATTATGTTTCTGCTATTTAGTTCACGGTTGATTGTATTGAGTACTGTTTTCTTGTCGGCACTCCATAAAGGCTCCACAAGATATTTTTTCGGTGCGTCACCTGTTATGCGGTGAATGACAATATTTTCGGGTATTCTTTCAAGGCAAGCGAAGAGAATATCCATATATTCTTCGAGAGTTAACGGATTTACAAGTCCATTTTTATAATCCTCATACAAATCGGTATCTTTAAGAATATGTAAAAGCTGTAATTTTACTCCGTCAGTTTCGCAATTTACGGCGAACTCCACAGTTTTTAAAATATCCTCTTTTGTTTCATTGGGCAAGCCGATTATTATATGAGTTATTACCATTATCCC
>CAYWFB010000009.1:0-36429 GCA_964457415.1 uncultured Eubacteriales bacterium | reverse complement strand
TAAATGGATTATTTTCTGCTCTTGTATTGTGTTTTTCAAGCCTAAATGGTATAATGGGAACGTGTTAGGAGGTAGTATTATGGAATTTAACCCGTTACCGCATGATCACGGACATCTTTCCGGGGAATTACGGCTTGAAATGCCGAAATCAGAGACCTTTAAAACGGTTTCCGAGCTTATGAAAATGATGAGCGACGGTAAACGCATACAGATATTTTGGCTCTTATGTCATTGCGAAGAATGTGTTATCAATATATCGGCACTTCTGGATACAAGCAGTCCTGTCGTATCCCATCATCTGAAGCTTTTGAAAACCGCCGGGCTTATTACAAGCCGCCGTGAAGGAAAAGAGGTCTATTACACGGCAGCGAAGACCACCAGAACCGAGGTGCTTCACGAGATGATTGAGCAGATTGTCGAGGTAGCGTGTCCCGCAGATGATGCACTCACGGAAACGCATATGCACGCTCAGGATTCCTCCATACAAACAGTAACCGAGGTACATGAGCTTTTGATAAGCGATCTGACAAGACGATATACGATAGAAGAGCTTTCTTCTAAATTTCACATCAACCAAACCACGCTGAAAACGACCTTCAAAACGGTTTTCGGACAGTCAATCGGCGGATATATGAAGGAATACCGTATCAAACGGGCAAAGGAACTCCTTTGCCACAGCGATGCGACCGTTGCCGAAATTGCCTGTGCCGTAGGGTATGAGAATCAAAGCAAATTCACCGCCTCGTTTCGTGATATAACCGGGGTGCTCCCACGTGACTATCGAAAAGCACATGCAAAAGAATAGAACCTATCTTTGGGTGCCGCATCATAGACGTGATGCGGTACTTTTCTAATCGGCGTTGGGATTATCGTACTTCCGGCGGGAACATTCGTATGCGGGATTTAACAAAGAAAAACGCAATAAACAAAAGAGCATCGGCAGGGAGATTTGCTCTCCCTGCCGATGTTCTTTCTGTAATCTTATTTGAAATACTTAACTGCTGACTCAAACATCTTCATATCATACTCACCGAGTACATTTTTATAAAGACCGTAGCCAATACGTTCGGAGTGACCCATTTTACCGAAAACTCTGCCATCAGGTGAAGTAATACCCTCAATTGCCGCAATTGAGTTATTAGGATTGAAATGGATGTCATCAGTAGGTGCACCATTGAGGTCAACATACTGAGTAGCAATCTGTCCGTTCGTTGCAAGCTCTTTTACGAGCTCTTCACTGCAAAGGAAACGACCCTCACCGTGTGAAATCGGCACTGTGTAGATGTCACCTACATCTGTATTGCTAAGCCAAGGTGACTTATTAGATGCAATTCTTGTACGCACAAGTCTTGATTGGTGACGACCGATTGTATTGAATGTGAGAGTAGGACAATTCTCATCAGTGTCAATAATCTTGCCGTAAGGTACAAGACCAAGCTTAATAAGTGCCTGAAAGCCGTTACAGATACCTGCCATAAGACCGTCACGATTATCAAGTAAGTCTGTTACGCCCTCTTTGATTTCGGGGTTACGGAAGAATGCAGTAATAAACTTACCTGAACCGTCAGGTTCGTCACCGCCTGAGAAACCGCCTGGAATGAAAATCATTTGGGCATCTTTCATCTTTTCAGCAAAAATTTCAACTGATTTTGCAATATGAGATGCAGAAAGATTGTTAATAACAAGTATTTCTGCATTTGCACCTGCTAATTCAAGAACTTTCTTCGTGTCAAATTCACAGTTAGTTCCGGGGAATGCAGGAATAAGAACTTTTGGCTTTGCAACCTTAATTGCAGGAGCAACTCTCTTTTCTGCTTTGAATTCGTAAGCCGGATATGTATTACCTGCAGTTTTGATGTTGCAAGCATATACAGACTCAAGCTTACTTTCATAAGTATTGAGAAGTGAATCAAGAGTAATTACATTATTCTTGTATTCGATAGCTTTAGCATCAGTTGTATAACCGATTACGGTGCCAACCTCAATATCGTCAGTAAGCTCAATTACAAAGCTACCATAAGCATAATCGAAAATATCGGTTACTGAAAGATTATCATCATACTTAAAGCCGATATCGTTACCAAAAGCCATCTTCATGACCGCTTCTGCAATACCGCCGTATGTCACAGTGTAGCAAGCTGCAACCTTGCCTGCACGCGCAAGCTCAGTTACCTTATTAAATGTATCAATAAGCGAAGAAGCAAATGGAATACCATTTTCATTGTATTCAGGCTTTAAGATAACTGTTTTATGACCTGCAGACTTGAATTCGGGAGTAATAACCTCATCAACCTTACCGGTTGTAACTGCAAAAGAAACAAGCGTTGGAGGAACATCAATATTTTCAAAAGTACCACTCATTGAGTCCTTGCCACCGATTGAAGCAACTCCCAAATCAAGCTGTGCATCGTATGAGCCAAGAAGTGCCGCGAGAGGCTTGCCCCAACGGGTTGGTTCTTTCTTTGGCTTCTCAAAATATTCCTGGAATGTAAGATATACATCCTCAAACTTTGCACCGGTGGCTATGAGCTTTGAAATAGATTCAACTACAGCAAGATACGCACCGTTATATTGGTTCTTTTCAAAGATAAATGGGTTATAACCCCATGCCATATATGAGCAAGTCTTTGTCTGATTATTTTCAACAGATACCTTATGCACCATTGACTGAATAGGTGTTTGCTGATTCTTACCACCGAACGGCATAAGAACTGTGCCTGCACCGATTGTTGAGTCGAAACGCTCTGAAAGACCACGCTTTGAGCAAACATTAAGGTCATCAGCAAGCTTATTGTATTCTGCAACAAAGTCATCAGTAATTTGCTTATTATAATCGAGTGATTTTGCAGTTTCGATGTCAATATGCTTTTCAGCACCGTTAGAGTTTAAGAATTCTCTTGAAATATCAACAATAGTATTTCCATTCCAATTCATTCTAAGTCTTGGCTCTGCAGTAACCTTAGCAACTACTGTTGCTTCAAGGTTCTCGGTTTCTGCAAGCTCAAGGAATCGAGCAACATCTTTTGGTTCAACTACAACAGCCATTCTTTCCTGAGATTCACTGATAGCGAGCTCTGTGCCGTCAAGTCCGTCATATTTCTTTGGAACCGCATTTAAATCAATCTGTAGACCGTCTGCAAGCTCACCGATAGCAACAGAAACACCACCTGCACCGAAGTCATTGCAACGCTTAATAAGATGTGATGCTTCTTCATTTCTGAAAAGACGTTGAAGCTTCCTTTCTTCAGGAGCATTACCCTTTTGAACCTCTGCACCACAGCTTTCAAGTGATTGAAGTGTATGTGATTTTGAAGAACCGGTAGCACCACCGCAACCGTCACGACCTGTTCTGCCACCAAGAAGAATTACTACATCATCGGGCTCGGGAACTTCACGACGAACATTTCTTGCAGGAGCAGCCGCAATAACTGCACCGATTTCCATTCTCTTGGCAACATAACCATCATGATAGATTTCATCAACCTGACCGGTTGCAAGACCAATCTGGTTACCATATGATGAATAACCGGCGGCAGCAGTTTGAACAATCTTGCGCTGTGGTAATTTACCCTCCATTGTTTCAGAAACTGCCTTTAAGGGATTACCTGCACCTGTTACACGCATAGCGGCATAAACATATGAACGACCTGAAAGCGGGTCACGGATAGCACCGCCAATACAAGTTGCGGCACCACCAAACGGCTCAATTTCTGTGGGGTGGTTATGAGTTTCATTTTTAAAGAGAAGGAGCCATTCTTCATCTTTTCCGTCAACATCAACGGTAATTTTCACTGTACAAGCATTGATTTCTTCTGACTCATCAAGTTTATCGAGTTTACCTGCCTTTTTAAGCACCTTAGGAGCCATTGTGGCAATATCCATAAGGTTAATAGGCTTTGTTCTGTTTAAATCCTTGCGGTCAGCAAGATAACGCTCCCAAGCCGCCTGAATATACTCATCATTAAATTTAACTGAATCAATAGTAGTTAAGAATGTTGTGTGACGGCAATGGTCTGACCAATATGTATCAATCATTCGAATTTCAGTGATTGTTGGGTCACGGTCTTCTGTCTTAAAATAATTCTGACAGAATTTAATGTCATCCTTATCCATTGCAAGACCATATTCATTAACAAAATCCTGAAGTTCATCGTCATTAAGCTTTAAGAAACCGTCAAGAGTTTTAACAGTCGTGGGGATTACATAATCAACTGCAAGAGTTTCATATGTTTCAAGAGTTGCTTCTCTTGCCTCAACTGCGTTGATTACATACTTTTTGATTTCTGCAAGCTCCTCAGCTGAAACATCGCCGTAGATTGCATAGATTTTTGCAGTTTTTACAAGAGGACGCTCTCCTTTTGAGATTATCTGAATACACTGTGCCGCAGAGTCGGCACGCTGGTCAAACTGACCAGGCAAATATTCAACTGCGAATACAGTAGCAGTATCATCACTGAAAGAATCAGTAACAATATCAAGCTGAGGCTCTGCAAAAACAGTCATTTTGCAGTAATCAAACAAATCCTTATCAATATTCTCAACATCATAACGATTTAGAATACGAATATCCTTTACAGAGTCAATAAGGAGAAGCGAATTAACATCAGAAAGTAAAGACTTAGCCTCGTGAGCTAGTCCCTCTTTCTTTTCAACGAATATACGGTATACCATTCCTTATTTTCCCTCCTTTAATACTTTTAGTGCTTTTGCACCAATATCATTTCTGTAAAATGCATTACTAAAATGTACTTTTTTAACTGAAGAATAAGATTTTTTAATTACTTTTGCAAGGTCTTCTTCAACCGCAACTACACCGAGAACACGACCACCTGCAGTTACAAGCTTATCGTCATTGATTTTGGCACCTGCAATATAAAGATTATCATCAAAATCATCATCAACTGTGATTTCAAATCCACTTTCATACTTAACGGGATAACCGTTAGACGCCATTACAACGCAACAAGCAGATTTATCAGCAAATTTTACCATATCTTCAGTGAGTTCTTCGTCTGCAACCGCCATCATTATGTCAAGCAAATCACTTTCGAGAAGTGGTAAAACAACCTGTGTTTCAGGGTCACCAAAACGGCAATTGTATTCAATTACCTTGGGGCCATTTGGTGTAAGCATAAGGCCAAAATAAAGGCAACCCTTAAATGTTCTGCCCTCTGCTTTCATTGCATTTATTGTAGGAACAAAAATAGTCTCCATACATTCTTTAGCAATTTCGGCAGTATAGTAAGGATTTGGAGCAATTGTACCCATACCACCAGTGTTAAGTCCCTCGTCATTATCAAGTGCACGCTTATGGTCCATTGAAGAAATCATTGGAACTACCACATTGCCGTCAGTAAATGAAAGAACTGAAACCTCAGGACCTGTTAAAAACTCTTCAATAACAATGTTATTTCCGCTTTCGCCGAAAATTTTGTCTTCCATAATCAATTTAACCGCGTCAACTGCTTCTCCACGAGTCATAGCAATGATAACTCCCTTGCCGAGAGCAAGACCATCAGCCTTAACAACTGTTGGAATTGGAGCAGTTTCAAGATATTTGAGTGCATCTTCAGCATTATCAAAAATCTCAAATGTTGCAGTAGGAATATTATACTTTTTCATTAAATTCTTTGAAAAAGCTTTACTTCCTTCAATGATTGCGGCGTCCTTTTTAGGACCAAAGCATTTAATACCAACTGCATTGAGAGCATCAACTGCGCCGAGTACAAGCGGGTCATCGGGTGCAACAACTGCAAAGTCGATTTTATTGTCCACTGCAAATTTTACAATGTTATCAATATCCTTTGCGCCGATATTTACAAGTGTTGCGTCGTCCTTCATACCGCCGTTGCCGGGAAGAGCAAAAATTTCAGTTACAGCTTTATTTTCTTTTATTTTTTTGATGATAGCGTGTTCTCTTCCGCCACCACCTACAACCATAATTTTCATAATTTATCCTCGAATTAATGGTGGAATAAACGCATTCCTGTGAATGCCATTGCAATGCCGTATTTGTTACAACAATCAATTACAACATCATCACGTATTGAGCCGCCGGGTTCTGCAATATAAGAAACACCGCTTTTACGTGCTCTTTCAATATTGTCGCTGAATGGGAAGAAAGCATCAGAGCCAACTGAAACGCCTGTGATTATATCAAGATATGCCCTTGCTTCTTCTGCAGTAAGGGGTTCAGGCTGTGTTTTAAAGTATTTCTGCCAGATACCGTCGGCACAAACATCTTCTTCATTCTTATTAATATATCCGTCAATAACATTATCTCTGTCAGGACGGCGAATTTCATCCTTGAAAGGAAGATTAAGAACTTTTGGATGCTGGCGAAGGTGCCATGTATCTGCCTTTGTACCTGCAAGTCTTGTGCAGTGAATTCTTGACTGCTGACCTGCTCCAACACCGATAGCCTGTCCGTCATAAGCATAGCAAACAGAGTTTGACTGAGTGTATTTAAGAGTGATAAGAGCAATGATAAGGTCGCGCTTTGCTTCTTCGGGGAAGTCTTTATTCTCTGTAACCATATTTGAAAGAAGCTCTTCATCAATTCTAAAGTTGTTTCTTCCCTGCTCAAATGTGATACCGAAAACCTGCTTCTTTTCCTGAACTGCCGGAACATAATCAGCATCAATTTTTACGATATTATAGTTACCGTTTCTTTTACCCTTAAGGATTTCAAGCGCTTCTGCTGAATAACCGGGAGCAATAATGCCGTCTGAAACCTCACGTGCAACAAGCTTTGCTGTCGTAGCATCGCATTCATCACTGAGAGCAATCCAGTCACCAAAAGATGACATTCTGTCTGTACCGCGAGCACGAGCATAAGCACAAGCAAGAGGAGAATCGTCAAGGTCTTCGATATCATCAACAAAGCAAGCCTTTTTAAGCGAATCAGAAAGCTTAACACCAACAGCAGCTGATGTGGGGCTTACATGCTTAAAAGACGTTGCAGCAGGCATACCGAGAATATCCTTAATTTCCTTTACAAGCTGCCAAGAGTTGAATGCATCAAGGAAATTGATGAAACCGGGTCTGCCGTTAAGGATTTCAATGGGAAGTTCAGAACCATCCTCCATATAGATTTTTGATGGCTTCTGATTGGGGTTACAACCATATTTAAGTTCAAATTCTTTCATTTTAAATCTCCTTATACATTCTTATTTACAATTCTTGTTTCTGTTTCGCCTGATTCAAGGTCAATATATCTTACGAAAAGTGAAACTTTGTTATCTTCATTAAGATTTTTCCAAATGATGTCTGTCATTGTATCAATATCAACATCGGGAAGTTCAAGAGTTTTTGGCTCACCCTCGAAGCTTGGAAGAGGATTTCCGTCACATTTATATGTATGAATGAACTTAGCTTTTCCTGCAAGAGGATTTGAATAAGCATAAGTGTATCTCTGGCAAGAAGAACCGTCACCGTCAGCTGACTTAAGAATTGACATAGCGTAATTCATATCACCATTTTCACGGTGTATAATACCTGAAATACGAGGTGTGTAGTTGGGAGCATCATCCTCAAATTCACGAGTGCGAAGAGCCTGCTCAAAGGTCATTTGCTTATCCATAAGGTCATAAATTGTATCTGTCTGGTCACCATTTGTTACGATTGTTTTGTTACCAAGAACTCTTACGGGATAATAAATAATAAGGTGGGGGTCAGTCATTTTTGACTCGTCAAAAGCCTTTGTACGCATTGCTTCACCCTCGGCAACGAATACACGGTTACGGCTGTTAACGCTTCTGCCCATAATAAAGTAAGCAGTAACAGCTTTTTTCGCATCAGCACTCTTGCCGATAATAATTCCTCTGCCGTGATAAGCAAGAGAATTAAGTTCATTTTCAAGTGACTTGATTTCCATTTGAAAAAATCCTCCAATTATAAAATTTTTGTTTTACCGTTTTCAATCACAATTTTGTCATCACAGAAAAGCTGAACAGCTTTAGGAAGTATTTTCCATTCTGCCTGCTCCATAATTCTTTTCTGCAAGATTTCAGGTGTGTCATCATTCATAACATCAACTGCTTTTTGCAGAATTATTGGTCCTGCATCACATTCGGCAGTAACGAAATGAACAGTAGCGCCTGATACCTTAACACCTTTTTTCAAGGCTTCCTCATGAACGTGCAAGCCATAAAATCCTTTTCCGCAGAATGACGGAATAAGAGCAGGGTGCACATTTATCATTTTGTTCTGAAATACATCACAGACATTTTCATCAAGAATTGTCATAAATCCAGCATATACAATAAGGTCAGCTTTTTCCTCTAGAAGTAAATCTCTCATGGCACAGCTATATGAAGTAATGTCTGCATAATCTTTTCTTATAAGTGTACGCGTCTTGATTCCGTTATTTTCGGCACGGGTAAGAGCATAAGCATCAGCTTTTGAAGCAATTACACAGGTGATTTTTCCGTTACCTAACTCTCCCCTATTCTGTGCATCAATAAGAGCCTGAAGGTTTGTGCCGCCACCGGATACAAGAACTACAATCCTCTTACACATTATAAAAGCACCTTCTCGTCGCCTTCGATAATTTCACCAATCACATAGGCGTCAATGCCGTTTTCTTTAAGAATAGAAAGAGATATTTCAACTTCATCAGCCGGAACAACAATGCTCATACCAACACCCATATTGTATGTATTATACATATCACGTTCAGGAATATTTCCCCATTTAGCAATTACATCAAAGATAGGAAGTACTTTAACAGCCGACTTATCAATCTTTGCACACAATCCATCAGGAATAGAACGAGGAATATTTTCGTAGAATCCACCACCTGTAATGTGTGAAATGCCCTTTACATTAACTTTTTCTATAAGAGCAAGAACAGGTTTTACATAAATCTTTGTTGGAACAAGTAAAGCCTCTGCAATACTCTTGCCACCTAATTCTTCACGATTTACATAAAGTTCAGGATTATTGTTATCAATATCAAAAACCTTACGACATAAGCTGAATCCGTTTGAGTGAATACCGGTTGATGGAAGAGCAATAACAACATCACCCACAGCCATCTTGCTGTTATCAATCATTTTAGGTTTATCTACAACACCAACTGCAAAGCCTGCAAGGTCATAATCTTCTACAGGCATTAAACCTGGATGCTCTGCAGTTTCACCACCAATGAGTGCGGCACCAGACTGAACACAACCCTCAGCAACACCACTAACGATTTCTGCAATCTTTTCGGGGTAATTCTTACCACAAGCAATATAGTCAAGAAAGAATAAAGGCTTTGCGCCAACACATATAATGTCATTAACACACATAGCAACTGCGTCAATACCGATTGTGTCGTGCTTATCCATAAGAATAGCTAATTTAACTTTTGTACCACAACCGTCAGTTCCTGAAACAGAAATAGGATGTTCCATTCCGGCAACACAGCTAAGGTCAAAGCATCCACCGAAACCGCCTACATCATCCACAGAACCCTCGTTACGAGTTCTTGCAACGTGTTTTTTCATAAGCTCAACAGCTTTGTAACCTGCGGTAATATCAACACCGGCTGCTGCATAGCTTTCTGACATAGAATTTTTCATTTTAGTTCTCCTTTTGAAGAATTAATAATATTTAAATTTAATAATTAGCCTCTGCCATTCCAACAATAAGTGCAAATATTTTCTGATGGAAGACCGATAGCTTTAATAATTCCGTCAATGGATTGGAATTCAAGAGAAGTAAAGTGTAACTTATCACAAATTGCTTTTCTTAAATTCTTTCCGCGTTCTGTTGAAGAAGAAATATAATCCTCAATGTGATTTAATCCCTCTTCGCCCTCAAGCTCCATAATTGTACTGCGTGCAATCAATTCCATATCTGACGTTGCACGAGAAAAATTAAGATATTTGCAACCGTACATAATGGGAGGACAAGCTGAACGAATATGTACCTCTTTTGCACCATTTTCATAAAGGAATTCAACTGTTTCGCGAAGCTGAGTACCTCTGACAATACTGTCATCAACAAAAAGAAGCTTTTTATCTTGGATTAAATCATGTACCGGAATCTGCTTCATTTTTGCTACACGATTACGCTCACCTTGGTTGGCAGGAGTAAAACTCCTTGCCCAAGTGGGAGTGTATTTAATAAAGGGACGAGCAAATTGAATTCCACTTTCATTTGCATAGCCTATTGCGTGAGGAGTGCCTGAATCAGGAACACCGCTTACATAGTCAATATCCTGCGCAACGCCATTCACTTTGTCGTTCTGTGCCATAATTTTGCCATTTTTGTAACGCATTACCTCAACATTTCTACCTTCATAGCAAGATGTTGAGTATCCATAATATGACCACAAAAAAGCACAGATTTTCATTTGCTTGCCGGCTTCTTTTAAAGTCTTCACACCGTCAGCAGTAAGCTCAACCACTTCACCGGGACCTAATTCCTTGTAATCTACGTAGCCAAGCTTTTTATAAGCAAAATCCTCAAAGGAAATGCAAAATCCATCATCACGCTGACCGATTAAAACAGGAATTCTACCCAATTTGTCACGAGCTGCAACAAGATGACCGTCATCCTTGAGAATAAGAATTGAGGCAGTACCATCAATAAGACTTTGTGCATAAGCAATACCGTCTGCAAAATTATCTTTTTGATTAATCATTGCAGCTACAAGCTCAGTAGAGTTAATACCCTCATTAGTCATAGCGCCAAAATGTCCACCATTAGCAAAAAGATATTCTTCAACAAGCTTTTCTTTGTTATTGATAAGTCCAATAATGCAAATTGCATATAAACCAAGCTTTGAGCGAACAAGCAATGGTTGCGCATCAGAATCACTTATACAACCGATTGCTGAATTACCAGTCATCTGATTTGAAATATTTTCAAATTTTGTTCTGAACGGTGAATTTTCTATTTTATGAATTTTTCGTTGTAAACCGATACTTTTATCGTAAGCCGCCATACCGCCACGACGAGTACCGAGATGAGAGTGATAGTCAGTTCCAAAAAACACGTCTAAAACCGTATCGTTTTTACTGACTGCGCCGAAAAAACCACCCATTTATGTACTCCTTATGCGAAGAAAAGTTCTGAAAGTGTCATTGGGTCAATATACTTACCGTCTTTATAAACACGCATATTACCTGATGCGATTTCGTCAATAAGCATTACGTTACCCTCGGGGTCATAACCAAACTCAAACTTAATGTCATAGAGAACAAGACCCTTTTCCTTAAGGTCATCAGCAACAATCTGTGTAATCTTCTGTGTCATTTCTTTGATGTCGTCGTATTGTTTATCAGTCATAACGCCAAGTGCCACAAGTGCATCTTTATTTACGAGTGGGTCACCTTTTTCGTCATTTTTGAAAGTTGTTTCAACATAAGCAGGAAGGTCTGCGCCCTCTTCAATGTAATCACCATAACGACGAATAAAGCTACCAACAGCCTTGTGACGGCAGATTACTTCAAGACCGTGACCAAATACCTTTGCAGGAAGAACCTCCATAGTTGTATCTGTAAGGTTTGCACTTACATAGTGAGTTTTAATGCCTGCTGCATTAACTTTTTCAAAGAAATAAATTGACATACGAAGGTTAACATCACCCACACCGTCAATTGTAAGACCTACTGAATTTTCGCCGGGGTCGAACACTCCGTCTTTACCTGTGCAATCGTCCTTGAATTTAAGAAGACAGTTGCCATTTTCGAGTTTAAATACATCCTTTGTTTTACCTGTGTAAATCTTTTCCATGGTTTTTACTCCTTTATGTAAATAAAAATGTTAACAAATTAAAGTTTTGACATTACTTCGTCGTTCTTTTTAAGAACAGTTTCTGCTGCAGAAACGCGCATGGCATCTAATTTTTCTGCAAGCACTTTATCTTCAACCGCGATAATCTGTGCCGCAAGTAATGCCGCGTTGGCACCGCCGTTAATTGCTACTGTTGCAACAGGAATTCCAGAAGGCATCTGAACTGTTGAAAGAAGTGCATCCATACCGTCAAGATACTGTGAAGCACAAGGAATGCCGATTACGGGCAATGTAGTATTAGCTGCAACTGCACCTGCAAGGTGAGCTGCCATACCTGCCGCGGCAATAATGGCACCATAACCATTTGCACGGGCATTGACCGAGAAATCTCTTGCCTGCTCAGGTGTGCGATGTGCAGAGTAAATATTGACAGTATAAGGAATTCCCAAATCGTCAAGAACTGCAGTAGCTTTTCTGATTACGGGCAAATCGCTATCGCTACCCATAATAATTCCAACTTTTTTCATAAATACCTCCTAAAATTACAAAAGGACAGTCCTATCTTGAATAACGAAATAGAACTGCCCAGACGGTCGGCTTAAATATTTAGCCGTGCTCCTCTGTGGTAGTCCACTTAAATCCGTCAGTCACACAGCCACTAAATATTGTAGTTATATTATATATTTTTTAGCATTTTATGTCAATTAAACTGAGGATAAAAAACAACTTAAACCTGCCGAAAATTCGACAGGTTTTGTTAATTTTTTTGTATATTTTATTTAGCCTTACTTTCGCAATAAAGGCAACGATATACTCTGCTTTCTTTATCCTGCAAAGTAAAGATATGGGGCAATTCCTGCTCAACTGTTGTGATACAACGGGGATTTTTGCACTTAATCACATTTTCAATTCTTTCGGGAATTTCAATGTTCTGTCTTTTTGCAAGCTTGCTGTCCTCAATAATATTGACAGTAACACCCGGGTCAAGATAACCAAGAGCATCAAGGTCCAATTCAATAACCTGGTCAATTTTAATAATATCTTTTCTGCCCATTTTAACGCTCTCTGCGTTTTTAATAAGCGCAACTTGACAGTTAAGCTTATCAAGACCTAAAAAGTTATAGAGTGTCATTCCCTGCCCTGCAGTAATGTGATCAATCACGATTCCGTTTTTAATTTGTCCGATAATCATTTATTTGACCTCCAATAACTTCATAATAAGTGCCATTCTAATAAATTTTCCGTTGTTAACCTGCTTAAAATAGCAAGCACGAGGGTCTTTATCAACCGCTACAGAAATTTCATTAACTCTGGGCAGAGGATGCATAATTGTTAAATCCTCTTTAGCATTTTCAAGCTTTTGAGGTGTGAGAATATAACTGTCTTTTAGGCGGATATAATCCTGCTCATTGAAAAATCTTTCACGCTGAACTCGTGTCATATAAAGAATATCCAAATCGGGCATTGCGTCTTCAAGTGATGTGGTTTCAACATATTCAAGATTTTTAGCCTCAAGAACTGTCTGCTTGATATATTCGGGTACCTTTAACTCTTCGGGAGAAATAAGAACAAATTTAACATTTTCATAGCGTGACATAGCACCGATGAGAGAATGAACTGTTCTGCCAAACTTAAGGTCACCGCAGAAACCAATTGTCAAATTATCAAATCGTCCCTTTTCACGCTGAATTGTGAGCAAATCAGTAAGTGTTTGTGTGGGATGATTATGACCGCCGTCGCCTGCATTGATTACGGGAATATCGGTATTCATTGAAGCAACCATTGGTGCGCCCTCTTTTGGATGGCGCATAGCTATTATATCAGCATAATATCCAACAGTTCTGATGGTGTCTGCCACACTCTCACCTTTTGCTGATGAAGAGCTTTGAGCCTCTGAAAAGCCTAGCACATTACCACCAAGACTGAACATAGCAGATTCAAAGCTTAAACGTGTGCGTGTTGAGGGCTCAAAGAAAAGTGTCGCAAGAATTTTGCCTTTACACTTTTCGCAGTATTTGACGGGATTATCAATTATATCATTTGCTACAGCAATGAGCTCATCAATCTCATTAACTGTAAGCTCCTGAATATCAATAAGACTTCTCATAATATTTCTTCCTTATTATTTAGCACCATTAACTTCGAGATACTTCTTAATTCTCTCAACATTTTCACGGTTCTTTTCATCTTCTTCAAGATATTCAATAATGTCGTAAACATCAACTACTGAATATACGGGGAAGCCGAACTGTTCTTCAATTTCCTGCATAGCACCTTTTTCAGACTGACCCTTTTCTTTGCGGTCAACCATAATAAAGGTGGCAATAACCTTTGTACCCTCAAGATGTTTAAGAATATCCATTGATTCACGAATAGCAGTACCGGCAGTAATTACATCTTCAATGATTACAATCTCTTCACCTGCTTCAGGAATATATCCAACGAATGTACCGCCTTCACCGTGGTCTTTTACTTCCTTACGGTTAAAGAAGAAAGGAACGTTAAGACCATTTTTTGAAAGTGCAACAGCTGCTGAAATTGATAAAGAAATTCCTTTGTAAGCAGGTCCGTAAAGTACAGCTTCCTTCTTGCCAAGCTTATCAAAGTAAGCCTTTGCATAGAACTCACCCATCTTAGTAATCTGGTCACCTGTTTTAATCATACCTGCATTAACAAAATAAGGAATTTTTCTACCACTTTTAGCAGTAAAATCACCAAATTTAAGAACGCCTGCACCCTCTAAAAACTGTATAAATTCTCTTTTGTATGCTTCCATTGTTATTTTCTCCTTATCCTACAAATTCTGCAACGCATCTCTTGTATGCCGAAACGGGGTCAGCGGCAGCAGTAATAGGTCTGCCAACTACGATATAGTCAGAGCCTGCTTCTTTTGCCTTTTCGGGTGTCATAACGCGAACCTGGTCACCGATGTCACCATCAGCAAAACGGATACCGGGAGTTACTGTTACGAAATCCTTGCCACATCTGTTGTGAACCTTGTCAGCCTCAAGTGGTGAGCAAACAACACCATCAAGCCCTGCAATCTTAGCATTGTGAGCATAGTGCATAACTACCTCGTCAATAGGTTCTTTGATAAGCAAATCTCTTTCCATTACTTCCTGACTTGTTGATGTAAGCTGAGTTACAGCAATAAGGATAGGTCTTGTGCCATCGACACGTGTAAGGCCCTCGAGAGCACCCTGCATCATAGGAATTGCTCCGCCTGCGTGCAGGTTTGTCATATCAACATCAAGGTTTGAAAGAACTGCCATTGACTTTTTAACTGTGTTGGGAATGTCGTGAAGCTTGAGGTCAAGGAAAATCTTATGTCCTCTTGCCTTAATTTCCTTTACAATTGATGGACCTTCCGCATAATAAAGCTCCATACCGATTTTTACAAAGGGTTTTACATCTGTGAATTTGTCAAGAAATGCCATTACATCTGCCTTACTTGAAAAATCACATGCGATAATTACGTCCTTACCCATTAGTGTGCTCCTCCTATAATTTCATTTATGTCTTTAACATTAAGTTTTGCTAATTCATTGGGCAAATCTTCAATAATGTTCTTACATGCATAAGGGTCAACTAGGTTTGCCGCACCAACCTGAACTGCAGTAGCACCCGCCATCATTAATTCGATTACATCCTTTGCAGCTGAAACACCACCCATACCGATAATCGGGATTTTGACTGCGTCATATACCTGATAAACCATTCTTACTGCTACGGGGAAGATTGCCGAGCCAGAGAAACCGCCCATTTTGTTTGCAATTACAGGTTGACGGCGTTTAATATCAATTCTCATGCCGAGTAATGTATTAATAAGACTTATTCCATCTGCACCGGCTGATTCAGCAGCTTTTGCGATTGAAACAATATCTGTAACATTAGGTGAAAGCTTAATGATAATCGGTTTTGTTGTAACAGCCTTTACTGCTTTAACAACTTTTTCAACCGCAGAGGGCTCTGTGCCAAAGCTCATACCACCATTGTGAACGTTGGGGCAGGAAACATTAACTTCAATCCAACCAACTTGCTCACAAGCGTTGATCTTTTCACAGGTATAAGCGTATTCATCAACTGAAAAACCACTTACATTAGCCATAACGGGCTTATTAAACACTTTTGCAAGCTTGGGTAACTCTTCACTAATTACTTTATCAACACCAGGATTTTGAAGACCTACGGAGTTAATCATACCTGCATTACATTCAGCAATGCGTGGTGTTGGATTACCAAAACGAGCCTCTTTCGTTGTTCCCTTGAATGAAAATGTACCAAGAATGTTTATATCATAAAGGTCTGCAAATTCGTAACCGAAACCGTATGTTCCACTTGCAGGAATTATGGGGTTGTCTATTTCAATTCCGAGAAGATTTACTTTTGTGTTTACCATATTATCTCCTCCCTTACGAGTACAGGACCATCCTTACAAATTCTCTTGTTGCCGTATTTAGTCTTACATGAACAACCCATACAAGCGCCAAATCCGCAACCCATTCGCTCTTCAAAGCTGTACTGACCGCTTGTTACTGCAGTATTTTCGATAGCCTTAAACATAGGCATTGGTCCGCAAGTGTAGAAATAAGTGTAATCTGTTTCTTTGAGTGCATCTGTTACAAAGCCTTTAATTCCGTATGAACCATCTACCGTAGTAACCTTAACATTAACACCGAGCTTTTTGAATTCTTCTTCGTAGAAAATTTCTTCTTTTTTATTAAAGCCGAGAATTACCGTTACATCCTTACCTTCTGCAATAAGCTTTTTGCAAAGATTATACATTGGCGGAACACCAACACCACCGCCGATAAGCGCAGGCTTGTCCATTGATTTTGAAGTATCAAAGCCGTTGCCCAATCCACAAAGAACATCAAGCATTTCACCTGTGCTCATTTTACTCATAACCTCTGTGCCTTCGCCCACAACCTTGTAGATTATTGTGATTGTTTCATCATCATAATCACAGATTGAAATTGGTCGGCGAAGATAAAAGCCGTCAAGCTTAATATTTATAAACTGACCGGGTGCTGTAATTGATGAGGTGTCACCCTCAAGTATCATTTCATAAATACTTTCAGTCAGTTTTACATTTGATTTTATTTTATAAAGCCCCTGATACATTATTTCTCCTCCCAAACAATGTTTCCGTTACATATTGTCATTTTGCATTTCCCGTAAACACTCATATTTTCAAATGGAGTGCTTTTACCCATTGAAACAAATTCGTCAGGATTTACGGTATATTCTTCATTCAAATTAAAAACTGTTAAATCAGCTTTTTTGCCGATTTCAAGAGCACTGTCAATACTAAATCTCTTGTTGGCGTTAATTGAAAGCAGCTCAACAAGCTTTTCAAGTGAAATTATATTTGTTTTTACGAAATGTGTGTACATTACGGGGAATGCGGTTTCAATGCCCACAACACCCATATTACTCTTTTCAAGACCCTTTGATTTTTCTTCGGCACTATGAGGTGCGTGGTCTGTAGCAATCATATCAATTGTGCCATCAAGCACTCCCTCAATCAATGCTTTCTTATCACTTTCATCACGAAGTGGCGGATTCATTTTAAATCTGCCGTGCTCCTGCAAATCTTTATCCGAAAGGACAAGATAATGAGGTCCTGTTTCACAAGTAATATCCACGCCATCTTTTTTTGCTTGTCGAATAAGTGCAACACTCTCTTTAGTTGAGATATGACAAACATGATAAGCACAACCAGTCTGTTTAACAAGGTCAATATCTCGTTCAATCTGCTTCCATTCACTTTCAGAGCAAATACCCTTATGACCGTGTTCTTCGGCATATTTCCCTTTGTGTATATAACCGCCATTAAGCAATTCATTTACTTCACAGTGGGCTACAATCATTTTATTGTGCTCTTTAGCTATTTTCATAGCCTCGTGCATCATTTTGTCACTCTGAACTCCCCTGCCATCGTCTGAATATGCAATACACATATCAACCATTTCAGCCATTTGGGAAAGTTCTTCACCCATTTCATTGACTGTTATTGAAGCATAAGGATACACATTGATTACTGCATCTTTTTCGATTATGTCAATCTGTTTTTGAAGATTTTCAACCGAATCAGGTACGGGCTTTAAATTCGGCATTGAGCAAACAGATGTATAACCGCCACGGGCGGATGCTTTAGTACCCGTCAAAATTGTTTCTTTATAAGAAAAGCCCGGCTCACGCAGATGCACATGCACATCTGTAAAACCGGGAAATACATAACAATCTTTAAAATCATAAACAACATCAGCACATTCGGGCGCTAATGAGTCAGAAATTTCGGCAATAATTCCGTCGTTAATCAAAATGTCTTTTTTAGAAAACCCTGAATCGTAATAAACTGTTGCATTTGTAATTAACTGTTTCATTTTATCACCTGTAAATTAACGAATTATCGCTCTTTAAAATAATAACATATTTATATGTTGTATGTCAATAAATTCCAAACCCAATATATGTAAAAAAGTGGAGTAATTAAACTCCACTTTTTGTTAATTTTAATAATTCTCTGCCTTAACCATGAAATACGCCTTGGGATGAGCACATACCGGGCAAAGTTCGGGAGCAGCTTTACCGATGTGAACGTGACCGCAGTTAGAACAAATCCACATCATATCGCCGTCGCGTGAAAATACAAGACCACCCTCAATATTAGCGAGAAGCTTCTTATATCTTTCTTCATGGTCTTTTTCAATTTTTGCAACCATTTCAAAAAGTGCGGCAATGTGGTCAAAGCCCTCTTCTTTTGCTACCTTTGCAAATTCAGCGTACATTTCTGTCCACTCATAATTCTCACCTGCAGCAGCATCTTTCAAATTTTCTATTGTACCGGGAACTCCGCCATCATGAAGAAGTTTGAACCAGATTTTTGCGTGCTCTTTTTCGTTGTTGGCAGTTTCTTCAAAAATCTGTGCAATCTGAACATATCCGTCTTTTTTAGCCTTTGATGCATAATAAGTGTATTTGTTTCTTGCTTGTGACTCACCCGCAAAAGCAGTCATGAGATTAGCTTCTGTTCTTGAACCTTTAAGTTCCATTAGAAATCACTCCTTATTTTTTATAATATTATTCTACCATAATTTTCAAAAAATACAACAATAGTAGCAATTTTTTTGAAAATATGTTATATTATTTTTGAGGTGGAAAATATGGGAAAAATAACAATTGAACCAATCGGCTATATTTACAATGATTATAAGGAAAAGTTTGGTATTCCAAGGCAAAGCGGATTATCTGAAAGCACAATTTCGAGAATTGTATTTGAAAAAGATTATAAAAATCCTGATTTTTTCAAAGGTATTGAAGAATTTACACATTTATGGCTTATCTGGCATTTTTCTGAAGTTGATAAAAAACTTATTAAACCAACCGTCAGACCGCCAAAATTGGGCGGTAATAAGCGTGTGGGTGTGTTTGCGAGTCGTTCTCCGTTCAGGCCCAACAGATTAGGAATTTCTTGTGTAAAGGTAATTAAAACTGACTGGAATCAAAAGGAAGGTAAATCAATATATGTTGTCGGTGCTGATTTAATGCACGGAACACCAATTATTGATATAAAACCCTATCTTCCGTATACCGACAGCAGACCCGATGCTTCAAATGGCTTTGCTTTAGAAGATACAACCGGCTTGCTTGAAATAAAGTGTAGTGATGAGCTTTTAAATAAAGTTCCGTTTGACAAAATTGACGGATTACTTGAAACCTTAAAGCACGACCCCCGCCCTTCATATCAAAACGACAGCGAAAGAATTTACGGTATGAGTTACGGGGATATGCAGGTTAAATTCAAAGTTAATGAAAAAGAACTTACAATAGTTGAAATATCATACTAACAATTTCCATGTATTTGTCGAAATAAGATAGGATACTTGTTTTGCATTGCCATTTTTTATTGATGATAATAACTTACTTTTTGTTGACGAAAGCCAATATTTTATACTATCAAATTCTTTAGTGGGGGTTTTATAGTTATTGTAAATACTGTTTGCTTCATTAATTATTTTGTTGAGTTTTCCATCATCAAACAATATTTTAGAGTATATATATTTATACACATCTGACGGATTAGATTTAAGTTTACTAATTGTTGTACTGTACTTTTGAAATGGACGAGTGGCATTGAAATCATAAAGCTTTTCAACAAATGTCAACTGCTCTGCAACTAAATCTTCATCACCTGATAAATATAAATCGCCACTATGCATTTTTCACGAATATCCATAACTGACTCCTATTTAATACTGAAATTTTTGCAATCAATTATTTTCTTAAATCTACGATGTGTATTTTCTCTTGATTTTACCTTGAAATTTGCTAAAGAAATATTTTCAGCGTGACGCACGAAAATTCCGTAAGAATTGATATTCCTGAAACGGTTGCACTCAGGGTATTCTTTTTCTTGTTCTGGGATTTTAAATCTGAAATCGAAATAATCCTTTCCGTCTGCGTATCTTATATCAAAATTCACAAGTTTTACATCTTTAATTTTTTGATTAGAAATTCCCATAATCATTATAGGGATTTCAACATTTTTTGCAAAAATATTTTTGACTGTAATATTTTCAATTTCGCCCCTGCCGTCAAGCTCGGGTTTATTGTCGCCATTGCGATTATTAAGTCTTATAAACAACGGGCAAGCCATAGAATCTATTTCAATATCCGAAATATTGATATTGCTGACTTTTGCGCCGTCACAGGATTCAATTGAAATTCCACTGACACCCGCGGGGTAAATATCGGTCAAATAGAATTTACAATTTTCAACAGTTACATCACTTATATCAAGCGAGGTTTCTGTGCCGATTTTAAAGGCATTTGTGCAAGACACCACCTCGCAATCGTGAATATAAATATTGCTCATTCCACGCTTGCATGCTACATCTAGATTATTCTTGATTTTGAGTCCGTCGTCACCCGAAGTTGCAACACTCATATTATTTTTTAGCACTATTCCGTCGTCTGCGGTTGACACAAAACAATTTTTAACAATAACATTTGAAGAACCACAAATATCAACGCCGTCACAGTTAGCAACGTGGCGGTTATTATTTAAAACAACGTTTGAAATATTAACATTATTAGAAGAATTCACATTCAGTGTCCACATTGCAGAATTCTCAAGAATAAGATTATACAGCTTAATTTGATTACAATTCTTCAAAAACATCAGATAGCCATATTTACTCTTATGGGGAAAACGAATTCTTTTTCTGTATTCCTGACGCATATCCCATACATCAAGTGTTTTATTGAACGGCTCAAGCTTTGGCGATAAAGTTGGTTTAAGCGAGAAATAATTACCCTCACCACAAATTTTACCCGGACCTACAATGCCAATGTTTTCACAGTTGTTAGCATAAATCAACGCATTTTCCGAATAATCATCAGTATTATGCGATGCCACAATTGACGAACCATCTGCAATATATAAAACAACATTACTTTTAAGATATACCGTACCGCTTGTGTAATTACCGCCGTCAACAACTACAATTCCTCCGCCATTTTTGTGACAGGTTTCGATTGCTGTGTTAATCATTTTTGCATTATTGACAGTAATATCATCGGCTTTTGCACCGAAATCTCGGATATATTTTGCGTCGTGTAAAGGTAATCTCAAATCAAAATTTATATATTTTTTAAAAGGAATGTCTTTATAAAAATCCCCATCATAAACCTCTGTAAAAACTTCACCATCGTGAACCTTGTGGTCTTTCTGAAGTTTTGGAAAAAATGAACCTATATGATTTACAAATCGTGACAAAATTACCACCTCAGACCATATATTAACATAAGAAATTTTAAAAGAAAAGATTTATTGAGTATTTTTTATGCTTAATTTCATATTCTATTATGAAGCAAATTTTTTGAGGTGATTTTATGTGTGGTATAGCAGGCGAAATATCATATTCACATTCCGTAATAAAAAACAAAAACTCATTTTTGAAAATGCAAAAGGTGCTTGCACCCCGCGGACCGGACCAGAACGGAATATATATAAAAGATAATGCAGCACTTATTCATTCACGCCTATGTGTTATTGATATTGAAAACGGAATTCAACCGATGACTACAAAATATGGTGAAAACGAATACACACTCGTTTATAACGGTGAATTGTATAATACAGACGAGGTTCGCGACGAATTAAAGCTTTTAAATCATAAATTTATTGGGCATTCCGACACCGAGGTTGTTTTAAAAGCTTTTGTAGAATGGAAAGAAAAATGTGTTGAAAAATTCAATGGAATTTTCGCTTTCGCGGTTTGGGATGAAGCAGAAAAAAGACTATTTTTTGCCCGTGATAGAATGGGCGTTAAGCCCTTATTTTACACGATTGTAAATAATTCATTTATCTTTGGTTCTGAAATTAAAGCACTTCTCGAACACCAATATGTTGAACCAATTATCAACGAGAATTCAATAGCTGAAATTATGTTTATAGGTCCCGGCAGAACTCCCGGCTATGCAGTATTCAAAAATATCAATGAAATTAAGCCTGCCTGTTGTGGTTACTACTCAAAAAATGGAATAAAAATTAAAAAGTATTGGACACTCAAAGACCGCGAACATACTGATAATTTCGAGCAAACCGTTGAACAAGTCAAATTTCTTGTAAAAGACGCAATAACAAGACAGTTAGTTTCTGATGTACCAGTTGGTACATTTCTTTCAGGTGGACTTGATTCAAGTATAATATCTTCTGTTGCAAACTCATATTTCAAGGAAAAAGGTCAACAGTTGAAAACCTTTTCGGTGACATATGAGGATAATGACAAATACTTTAAAACAAGCAAATTCCAGCCTAACAACGATACGGAATACATCAAAAAGATGTCTGAATATCTTGGTTGTGAGCACCATTTAATTACTCTTAACATCCGCGACCTTGCAAGTGCACTTTTAGAAGCCGTTGATGCACGAGATTTACCGGGAATGGCCGATGTTGATTCATCTTTATTGCTTTTTTGCAAAGAAATTAAAAAGCACTGTACTGTTGCACTTTCAGGCGAATGTGCCGACGAGATTTTCGGCGGATATCCTTGGTATCGTGATAAAGAAATCAGAGCAATCAACGGTTTTCCGTGGGCACAGTCAACTGCTTACAGAAAATCCTTTATAAAGGAAGATATAAAGCTCCCAAATGGCGAAGATTATGTTTATTCCAGATATAAAGACACATTAATTAACACTTCCAAAATCAAAGGTATTTCCCCTCTTGAATCCCGAATGAAAGAGATGATGAAGTTAAATCTTGATTGGTTTATGCAAACGCTTCTTGACCGCAAAGACAGAATGAGTATGTATAACGCTCTTGAGGTGCGTGTGCCATTCTGCGACTACAGAATTGCTGAATATCTATATTCTGTACCATGGGAATATAAAGACTATAAATCATATGAAAAAGGTCTTTTAAGGCAAGCCGTGACAGGCATTTTGCCTGACGAGGTTTTATGGCGTAAAAAGAGTCCATACCCAAAAACTCATAATCCTGAATATTTAAATTTAGTTTCAGGTATGTTAAAAGAAATTATAGAAAATCCCTCTTCACCTATTTTAACATTCATAAAAAAAGAAGAATTGCAGAAACTATTGAACACAGAAAGACACGAGCCTTGGTACGGTCAGCTTATGACAACACCGCAGACTATTGCATATTTTGTGCAAATAAATTATTGGCTCGAAAAATACAATATTACTATTGAATAATCGGTGAAAAGGATATGAAGAAAAAAACGGACTTAAAAAAGGTTGCACTAATCGGCACAGGCTTTGTGGGCATGAGTTTCGCCTATGCATTAATGAATAGCGGTGAGTGCGACCAGCTTGTGCTCATTGACATAAATAAAGTCAAGGCACATGGCGAAGCAATGGATATGAACCACGGTCTGCCATTTGCGAAAAGAAATATGTTGATTTTTGACGGCGAATACTGTGACTGTTGTGACGCGGATATTGTTGTAATTGCGGCGGGTGTAAATCAAAAAGAGGGAGAAGGCAGAACAGCACTTCTCCACCGAAATTATGAAGTATTCCGTTCAATTATTGACCCGGTAATTAAAAGCGGTTTCAACGGTATTTTTCTTGTTGCCACAAATCCCGTTGATATTATGACAAAAATCACTCTTGAATTGTCAGGATTTGACCCGTCAAGAGTGATAGGCAGTGGCACTACACTTGATACCGCAAGACTTCGATATTTATTGGGTGATTATTTTTCAATTGACCCAAGAAATGTTCATGCTTATGTAATTGGCGAGCACGGTGACAGTGAGCTTGTGCCTTGGTCACAGGCTTATGTCACAACCAAAAGTGTATTTGATATTATTAACCACTCAAACGGCAAATGGAAAATTGAAGATTTGAACAATATCAGTAAAAATGTTACTAGTGCGGCACAAGAAATTATCAGAGCAAAATCAGCCACATATTACGGCATTGGTATGGCACTTGTGCGTATTGTAAGAGCAATTTTCGGTGATGAAAAAAGCGCTTTGACTTGTTCCGTATTATTGAACGGTCAATATGGAATAAGCGGTGTTTATGCAGGTCTACCCGCAATAATAGGTAGAAATGGCGTTGAAGATATAATTGTTCTTGATTTAAAAGATGATGAAGAAAAAGCTTTTATTGAGTCCTGCAATTTCTTAAAAGAAACTGCTGAGCATATAGGTTTTTAAATATAAAAGCAGAGCATTTACTCAACAGCATTTGCTCTGCTTTTATATTTTGTCAAACTTTCTTATTCTCTCTCTGATTTCGTCTTTGAAAATGAAACGGTAGCCGTTATTTTCAAGTAGCTTATCATCCATCATCAACGTGCCCAAGCCTTTTATTTTGGCAAGTCTTGGTTCTTCCATAACCTCACAGCGAATACCTGTTTCTTCTTCAATTCGCTCGGCAATATCGAAAATTAGCACACCACCGCCGCAAAGCAAAATTCCATGGTCTGCCGCATCGGCGAGTAATTCGGGCGGAATATTCTGCATTTCAGAGTGGATATCGCGAACGAGTGCAGAAATCTGCTCGTCAACAAATGGGTAAATCTCTGTTGAAGTAATCTCAAATGAAATAGGCATTTCATCAAGGTTACTTTTGCCTGAAACCATTAAAGCGGTTTCGCAATCTCTTTGCTGTGCAGAAGTAATTTTATTCTTGATTTCCCGTGCGGTATGAGGACCAATATTTATGTCACGATCTCTTTTAAGGTGCTTTATAATCGCCTTGTCAATTTCGTCGCTTCCGCATCTTATTACACCGCTTGCGGCAATACTGCCCATTGAAACAACAGCGAACTCAGTAAGCTGATGACCAATATCAAGCACCATTCTTCCGCCAATTTTATCGGTTGCCACATTTGCACCAAAAGCGGAAGCAAGAATACCCTCGACCATACAAACTCTGCCCGCACCTGCCAATGTGACAGCATCAAGAAAAGTCTTCTTTTCAAGGCTGGAAATGTCAGTTGAAAGCGAAATAATAACATTTGGTTTATAAATTCTATTACCGCAGACACGTTGCAGATAATATCGCAACATTCTTTCTGCCATAACAAAGTCAGAAATGACACCGTTTCGAATTACTTTTACAACCTTAATGTCATCGATACATCTGCCATAAACAGCATCTGCCGCCTTACCGAACGCAATAGGTTTACCCGTTTCAGTCTCAACTGCAACAATTGACGGCTCATCAACAACTACGCCCTTGCCCTCTGCAAAAATTTTAAGAGAAGAAGAGCCAAAGTCAATGCCGATTTTCATTCCTTTCACAAGTGTCACCTCCTTAATATATTCAGAATTGATTATTTCTTCTTAAACTGTTGCTTCATTCTTAATTCCTTTGAAAGAATTGTTTTACGAAGACGAATATTTGTAGGAGTTACCTCCATAAGCTCGTCATCTTTTATGAATTCCATTGACTGCTCAAGGCTTAAGGTTGTGTGCGGAACAAGACGCAAAGCATCGTCTGAGCCTGAAGCACGTGTGTTTGTAAGATGCTTTGTTTTACATACATTACAAACAACATCCTCACTCTTTGCGCATTCACCAACAATCATACCCTCATATACAGGAACACCGGGACCGATGAAAAGACGACCTCTGTCCTGAGTATTGAAAAGTCCGTAAGCAGTGCTCTCGCCCGTCTCATGAACAACAATTGAGCCTCTGTCTCTAGTTTCAATTTCGCCCTTATATTCTTCATAACCTGCAAAAAGGTTATTCATAATACCGTTGCCATTTGTATCGGTCATAAATTCTGAACGATAGCCGATAAGTCCGCGAGCGGGAATTCTAAACTCGAGATGCGTTGAACCGCCCTCACGAGTACCCATATTTTCAAGTTCACCACGACGTGAACCGATTTTCATCATTACAGAACCAACATATTCCTCGGGAACCTCAACAATAAGCAATTCCATTGGTTCTAAAAGTACACCGTTTTCAAACTTTGTAATTACTTTGGGGCGGGAAACCTGAAATTCATATCCCTGACGGCGCATAGTTTCAATGAGAATTGAAAGGTGTAATTCACCACGACCTGAAACCTTAAAGGTATCTGTTGAATCTGTTTCTTCAACACGCATACTTACATTCGTTTCAACCTCTTTAAAAAGACGGTCGCGAAGATTACGGGATGTAACAAACTTGCCCTCTTTGCCTGCGAATGGACTGTCATTGACAATAAAATTCATTGATAAAGTAGGCTCGTCAATTTTAATGAAAGGAAGAGGTTCAACACAATCAGGTGAACAAATTGTTTCACCAATATTAAGGTCAGTAATACCGGAAATACAGATAATATCACCGATTGCCGCACTCTCGACCTCAACCCTCTTTAGACCCTCAAACTGATAAAGACGAGAAATACGTACATTCTCTTGGCTTCCGTCAGTTTTGCAGAGAGTAACCAAATCATTACGGTTGATTCTACCGCGTTCAACTCGACCAACACCAATTCTGCCAATATAATCGTCATAATCAAGGCTTGAGAAAAGAACCTGCAAGGGCGCATCAATGTCACCTGCGGGAGGCTCAATATTTTCAATAATTGCATCAAAAAGAGGTCGCATATCACCACTACGTACATCCGGCTCAAGTGAAGCGTAACCATCACGTGCTGATGCATAAATTACGGGGAATTCAATCTGCTCATCACTTGCTCCAAGTTCAATGAATAAGTCAAGCACCTCATCAATAACCTCTGCAGGACGTGCACCGGGACGGTCAATCTTATTTACAACTACAAGAACTTTTTTGTTAAGTCCAAGTGCTTTTTTAAGAACAAACCTTGTCTGTGGCATACAACCCTCAAATGCATCAACAAGAAGTAACACGCCGTCAACCATTGTGAGAATTCGTTCAACCTCACCGCCGAAATCTGCGTGTCCGGGAGTATCAACAATATTGATTTTAATATCTTTATAATGAACTGAAGTGTTTTTTGAAAGAATTGTTATTCCACGTTCTCTTTCAAGGTCATTTGAGTCCATAACTCTATCCTGAACAACTTCATTACTTCTAAAAATACCACTTTGCTTTAAAAGCTCGTCAACCATAGTGGTTTTACCATGGTCAACGTGAGCAATAATGGCAATATTTCTAATATCTTCTCTTTTTTTCAAGATTTTCACCTACGCTTTTAATTTCGACTATATATTTTACCACTATATATTACATTGTGCAAGGATAAATTAACACTAATTTAACCTTAATATACTTTACAAATCAGTAAAAATGGGCTAAAATTTATATAAATTCTTCCGGAGTGATAAACTTTGAATAATTCTGTTAAAATTAGAATAATTTCATCACTTGAAAAGCTTTATCACGGCGACAAAGTACCAGAAAAAACTTTGTCTTGTTTTTCTATGCTCAATAACGAGAAAAAATCATTTCAGATAGTAATAGAAAGTGACAGAGATTTTAAAGGCATTCTTAAAATCGACAGTAATATCAAAGATATTCGCAAATATTCAGTTGAGCATGTAAAATCTGACTATCCAATGGCAAAAGATGCCGATGATTATTACAGGTTCAGTAATGACGGATATTACCCCGATTTATTGTTACCTATTAGCGATGAAATAAATATCGAAAACGGAATTAATGTTTTTTGGGTTGAAGTTAACGCCGATAAACAAAATATAGGTGTTAATGAAATAAAAATCTCAATAATTGAAAATGATACAACTCTCGCTGAAAACTCGTTGAATGTTGAGATTATTGATTGTACTCTTGATTTTAATGATTTCATTTATACTAATTGGTTTCACACAGATTGTCTTATGTCGCATTATAATTTTGAGGCTTTTTCTGATGAATATTGGAGAGTTACCGAAAACTTTTTGAAAACTGCCACTGAATATGGAATGAACTGCGTGTTAACCCCCATATTCACTCCCCCGCTTGATACGGAAATCGGTAAGGAAAGACCCACAGTTCAATTAGTTGATGTGAGTTTTGAAAACGGAAAATATTCGTTCAACTTTGATAAGCTTACCAAATGGATTGAAATGAGCAAAAGATGCGGAATTGAATATTTTGAAATGTCACACTTCTTTACTCAATGGGGCGCTAATCATGCACCGAAAATTATGGCAACCGTCAACGGTGAATACAAAAAGATTTTTGGTTGGGAAACAAAAGCATCATCAAAAGAATACAGAAAATTCTTAACTGATTTTTCAGTCGAATTCAAAAAATATCTCGAAGAAAACGGGCTTAAAGACAAGGCTTTAATTCATGTTAGTGACGAACCGAATTTTGCAATGCTCCGCTCTTATTCAAAGGCTTCAAGATTAATACACAAGCTATATAATGGCTATAAAATCGTCGATGCTATGTCGGATATATGGTTTTATAAATTAGGAATTGTTTCAACGCCAATCCCATCAAACGACCATATTCACAAATTCATCGGCAAGACCGACGAATTGTGGACATATTATTGCAGTGCGCAAAATAAAAGATGTGTTTCAAACAGATTTTTCTGCAACAGTTCACTTCGCAACCGAGTTTTAGGCTATCAATTGTTCAAATTTGATGTTAAAGGCTTTTTGCATTGGGGATACAACTTCTATTATACCCAGCTTTCAAAAGCAGCTATAGACCCATATAAAGTCAGTGACGCGGGCGGTAAATTTCCGTCAGGCGACAGTTATGTTGTTTACCCCGCAGAAGACGGCATAGCTCACCATTCAATAAGACTAAAGGTGTTTTATGATGCTTTGCAGGATATGGCGGCACTGAACACTCTTAAAAAGCTTACCGATAAAAAAACTTGCCTTGATATTATTCAAGAAAACGGCAAGCATTCAATCACTTTTTCAGAATATCCGCATTCTGATGAATGGTTGCTCACTACAAGAGAAAAAATCAATTTAAAAATTAAGGAAAATATAAGATGAAGAAATTTTTTAAAACTGTAAAAAATTTCATAAAAGAAACCGATAAAATTTTGCTGTTGCTTTGTGCTTTGGCGTCGGCGTTCGGTTGCGTAAGCGTTTTAAGTGCTACACTCTGGACGGTTGGCGAGGGTGAAAAATTCTCACGTGACTTTACAGTTATGGCATTGGCGGTTACGGCGGGTATTATTATTGCACTCATAATCTCACTTATTGACTATGAGTTCATAATAAGAATGGCGCCACTTATCGGTCTTTTCTGCATTGGAATTATGGTGATTACTCTGCTTTTTGGCGTTGGTCCTATTGAGAGACCTGACGCAAAGACATGGCTTAAAATCGGCAGTACGGGCATTTATTTTCAGCCGTCGGAGCTTATCAAAATCGGTTTCATTATCACCTTTGGTGTTCACCTTGAAAAGCTAAAAGGCAATATTAACCATCCACTTTCAATAATTCAGCTTGGAATTCACGCGCTTATACCCATTGCACTCGTTATTAAATCTGGTGATATGGGTTCTGCACTTGTATTTATGATTATAGCGGTTGCAATGCTTTTTGTTGCAGGGCTTCATTGGGGATATTTTTTAGCGGGCGGACTTTTAGTCGTGGCCGCATTACCACTTGCATGGGTGTTCTTATTGGACAACATACAAAAAGAGCGATTTTTAGCGTTAGTTTATCCCGAGCTTTACCCCGATGTTATTTATCAGCAACAACGCGGAATGACCGCAATGGGCAGTGGCGGGATAACAGGACAAGGCTTATTTAACGGCACGCTTACGCAGACCCCAGACGCAATTCCCGAGGCAGAAAATGATATGATTTTTACCGTTGTCGGTGAGGAATTAGGACTTGTCGGTTGCTTTATTGCATTATTCCTATTAACTGCAATTGTTATCAGAATTGCAACCACGGGTAAGCACGACAAAATTGGCAACACCAAAGTTATGTGCTATGGCGTTGCGGCAATGATTGGCGGACAGGTTATCATAAATGTGGGTATGTGTTTAATGCTTTTACCCGTTATTGGTATTACACTCCCCTTCTTTAGTGCGGGCGGTTCATCAAACCTTTGTATTTATATTGCAATAGGTTTAATTTTAAGCTTCTATCGTTACAATCAGCAAAGAGAATTGATTGATGTTAGTCAGCAGAATATTTATAATCCATTTTCGGAGATATAATATGAACAAAGCACCCCACATAGTGAGGTGCTTTAATTTTAATCATTTAATTTGAATATTATTTCTTTAAACTCGGGTTTTGATTTGAATTCATCGGTTAACGGGTAATGCTCGGTCATTACAATTTTCATAAACTGGGATAAATTATTCTCACGGAATGGCGGTCCAAAATTATAATATCTCATTGCTTTTTCTGAAATCTCGGGGTTTGCATCAAGCTCTTTCGCATATTCAGCGGCAATTTTTAGATATTTCAAAGCATTCTCATCATCGCCGATTTGATGATACAGATGCCCCATATGACCGTAATTATATAGCCTGTTAATACAGTTTTTGCCATAATTACCATCAGGAAAAATCAAGTTTATAAGACCTTGAATATGGTTGAATATCTCAAGTCTTTTTTTAGGATCAAATTCATAACAATATCCAAACGATGTATCTTCTAATAAAAACAGTAATTCTTCAAGCACATTTCTATGTGTTTTATTGTAACTTTCAGTATCAAACGCTAAACCCATTAGCATTAATTCTTTCGAATCATTAATTGAAGGTAAAGTATTTATAATCTCTTCTGCTTGGTTAAGATATTCTTTATGAATACGATATTTACCTTCTTCATTTGGAATACATTGATATTTTGTCAATAAATGAGCAACCATAATCCTTTTTGACCATATTCTTATGCTATCGTCAGTACAATGATTTTGTATGTTTTCAAAAATCGATGTAATCTCTTTTGAAATATCTTTGTATTTGCCTTGTACAAAACCCTTAACTTCCTGTAAAAGCTCCATATAACGAATAAGGATACGGAAGTCACTCGGAAATTCTTTTATTGCCTCTTGAAATTTATTGAAAGTTGAGGTTAAATCTTTTAATTTCATATCATCATAAAGTTTAAGATATTCATTAATTCTTTGTTCATCATGAGATTTATTAGTTCCCAATAAGTCATCAATAGAAACATCAAAAAATCTTGAAATTATAGGTAGCATTATTATGTCGGGATATGTTTCTCCCCTTTCCCATTTGCTTACAGTTTGAAAAGAAACGCCCAAAAACTCCGCAAGAGTTTCTTGCGTCATTTCTTTTGACTTGCGAAGCTTTTTAAGATTTTCACCAAAATAAATTATCATAAAATCACCTTTTATTTTATTTGGTAGCGCTATCATAATTTTATAATAGCTTGTAGATATAGTTTTTGCAATATATTTGTGTTTGAATTCAATTCGCTTATAAGGCGAATTTTTCAATTTTAGATAAAAAGAGGTCGCGTTTGCGACCTCTTAATTTTACGCCTTTTTAACAGCGCCCATATTTGCCATAATCTTTTTAGTTCCAACCTTTTCAAAGGCTATTTCCATAAGAGTATCATTACCCATTGGTTTGAGTGAAACTATCATACCCTTACCGAATACGCGGTGAACAACCTCTTCGCCCACCATAAAGGTTTCTGTTGACTTTTTCGGTGCAGAGCCAAATCCGACACCAAAGCCCTTGGGTACCGTTGTTGCAGGACGCATCTTTCCTTGTGAGCTTGTATTTTTTAAAGGAGATTTTGGCTTAATAAGGCTTTGACAACATGCCTTTGGTAATTCCTCTAAAAATCTTGAGGGTCTGTGATATTTTGTTGAGCCGAAAATCACTCTTGAACGGGTGTTGAGAAGATAAAGCTTCTCTTTAGCGCGGGTAATACCCACATAAGCAAGTCTGCGTTCTTCTTCAATTTCAGCTTCATCGTAAAGAGCTTGATTTCCGGGGAAAATTCCTTCCTCAAGTCCCGGGATAAACACTACGGGGAATTCAAGACCCTTTGATGCGTGAAGTGTCATAAGAACAACTGTATCAGAATCTGCATTGTAATTATCAATATCAGTTAACAATGCAACTTCTTCAAGGAAATCCGATAATTCACCCTCGGGATTTTCTTCTTTAAATCTAATAAGGTTAGAATTTAGCTCATCAAGATTTTGAAGTCTATCTTCACCCTTTTCTTTATCGGCTTCGGTCATTGCCTTATATCCCGTTTCGTCAAGTACGGAAATAAATACAGATGACGGTGACTCACGTGTAAGAAGCTCAGAAAAGCTCTCAATCATCTGAGTGAACTCAATAAGCTTTTGCGCGTTTCGTTTAAGCTTTTCATATTCATCAGCTGTTTTGAAAACCTGGAAAAGACTAATTCCCAAAGCATCCGCTATTTCTTGCGCAATTGAAATGGTGCCAGCACCAATACCGCGTTTTGGCACATTGATAATTCTTTCAAGACGCACGCTATCGTCATGATTTACAATAACGGACAGATATGCCAATGCATCTTTTATTTCCATTCGGTCATAGAACTTGTGACCGCCGATAATTCTGTAAGGAATACCGCTTCGCACAAATGCGCGTTCAACAGAGTATGACATTGAGTTCATTCTGTAAAGCACTGCAAAATCACTAAATTTGCCCGTTGAGCCCATCTGCTTCATTATCTCGTCAGCGATAAACTTACCCTCAGCATATTCATCATCAAGAGTATTAAGAGTAATTTTTTCGCCCTCGCCGTTAGATGTCCAAAGATTCTTTCCCTTTCGATTTTCGTTATTTGAAATAACCGCATTTGCACCATCAAGGATATTTTGTGTTGAACGGTAATTCTGTTCAAGACGAATAACCTGTGCATTCTTAAAATTCTTTTCAAAACTCAAAATGTTCTCAATGGTTGCACCGCGGAATTTATAAATACTCTGGTCGTCGTCACCAACTACGCAAATATTATTATAGCCCTCTGATAAAAGCTTTGTGAGCATAAATTGTGCGTGGTTTGTGTCCTGATACTCGTCAACAAGCACATATTTGAATTTATTCTGATAGTATTCACGAACATCATCATTTTCCTGCAAAAGCTTAACGGTATAGAAAATAATATCGTCAAAATCCATTGCATCAGCATTTTTTAAGAACTTCTGATATTTCTGATAGCACTCACCTATCTGCTTTTCACGATAATTACCACTACCAAGATTTAAATACTCTTCGGGTGGAACAAGCATATCCTTTGCTCTGCTGATTTCAGCAAGAATTGCTTTATGATGCAATAATTTATCGTCAATACTAAGAAGTCGCTGACACTCCTTTATAACGCGTTTACTGTCGTCGGTGTCATAGATGGTGAAATGCTTTGAAAAGCCTAAAAATTCGGCATTTCTGCGCAAAATACGCACACATATTGAATGGAAAGTGCCTGCCCATATATCATTTGCATCTTCACCAATGCGAAGAATAAGTCTGTCCTTTAATTCATTAGCTGCTTTATTAGTGAACGTAAACGCAAGTATTTCCCAAGGCTTTGGCGCATCAACAGAGAGCACATATTTAATCTGCTCATAAACAGATGTATCACCGTTGTAATATTTTTTTAGTAAATCAAAAGTATTTTCATATGTACGGCAATCAATCTGATTAGAGCCATAAGCTCTGCCGTATTTCATAAGATTTGCGATACGGTTTACAAGCACAGTTGTCTTACCGCTACCTGCACCCGCAAGAATTAAAAGCGGCCCATCAACTGCTAAGACCGCTTTTAACTGCATATCGTTCATTCTGTTGAATTCTTTTTTTATAATTTGATTTCGTAACTCACAGATTTGTGACTGCATTTTATTTTCTCCTATTTGAATAAACTACCGCCGTTGCAGTCAATTGCCACAACAAGCGGAAAATCCTTAATTTCAAGCTTTTTAACAGATTCGCAACCTAAATCCTCAAAAGCTATAACTTCACAGCTTGTAATACATTTTGAAGCAAGTGCACCCGCACCGCCGATTGCACAGAAGTAAACCGCTTTATTACGTATTATTGCCTCACACACTTCATTTGAACGAGGTCCCTTGCCAATCATAGCCTTAAGCCCCAAATCAAGAAATTCGGGAGTGAATTTATCCATTCGGCTTGATGTAGTTGGGCCGCAACTGCCAATTGCAAGATTTTCGGGAGTTGGGGTTGGTCCTGAATAGTAAACAACCGAATTTTTAAAATCGAACGGTAAGTTTTCACTATTATCAATTAAAGATTTAATTTTTTTGTGTGCGGCATCACGTGCGGTATAAACTGTGCCCGAAAGAAAAACACGGTCGCCTGCTTTCAATTTTTCTGCAAATTCAGTAAGTTCAGATGTATGCAAAGAATATTGCGCCATAATTAACCTTCTTTAATATCAGAATCAAAATCCTCTGTATGTCCAGAATATGAAATCACAGTAAAATTATTCTCGTCTGAAAAATCGTTATCATATTCAAAGGTATGAGCTTCAATTCCTGTTAAATCAGTATGAAGATTAAGAAGTGAGGACGCTGAAGAATTAAGCTTTGTGCCGAGAGCATATACATCCTTATGAAGTTGCTCAAGTGATGAATTGAACTTTCTTGAAATAGCGTCAACATCTTTTAAAAGTTGCTCAATCTCATTTGCCTGATTTTTAACATCCTGTGATGCGATAGCACCAATGTCTTTTGCCTTTGCCTTTGCATTATCAACGAGGTCATCAGTATAACGACGTGCGTCAATATAAGCGGCACCAATCTGTTTTTCTGCACGGCGAAGCTTTTCGCTCTTTTCATCATATTCTGCAATTTTTTCGCTGAACTGTTTATTTTCTTTAAGCGCAAGCTCAAGCTTAACTGTAAGGTCATTTGCCTCTTTTTCTTTTTCAGCAAGTTTATCATTTACTGCTGACAAATTATCAAGCTTAATTTCAAGCTCATCAATTTTACGCTTAAGCTCAAGTGATTCTTCACGTTTTGTGTCAAGCATTGATTTGATGTCTGCAGTTTCTGTCTGCAACTGCTCAACATACGCCAAAACATCGGATTTTTTAAATCCGCCGAATAATGTTGTTTTCATAATTGTGAATTCTTTACTCATAACAATTCCTCTTATGTAAAAGATAATTTATTTTAACAGATTTTTTATAATAAAACAACAGTTATTCAAAAATTTATCGATTAAGATAAAAAACAATAGACATTTGAATTATTTGGTTGTAAAATATACATATAGGAGGAGTTTTTTATGAAAAAGAATACTAAAAAGGCACTTAAAACTGCAGGAATTGTAGGCGCTACTGCCGCCACAACTTATTTTTTAATCGGTAATTTCTTTTATTATGTAACTCTCACAAAGAGTGGACTAAAAAATCCTTTTGTTGCCAAGATTGCTAGTGGCACAAAAGAAAAGGATGAAGAATTACTTCGCCTTGACGCAATTAAAGAGCAAGGCAAAGAATGGTTTGACAATGCAAATAAAGAAAAAATAGTAATTAAATCAACAAATGCTAATAAAAATCTTCACGCTGATTTCATTTTCCCCGAAAAAGAAAGTGATGTTTTTGTGATTATAATTCACGGCTATACCTCAGAGCCAAGAGGAATGGGAATGTATGCAGAGAAATATCACGAGTTGGGCTACAATGTTCTTATGCCAAGTTTGAATGGTCACGCTGATAGTGAAGCCGGTACCGTGACAATGGGATGGAAAGACAGACTTGACATTGTGGATTGGGCGAATTTTATTGCTGATAATTATCCTGACAGTAAAATTATACTCCACGGCGAGTCAATGGGTGCTGCAACAACAATGATGACCACGGGTGAAGATTTACCTGAAAATGTAAAGGTTGCAGTTGCTGACTGCGGTTACACTTCGGTCTGGGATATTTTCAGTAATAAGATTAAGAATAATTTCAAAATGCACGAATTCCCCACCCTTTACAGTGCGAACACTATCAATAAGATTTATTCGGGATTTGATTTTAAAGAAGCATCAGCAGTTGAGCAGTTGAAGAAATCAAAAATACCAACAATATTTATTCATGGTGATAAAGATACCTTTGTACCATACGAAATGCTCGACAGAGTTTACGAAGCAGCGGCTTGTGATAAAGCAAAAGTAACAATTGAAAATTCACCCCATGCGCGCAATGCCTGTGTTGACCCGGAGCTTTATTGGAATTCAATTACAGAATTTATTAATAAGTACATATAATGCAAAAGAGGCTGTAAAAAAACGCCCTGAAAAAATCCGAGATTCACAGAAAAGAGT
>CAYWFB010000008.1:0-37554 GCA_964457415.1 uncultured Eubacteriales bacterium | reverse complement strand
CCGATTTCATTGGCTAACAAGCTTGCAGTTCAGCTTACAAAGGTAAGAAAAGATGGAACTCTCCCCTATCTTCGTGCCGATGGAAAAACTCAGGTTACAGTTGAGTATGACGACGACAGAAATCCTGTAAGAATTGACGCAATCGTTGTTTCCTCACAGCATAGTGCAGATGTTGAGCTTGAACAGATTCGCGAAGATGTCAAGAAATATGTTATTGCTCCTATTGTTCCCGCAGAGCTTATGGATAATGACACAAAGATTTTTGTTAACCCAACAGGCAGATTTGTAATCGGCGGTCCCATGGGTGACTCAGGACTTACAGGACGTAAAATTATTGTTGATACATACGGCGGATATTCACGTCACGGTGGTGGTGCTTTCTCTGGTAAAGACCCCACAAAAGTTGACCGTTCAGCTGCTTATGCCGCAAGATACGTTGCAAAAAATATCGTTGCCGCAGGTCTTGCAAAAAAATGTGAAATTCAGTTAGCATATGCAATCGGCGTTGCTAAACCGGTTTCAGTAATGGTTGACACATTCGGTACAGGCGTGCTCAAGGATTCAGAGCTTGGTGACATTATCAACGAAGTATTTGACCTTCGCCCTGCTGCAATTATTGATAACCTTAAGCTTCGTAATCCCATTTACAAACAGCTTGCTGCTTACGGTCACGTTGGCAGAACTGATTGTGATGTAATGTGGGAAGTTACTGATAAGGTTGAAATTTTAAAAGAAAAAGCAAAATTAAATTAAAATTTTTACTTTTTATAACAAGAATAAAAGCATTATTTTAAACCATAATAATCGTGCAGGCAGTCTACAATGATTTTAAGGAGTGAAAATAATGCTTGACAGAATTTCTTTAATTCTCGTTATAATCGGTGCTATTAACTGGGGCGCAATCGGATTGTTCCAATTTGACCTTGTTGCATGGCTCTTCGGCGGTCAGGGAGCAATTATAAGCAGAATTGTTTATACCCTTGTAGCCCTTGCAGGAATTTGGTGCTTGTCACTTTTATTCCGTCGTAACGAGATACTTGTTTCTGATGAAGTATAGAAATAAACCGGGAAGAAAACCACTTCCCGGTTCATTTTATTTTACAATAAGTTTTTCAATTAAATCCTTTTGAGGCGTTACATAAACCGTATTATATGCGTTATAAATCACTTTACCTGGCTTTGCGCCCACAGGCTTTTTAATATTTTTAATTATTGTGTAATCAACTGCAACTGAGGAAGAATCCTTTGATTTACTGTGATACGCCGCAATGCAAGCAGCCTCGTAAATCGCAGTTTCTGAAATATCTTTATTATCCGCAATAATTATTGTGTGAGAGCCTGACTGCTTTTGCACATGAAGCCAAATATCATAGTTTTTGGCAGTTTTTAATGTTAGAATATCATTCTGTATATTATTTCTGCCTACTAGAATTCTAAAGCCGTCACTTGAAATAAATTCTATCGGTGGCAAGGGCTTTTCTTTTTTTGACTTACTTCCCCTCTTTGATTTAATGTAACCGCCATTTTCCAGTTCTTCACGGATTTCAGAAATCTCACGGTCAGTATCCGCTCTTGAAAGGTTGTCAATAACCGTGTCAAGATAAATAAGTTCTTGCTCGCCCTCTTCAATAAGCAAATGAAGAAGTTTTTCTGCATTCGCGGCCTTTTTGTATTCTTTAAAATACTTTTGAGCATTCTGTTGTGCCGTTAAAGCAGGATTTACGGGAATATCAATTGAATTATTATTGTCATAATAATTCTCAACAGTATAAACAGAAGATTTTTCGGTTAAACGGTATTGATTTGCAGTTATGAGTTCAGCAAAAACTCGAAGTTGTTCACGATTTTCGCTTTTTTCTAACTCTGCTTTTCTATTATTGATTTTGCGGGCTGTTCTTTCAACTGCGCTGTTGAGAAGTTTAAACAAATCTGAGGCACGACGCTTGATTCTATTTACCTTGTCACGCTCAAAATAGAAATCATCAAGAAGCTCTGAATATGTTTCATATTCTTTCTTTTCAAGTGTTTTTCCGTACTGCCGAATATTAGTAAAAGAAAAATCAAAAGGTGTATTTTCACTGCTAATAAGAATTTGCGGTGTTGATTTTCCTGTGATTTCAGCTTTAATTATTTCGAGTTCATTTGTAAGTCTTTCTACTTCAATCTCAGTTAATAAGCCGATTTGTTTATCACCGAAAACTGTTCTGTATGCAACTTCACGGCAGACAATCGGTGAAAAGCCTTCAATAACTTCAAGAATTCCCTTTGAAAGTATTTTGTCTCTTTTTTCTAAAATACTCTTTACGACTATTGATATATTATCATTAATAATATCACATTTTTCCTGCATGGGCGGAAATTCATATCGAAGTCCTGGCAGAATTTCACGTATTTGTGATTTACTTTCATCTACTCTCTTTACCGCATCAAGAATTTTATAATCACAATCACAAAGAATGATATTACTTCTTTGACCCATAATCTCAAAAATCAAATGATATTGAGTTTTATCACCGATTTCGGTTGTGCCGTCAAAATCAAATATCAATATTCTGTCATTTTTGATTTGTCTTATATCAATAAGATTTGCACCGACAAGTCTTTTCCGGAAAAGCATACAGAGCATTGGTGGAGTTTTGGGATTCTCAAGGGTATAGCGTGTCAAATGCACTCGAGGACTTTGTCCATCGCAAGAAGAATATAACCTATAAGCGCCATTTCGAGTACGCAAAATGAACACCAACTCATTTTTTGAGGGTTGGTGTATTTTTTCGACCTTAGCGCCGATTATATAGCCTTTCAGCTCGTTTTTAATTAAACCTAAAGTAATTCCGTCAAGTGCCATAAAACCTCTTAAATGGTGATTATCGGGGATTTCTGCACCGCGATAACACATTCAATATTAAAATTATTTTTAATTTTTTCTGCAAGCGGTTGGATTGCAATATTTTCTGTTTCAAAGTGACCTGCACAAATAAGTAACATGTCCATATCATCTGCATCGAGAAAACTATGGTGTGAACCATCACCTGTAAGGAGTGCATCACAGTACAATTCTTTTGCAAGTACTAAATAATCACTGCCCGAACCACTACAAACTGCTACTTTTTTTACTGTTTTTTCAATTGAGTTATATCTTACAACTCCGTTCAGTTTTAATTTAACACACTGTGCAAATTCATTTGAATTCATTTCAGTTTTTAATTCGCCAACATTAAGACAGGTATTGTCAATTTTTGTTATATCCTCAAGTTCAACTGTTTTACAAAGAATATCATTAACACCATCTTTTGCCTTATCATAATTTGTATGAGCGCAGATAATGTTCAAATCATTTTTAATAAGCTTGTAAACCAAGCTATTCGCAGTTACCTCTGAAATCGGCTTAAAAATTATGGGGTGATGAGTAACAATTAAATCTGCACCGCAAGAAACTGCTTGCTCAATAACATCTTCTGTACAATCAAGTGCAAAAAGAATTTTATTTACAACTTTACTTGCATTACCAACTAAAAGTCCCGCATTATCCCATTCTTCTGCCGTATCAAAAGGTGCAATAGAATTAATAAACTCATAAACATCTCTTACAGTTGCCATTTTTTCAACTCCCCCACTATTTTTTCAAGCTCTTCACAATCTTTATTTGCATTTTTCAATGCGACAAGCTTTTTGTTATATTTCCGGTAAATATGATTTAGATATATTTTTGAAGGCTCGTCATTATTTAAAGGTAATTTACCCACAATTAAATCAAAATCGGTATAATCAATTTTTTGCCCACAATAATATGCACTTATAGCTATGTAAAGCTTATCTTTATCTAGTACTGCAACTTCTTTATCGATTTGAAAGCCTTTATCATAAAGAGTTTTTCTTAATTCTTCGGCATGGGTCATTGGTTGAAGAATAAGGTGAACATCTGAAGTTTTTAGCCATTCAGTTCTTTCAACAAATTGAGCAATGAGTAATCCGCCCATACCCGCGACAGCGATTTCATTTACTTCGCCATCAGTAAAATTATCAAGTCCGTCAGACAATCGAAGTTGAATATAAGCAGTGAGATTATATGCTTCAGCAGTTTCTCTCGCATTTTCAAGAGGACCTTTGCGTAAATCAGCGGCAATGGCATTGTCTATTACACCTTTTTTTATAAGATAAACAGGCAAATACGCGTGGTCGGTGCCAATATCGGCAAAATTTGTACCTTTTCGCACTAAACCTGCCACCGCAGAAAGTCTTTTATCAAGTTGCATATAACTCACCTCTTCTGAACAAAATCCCCCTATTGAGAATAGGGGGACAATTTAATTATTTGCTTGCGTTTTCTTTAAGAAAAGCATTGATGCCATCAACAAATTCATCGGGGTCTACGCCGTGAACCATACAAGCCTGCTCAACAGTTTCACCACGTGCTGATGGACAACCGAGGCAATGCATACCGAGATTAATGAAAAACGGTACGGTTTCTCTTGCATTGTCAAGAATTTCGCCGATATTCATATCTTTAGTAACCTGAAACATTTTTATTCTCCTTTAGCAACTGATACAGTAACATTTTTATTATTTACTGTGAACTCATTTGAATAATCTGCTTTCATTTCTGCATTAAGAACAAGACTGTCTGCAAGAAGCTCACTTGCAACATAAGCGAGTTTTTCAGTAAGAGCATTCACAATAAACTCGTCATCAACAGTAATAGAAGCATTGATACGCTGTTCAACCTGATAGCCGGCTTCTTTACGAGCAACCTGACACTGACGAATAATATCACGAACTACGCCTTCCTTGAGAAGCTCGTCTGTAAGCACTACATCAAGTGCTACAACAGATTCAGTTGCAAATTCTGCAGAAACAATACCCTTCTTTGTCTTTGACTGAACATTGAAGATTGAGGCATCAAACTTCTCTTCCCAACCGGGAACAGCAACCTCACCGCCTGCAACTACAGATGCTGTAAGTGCTGACATTTCGTCTTCCGAAAGAGCTTCAAGAGTCTGCTTCATCTTATTAACATTCTGCTTAAGAACTGCACCTGCAACCTTAAAGTTAACAGTCAGGAATTTATCTTCAAGAACATTGATGTCATCAATGTATTCAATAGCCTTGATATTGAGCTCGTCAAGAATATTCTTCTCAAATGTCTTGATTTTATCCGCTTTATCTGCATCACAACAAACAAAAAGCTTTGCAAGTGGCTGACGAACCTTGATTTGCTGCTCGTTACGAAGTCTCATTGCAACTGCAATTACCTCGCGAGCAAGGATTGTCTGCTCAATAATACCATCATCCTCAACACCTTCGAGAACTGTAGGCCAATCGCTTAAGTGCACTGACTCTGCTACTGTAGAATCACACTTCTTAATGAGCTTCTGCCAGATATATTCTGTCATAAAGGGCATGATTGGAGCCATTACCTGTGTGCACACTTTAAGTGCGTTGAAGAGTGTCCAATAAGCAACCATCTTATCCTGCTCATCGCCTGTTTTCCAGAAACGACGACGGTTAGTTCTGATATACCAGTTAGAAATATCATCAACAAATGCTTCAAAATCTTTAACAAGTGCAAATGCCTTATAATCATCCATTGAAGCGGTTGATTTGTTTATAAATTCGTTTGTTCTTACAACAAGCCACTTATCTGTTGGTGTCAATTTTGAGAAATCAACTTTATAATCAGCAAAGTTTGGCTTGTCAAGCTGTGCATAGGTGTCAAAGAATGTGTAGATATTCCAGTAGCCGAGCATCTTTCTTCTTGCCTCGTCACCAAGGTTATAACCAAAACGAACGTCATTGGTATTTGGTGCGCTTGCATAGAGATAACGAACAGTATCAGCACCGATTTTTTCAGCAGCCTCATCAAACTTAATCATAAATCCTGTTTTTGAGAATTTAGAGCCATCTTCTGATACAACCATACCATTTGTAACAACTCTCTCATAAGGTGCTTTGCCAACGAGAACGGTACTCATAAAGAGCATTGAATAGAACCAGAGTCTAACCTGCTCATGCATTTCTGTAACCCACTCTGCAGGGAAATTCTTTTCCCAAGCTTCACGGTCTGTAAAGTAACCAAGTGTTGAGAATGGAACGATACCTGCATCAAGCCAAACGTCACCGATATCTGAAACACGAGATACTTCCTTACCACAGTGTGGACACTTAATCTTAACTTCATCAACCCAAGGTCTGTGAAGTTCAGGAAGAGCATCAACAAGGGCCGGGTCAACCGCTTTTTCGCGAAGTTCATCCTTTGAACCAATAACTGTAATATGACCACAGCTACAGGGATAGAAAGGAAGTGGCATTCCGTAATAACGCTTACGTGAAATATTCCAGTCACCCATATTTGTAAGCCAGTCATTCATACGCTTTCCGTTTGAAGCCGGTTCCCATTTAACTGAATTTGCACATTCAATGAGTTTTGGCTTAATTTCACTTGTTTTAATATACCAAGCCGGAACAAGACGGAAAACAATTTCGCTCTTACATCTCCAGCATACAGGGTAGCTATGTTCGTGTGGTTCAACTTTATAAAGCTTGTTCTGTTCATCAAGCTTTGCGAAAACTTCGTCAGCGATTGTATGGCTATCTTTACCTGTCATCCAACCAAAGCCCTCAAGATAAATACCCATATCGTCAATAGGCATAACCTTTGGAAGACCAAGGCTTTCGCCAAGTTCAAAGTCTTCGATACCGCAACCGGGAGCAATATGAACAACGCCTGTACCTTCGTCAGCCGCAACATCTTCCCAAGCAACGATTTTGTGCTCAAAGCCTTGCTGTGCAGGAATGTCAGCAAAACAGGTTTCGTAATGGAAACCTACAAGCTCTTCACCCTTAAGTGCGCGAACAACTTCAAGCTTATCATCACCAAGATATTTGATTGCATTTTTAGCAAGGATTAATGTCTGGTCATCACTCTTGATTTTAACTTCAACATAGTCGATATCGGGGTTAACTGCCAATGCAACGTTTGAAGAAAGTGTCCAAGGAGTAGTTGTCCATACAAGAATTTTTGAATTAAGCTCTTCAATTGGAAGCTTAAAGAATACAGAATTGTGAGTCATCATCTTATATGAGCCTGTCATTTCGTGCTCTGAAAGTGATGTACCACAACGAGGACACCAAGGCATTGGCTTATATTCACGCTGAATCCAACCGTGATTGTCACATTCCTTTAAAAAATGCCAGATACCCTGAATATTAAGGTCTGTATTAGTATAGTATGAGTTTTCCCAATCCATCCACTGACCAAGACGCTTTGACTGCTCGGTAATAATACCTGAATAGTGCTTAACGCGGTCAACGCACTGACGGGTAAACTTGTCCATTCCGTACTCTTCAATATCTTTCTTTGTTTTGAAGCCAAGCTGCTTTTCAACCTCAACTTCAACCCAAAGACCCTGAGAGTCAAAACCGTTCTGACGACGGCAATCATAACCTCTCATTGATTTGTATCGGATAAAAATATCTTTTGTACTTCTGCCCCAAGCGTGATGAATACCCATGGGGTTATTTGCAGTAATAGGTCCGTCAAGGAAACGGAACATTTTCTTACCCTTATTTTTCTCTACAAGCTTTTCGTAGTATTTCTCTTCTTCCCAGAGCTCCATGACCTGATGCTCAAGGTCAACAAAGAGATTTTTCTCGTCTGCCACTATATTGTCCACCTTTCAAGTGATATATGTACACAAAATAACAGAATATATTATACACTAATACCGCTAAATTTCAAGTGATTTATGGCAAATTTTCTCTGTTAAATCTATTTTTTACTCAGGTATTTCTCTTTTGTAGCAAGACCTCCGCGAATATGACGCTCTGCCTTGTTAACCTCAAGAACCTTGCGTACCTGCCCATAAAGATTAGGGTCAACTTTTTTAAGTCTTTGTGCAACATCCATATGTACTGTGCTTTTACTTATTCCGAAAACCTTTGCAGCAGCGCGGACTGTCGCCTCATTCTCAACAATATATTCCCCGAGCATTGCAGCTCTTTCCTCAACTAAATTCTTCAAAATTCAGCCCTCCTTATCGATCATAAATAAATATGAATAAAAAAGGCTGAATATACCCAAGTTGGCTATTTTCAAATACTTGATTTTATGATAGAATATCTTTGGTGATACTATGATTAAAATTATGTTTGTCTGCCACGGTAATATTTGCCGTTCTACTATGGCAGAATTCGTGATGAAAGATATTGTCAGTAAGAATGGTTATGAAAGTGATTTTCTGATTTGTTCAAGCGCTACAAGCACAGAAGAAATCGGTAATGATACTCATTGGGGAACTAAAAAAATTCTTGATGAAATGGGAATTCCTTATACAAAAAGACAAGCGGTTCAATTAAGAAAATCCGACTATGAAAAATATGATTTCATAATCGGAATGGATAGTGCCAATATGCGAAATATAAACCGAATTATCGGATATGATAAGGATAATAAAATATACAAATTATTAAGCTTTGCACATAATGACCGCGATGTTGCAGACCCGTGGTATACACGTGATTTTACAACAACCTATAACGATGTTTCCCTCGGTTGTCAAAAACTATTTGAATACATAAAAACCAAGGCTCAGGATTAACTCCCGAGCCTTATTTTTAAAATAATTCTGAAAATTCCTCAAATGTCTTAAAGGTTTTAACGGTATAATCTGTCTGTTTTAGAGCTTTAATTAAAACATACTTTTCATTGCCGTTTTCGTCGTAAAGACCATTGCAAAAATTATGATTTTCATAATCACCGTCAAAAACAATATAATAACTTGAGCAATCGGGGCCGCTTACATAATACTCATTCCCGTCATTATCAACTTCATAATAACCTTGGATGTAAATAATTTCTACTTGAGATTTTTCCAGCGGTTCGTTTTCAAGACATAATTGATTATTTTCAAGACAAATCGAATTATTTTTAATGTTTGATACTGAAATAATCGGTGAAACAACCATAAAAATTATTGAAACAACTAATGCCAACTTCAACACCCAAGTTTTGCCGCCGGCAAGAGCTTCACCGTAATGTGTTTTGTCTTTGATTATCGGAATAAATAAAAGTATTCTTACAAACAAAAAAGCTAAACCACAGGTCATTAAAATATAAGGAAGTTCATTTTCAATGGTAGCAATATAATTTTTATTTGTAAAAAAGTATTCTATTGCTCTTTCTTCCAGAGAAATGCAAACAACAAGACTCGCAACAAGTGCCGCGACAACAGAAATTATTGTTATGCCTGCTGTCCAATTACTCTTGCTTTTCGTTTCCAATCTTTTCTGCTTTCTGTTGCCGTTAGGTGCAGGGTAACCGTTCTCAACAAGATAATCAGTATATCTTTTTTCAAAAACAGTAATTTTACCTTTATTTTCAAGCTTAATGGCTTTCTTGATTAACGGCGAATAATTACCTGCACAAAGGAATCGGTCAACACCATCGTGCAAGTCACAATGAAGGTATAGCGACATTTCGTAAGCCGCCATAGAAAGCTTTATATCCTCGTAAAACTCTTCTTTATCGAACTTTTTGTCGAGTGCCTTCTGGTCGCTGAAATAGTTATCCAGTAACTTATTCTGTAAATTTGCATCAGTTGCAATATTTCTGATTGCAACAAGATTCTTTTTGATAAAGTTTAAAATTACCGATAAATTGTTTTCAGCGTCTTCTAAGCTTTTCATTTCGTGAAAATCAAGAGTTATGAAATCATGTGAATTAATCACATTATGTATATCATAGGGTGAAAATGCAATTTCTGAAAAATCGAATTTAAATCTTGTTAGCAACGCAATGTCTCTACCAAAAGTAGCATTCCCATCGTGAAACGGCGTTTCCATAAAAGAATAACCGAACACAGAGTCTTCAGCAAAGCAGAAATATGCCATAAATGAATCAAACTTAATTGCACCCACATATTCATCGTCTGCATTTGGTATGATTTTATAAAATGGCAGATTGCCATTAGCCATTGCGAAATCAGCAAGAATTTTGTTAATTCTTTCAAGGATTTCCACGCTGTTTTTCTTTAACTTCATATTTCAACAACACCCTTATTCACAGGCTTGCACATGAATACATTTTCATATTTTTTACTGAGCTTTTCAAGGCAGAGTTCAGCCTTTTCTTTGTCGCTGAACAGACCAAAAACTGTTGGTCCGCTACCGCTCATACAACAAGCATCTGCGCCGCATTTGCGCATAACACCCTTGATGTGCGGTCTTTTTGGCACTTCAACTGCCTGTTCAAACACATTGCCGCAAAGTGAACAGATTTTTTCGTAATCGCCGTTTGAAACTGCGTCAATCATCGCAACTCTGTCAAGGTGGCGAACTCGGGTAAGTGCGTCAAATTCGGCATAAGCTTCAGGGGTTGAAACATCTTGGTCGGGCTTGGCAAGCACCATGTAGCATTCAGGCAAATCTGTAACAGGTGCAATCACATTGCCTGTACCAAGTGTAACTGCAGTACCACCTGTTAGACTAAACGGAATATCAGCGCCCACCTTATTACCGATTTTAGCGAGTTCTCTATCGGTGAGATTTGTACCATAAATCTCGTCAAGACAATAAAGCACCGCCGCACCATCTGCGCTACCACCTGCAACGCCTGCCGCCATGGGAATATTTTTCTCGATTTCGATTGTTATTCCCCTGTCATCAATATTACAATAATCGAAAAATACTCTTGCACATTTATGAGCAATATTTTTTTCATTACAAGGCACGCCGTCTTTGTCACATTTAATAATTATTTCATTAATACTGTTTTTTTCAACAGTTACGGTATCATATAAATCAATGGACTGCATAATCATAAAAAGACTGTGATAACCATTGTCAAGCTTTTTGAGAATATCGAGCATCAAATTAATTTTAGCTGCAGCTTTTACTTTCATAACTTACTCCCCTGTTTCAATTTTTAATAACATTGGTGTGCGTCTTTGGAAAAAAGTGATATTGTTAAAGCCTGCCTCAAGTGCCGCGTCATAGGCTTTGTCGATATCCGCCGCCAAGTGTTCGGCATAATGAGCGTCGGAGCCAACAGACACAAGCTTGCCGCCAAGCTCTTTATATCGTTTAAGAATATCAACCTCGGGCGAAAGCTTATTAAGCGGTTGACGAAGTGCCGCCGTATTGATTTCAAGTGCTTTATTAGTTTTTGCGGTAATTAAAAGAATTTCGTCAATTTGCTTTTTAAACTTATTCAAATCAATATCAAGGTTTGATTTTGAATAAAAATATCTCAAGGGATATGTGAGATGTGCAAGCACATCAAAATTGCCCCATTTGAGCATTTCAAGAATTTCATCAAAATATTCGGTGAGCATTTTTTCAGCATCGTCAATTTTAAGATTTTCCATAAAATAGAAATCTTCTTTTCCGCGAAGATTATGAACGGAGCCGATAATCTGGTCGTAATCATATCTCTTTATAATATCCTCTGCACATTCAATATCATAAGCCGGTTGACCAAGCTCAATGCCATTGAGTACAATCAACTTACCTCTGAATGCAGAACGAACCTTTGCAACTTCAAAAAAAGCCTGATATATTCTTTTTTCGTAATCGTCGTCGCCTCTGAACTGGTCAACTTCGCAATGGTCGGTAAACGCAATAGCTCTTAAATCCATAAACTCTGCCTTTTCACAAAAGAAAGTTGCCGAGTGATTTCCGTCAAATGAATTGTCGGTATGAACGTGTAAATCTACAATGTTTTTATACATCTTCAACACCTCACAATAGTTATGTGCCTATTTTACTATAAATCTAACATATTTTTCAACAAATTTTGAAAAATATTGATATTCACATAAAAGTTTTTTTATGATAAAATATTTTCATTATATTTTGGAGGTAATTTAATATGAGAGGTATTATTACCGTAGTTGGTAAAGATATGGTTGGTATCTTGGCAAAGGTTTCAACTGCATGTGCAGAAAACGGCGTAAATGTTATTGAGGTTTCGCAATCAATTTTGCAGGATATGTTCTGTATGATTATGCTCGTTGACTTGGAAAAAGCAAATGTTCCTTTTACTGAATTTTCTGATAAAGTGACAGCAATCGGCAACGAAATGGCACTTTCAATTCACGCTATGCACGAAGATATTTTCAATTCAATGCACAGAATATAAATTGAGGTATCAATAATGATAAATACACATGATATACTTGAAACAATCAATATGATTCAAGATGAAAATCTTGACATAAGAACAATTACAATGGGTATTTCTCTGCTTGATTGTAGCACAGGTGATGCAAAATCAACCTGCGATAAAATCTATGAGAAAATGACAAGAAAAGCAGAAAACCTTGTTAAAACAGGCGAAGATATTGAAAAGGAATACGGTATTCCGATTATCAATAAGAGAATTTCAGTTACTCCTATTTCTATGATTTTGGCATCGGGTAAAGGTGATCCGATTCTTTATGCAAAGACACTTGAAAGAGTTGCACAGACAGTTGGCGTCAACTTTATCGGCGGTTATTCTGCACTTGTTCAGAAAGGCTTTGCCGCGGGCGATGAAGCGTTAATCCGCAGTATTCCCGAGGCACTTGACGTGACAGACCACATTTGCTCGTCAGTTAATATCGGCTCAACAAAAGCAGGTATCAATATGGACGCGGTTAAATTGATGGGACAGATTATTAGAGAATCTGCAGAAATTACTGCAAATAAGGGTTGTATTGGCCCTGCTAAACTTGTTGTATTCTGTAACGCTCCTGAAGATAACCCATTTATGGCAGGCGCTTTTCACGGTGTTGGTGAGCCTGATTGTGTAATCAATGTTGGTGTATCCGGTCCCGGTGTTGTACGCTCGGCAATTTCTAAAATTCCCAATGCAGATATTACAGAAGTTGCAGATATGGTAAAGCGTACCGCATTTAAGATTACAAGAATGGGACAGTTGGTAGCAAAAGAAGCATCAAAAAGACTTGATGTACCGTTCGGTATTGTTGACTTGTCACTTGCTCCCACTCCCGCAGTTGGCGATTCTGTGGCATATATCCTCGAAGAAATGGGACTTGAGCAATGCGGTGCTCACGGCACAACTGCTTGTCTTGCACTTCTCAACGATGCGGTTAAAAAGGGCGGTGTAATGGCATCTTCACACGTTGGCGGACTTTCGGGTGCATTTATTCCCGTTTCAGAGGACGCGGGCATGATTGCGGCGGCTGCAAGCGGTGCACTCACCATTGAAAAGCTTGAAGCAATGACCTGTGTTTGCTCTGTTGGTCTTGATATGATTATTGTACCCGGTGACACAACCGCCGAGGTGCTTTCGGGCATTATCGCTGACGAGGCGGCAATCGGTATGGTTAACTCAAAGACTACCGCAGTTCGTCTTATTCCCGCCATTGGCAAGAATATTGGCGATACACTCAATTTCGGCGGACTTTTAGGCTATGGACCTGTAATGAAATTAAACACTGCCTCCCCTGCTAAATTCATAAACCGCGGCGGAAGAATCCCTGCACCATTGCAGAGTTTGAAAAATTAAAACAATAAAAGATTAAGGGAAGAGATTTTGGTCTCTACCCTTTTTCTTATTTTACTTTGTTCATTTGTTTTAATATCAACTCTACACATTTTTTTGACTCATCAATCATTACAAACTGATATGTACCTTTTACTGTTTCTATCACTACAGTATCTCGTGAAGCAGCTTTTACTTAAATAATTTCAGAATAATTTATTTCAACCGCTTGATTTTTATTTGTAAATGAACCTAATTCTCCGTAAAGTTTACTTTCACATATACATATATACCTTTTGGATAGAAATTGTGCCCCAGTAACACCAATTACACCAAATACTATGAAAATTATTCCCAACATTTGTTGCTCTTCCTCTAATGCCAAGAGTAATGCGCCACCAAAGGTTACCAAACAACCAAATAATATTAGTATTATTTTTGCTGTTTTTGCAGTTTTATTGACTCCAAATTTTCTAATTACATTGTTTTCCATTTCTTTTTCCTCCTGAAAATAAAAAAGTGCGCAGCCGAAGCTACGCACATAAAACGCATAACTCCGATTGCTGCGACACAAACTTTCGACAAACTATAAGAGAATGCTGAAACAGAGCATGCGTTTTTATCAAAAATAAAAATACATCCTCACATAGTTTGTACTTCTAAATAGAATTACATATTAAATAACACGGACAGACAATGATGTCTGTCACTACACATTTTTCTACCATCCGTCAACGCTGACGCGTTATCACCCACCTTGTCAGAGGGAGGCAAAATTAAAGAGCCATCCAAATTGGATAGCTCTAATTTTTTTATTTCTTTAATTTCTTTCGGATTTTTCTAATCAATTTACGCAAGGGGCTTGGCTCGGCGCCTTTGATTACGCGCTCATTGAATTTTGCGGCGAGCTCTGCTTTCTTCTCGGCATCGGACATTTTATTATATCTGTCAACATAGGCGGCATAATGGTCGCATACCGTTTTAACATCGCCATATTCTTTAAGCTTACCGCCCTCAAGCCACATGGCTGAGTCACAAAATTCTCTTACTTGTGGCAACGAGTGTGAAACGAAAACAATTGTTTTGCCTTCAGTTTTAAGCTCATTCATCTTTTTAAGACACTTATTTGCAAAGCCCTTATCGCCTACTGACAAAGCCTCGTCAACAATGAGAATATCGGGGTCAAGACAAAGGTTAATTGAGAAACCGAGACGTGATTTCATACCGCTTGAATACTTTTTAACGGGCTGATAAAGGAAATCGCCGATTTCGGCAAATTCAATTACGCCGTCAATAATCTCTTGAATTCTCTTTTTTGAAAGTCCAAGCAAAGCACCCTTGAGCTTAATATTTTCAAGTCCTGTAAGCTGATTATTAAGTCCTGTCTGAATTGAAATCAAAGCCTGCTCGCCTTTCACCTCAATAGTGCCCTCGTTGGGCGATGCAATGCCTGCAAGAACCAAAGACATTGTGGATTTACCCGAGCCGTTTGTACCGAGAATACCCACTACCTGACCCTTTTCAATCTGGAAAGAGAGGTCCTTTAAGGCATAGAAATCCTGACTTTTCTGGTCCTTTGTAACCTGCTTATCTTTTCTTTTTAATTTATAAATTTTTGATACATTTTTAAATTCAATTACTACTTCTTTACTCATAAAAGCCTCTTAAATCATATCAATAAATCTTGTACGGAATTTGTACATCATTTTACTGCCGAACATAAACAAGCCGATTGTGATGCACCAGAAAACGATGTCTGTCCAAGGCTCACGGAACAAGCCTTCGTGATAGAAGAAACAATCTCTGTAACCACTTACAATATATGCAATGGGGTTGCAAGCAATAATTTTGCTTAACGTGGGATGCTTAACATAATCTATGCTCCAGAGAATCGGTGAGAGATACAAAAGAAGACGCATGCAAGCAAGAATTAACTTTCTTGTATCGCGTGCAAGCATATTGAGAACTGATGTAGTCATTGAAAGTGATGCGGCAAAAATAATTGCACAGAGAAGATAATAAATAAGACCAAACCAATGAACACTTGGAAAATAACCAAAAATTGCAAAAACAATTACAAGAATAACCATCATACAGAAATGGTCAAAAAGCTTATTGAGTACAACTGTCATCGGCAGAATGCTCACGGGGAATTTCATTTTCGTTATAACATCGGTTTTTCTGTAAATAGCATTGCAACCGTCAGTAATGCAGGGGCTCATAAAGAACCATATTACAATGCCACCAAGCATCCAGAGAATATATGGAATGCCGTCAACATCTTTGCGGTTCATAATATAGCCGAAAACAAACCAATATGTTAAAACCTGAATTACGGGGTTGGCAAAATTCCAAAACAGACCCAGCTTACTGTTTCGCATATCAGCAAGCAACTCATATTTTGCAATTGAATAAATTCTAAAGATATTTTGGAAGTTTTCTTTGAGAACATATCCTGCACTTTTGAACACAAACATCACTCTTCTCTGCTATTGCTCATTATGAAATAAGTATAGCATAGTTTTTTCTAAATTACAACATAAAATAAAGAGCGAAACAAGAATGTTTAAAAGTTTAAAAGTATATTATTTTAAAACATTAAAGTATTATCGCAGAAAACACCGAACTACACTTAACTTCAAGCATAGTTCGGCTTCTTTTTTTGCTATGCGGCATCTTCAAGTTTTTGCTCTTCTGCCATTTTCTCGGCTGTATTCAACATTCTTTCAATAAATATTGCGTATCCTTTGGTGGGGTCGTTCACGAAAACATGCGTTACGGCACCTACAAGCTTGCCGTTTTGTATTATCGGTGAGCCACTCATTCCCTGAACTATTCCGCCTGTTTTTTCTAAAAGTGCTTTATCTGTAACTTCGATTATCATATCTTTATTAACTGAATCTGAATTTGAATATATCTTTTTTATTTCAATATCATAGCTTTTTACTCCTCCGTCATCAAGAGTACAATATATTTGTGCTTTTCCCGTTGTTACCTCTTGTTTCACTGCGACCGGAACTGCCTCAGTTTTGACGGTTTTTACAAATCCGTACACACCCATTTCATTATTAAGACAAAGCTCTCCAATAGATTTACCCGTTATCACACCGCAAAGCTCCCCTACACTGCCTGTACTGCTTTTATAGATTCCATTTGTATAAGCATTAAAAACCTCGCCGTTATACATAGGCATTATTTCATTGGTATCAACATCGTAAATTCCATGACCAAGCCCTGCAAAGCAATCATTTTCAGGATTGTAAAAAGTTACTGTACCAAGTCCTGCCGTACTGTCACGCACCCAAAGACCAGCTTTATATTTACCCGTTGTTTTTTCTTTGTAAGTTTCAAATTCAACAGTAAGATTTCTGTTGTTACGGACAATACCAAAACTCATTTTTTCGCCATTACTGGATTGTATTTGCTCTGCCAATGATTTTGTTGAGGTTATTTTTTTATTGTTTATACTTTTGATAATATCCCCTACCCTTAACCCTGCTTCTTGAGCGGGATTTACTTTACCGTTTTCAGTTTCTACCACATCGGTATCAACAACAAGTACACCATCGGTATAAAGCTTAACACCGAAAAGTTCTCCGCCGAGAACAACATATTTTCTTTTTGAGTTTGTTATTTCGGCAGTCTTTACGGGAATAATATTCAAAAGGTCAATTTCAGCTTCGTTCTGTGAAGCTCGGGCAGTCCCCGACGCAACTCCTTTTTCGTTTTCATAATCTAAACGAAATAACGAAATACCGAAAAAGCTTTTAAATTCATAGGTTGAATTTTCAATTGTTGTTATTTTATCGGGTATATTTTTTTGACCGAAATATACCAGAGAAAAAACAACTACACACAATGCAGTGCAGATTGCAGAAAGCGTTTTAAAAAAATTACACAAATGCTCACCTCCGTGCGATTTTTGGTCGCACTAATAATGTTCCTCACGGAAAGAATATTATTTAAGGTAAAAAAATCGCCTTGCGGTGAAATTTCTCTTTAAATGAAATTACCGTAAGGCGAAATTTTATTTGTAAAATTTTGAAATTTTTTCAACAGTTTGCTCTGCCGAACAACCATTCAAATCAAGAATATAATCGGCATACTTTTCATAAAGTGGTGAACGTTCATTGAAAATATCGTCAATAGTCTGATTTTTTGAAGCTGCAACACCGCGAGTACTAATATTATCCAGACGTTTTTTTATTTCATCAAGAGGAACATCAAGATAAAAGATTTTACCATCTTTTTTAAGATGATTAATTGCGTCCTCGCGAAAAATCACACTGCCACCAGTAGCGATTACGCAGTTTTCACACTCAAGTGATTTAACAGCTTCTGCTTCGCAATCAAGAAATTTTCCTATTCCGTCACTATCAATTATATTCTGTAAAAGACGCTTTTCGCGTTGTTGAATAATCAAATCAGTATCAACAAAGCCGATACCAAGAGTTTTTGCAAGTATAACACCGACTGTGCTTTTACCGCAACCGGGCATACCGATAAGAACTATGTTTGACATAATTAAATTGAAATCTCGTGAGCAATTTTGTAAAGGTCAAGGTCGAGAGACTTTGTCATATTGAGAGCCTCGAAAATGTCGAAATCAACAATTTCTGACTTCTGCATTGCAACAACACGATTTCCAACGCCCTGTTTAAGAAGTTCAACTGCTTTGTAACCCATAAGACTACCTGCAACTCTGTCGCGTACCGTAGGATAACCGCCACGTTGAACGTGACCCAAAACTGTAGCTCTTGTTTCAACACCTGTTTCAGCCTGAATACGTTTTGCCATTTCTTCCACGCCGCCTACACCTTCGGCAACAATTATAATAAAGTGCTTTTTACCTGTTTTCTGAGTTCTGAGCATTCGGTCAATAACGTCGCGTTGGAAGTCATACTCAACCTCGGGAATAAGGATTGTTGTAGCACCGCAGGCAATACCTGCATTAAGAGCAATATAACCTGCACGACGTCCCATAACCTCAATAACTGAGCAACGGTCGTGTGATTCAGTAGTGTCGCGAAGTCTGTCAGCCATTTCAAGAACTGTATTCATTGCAGTGTCATAACCTATTGTGTAATCACTGCAAGCAATATCGTTGTCAATTGTACCGGGAACACCAACACAGGGAAGTCCGCGAAGTGACAAATCACGTGCACCTCTGAATGAACCGTCACCGCCGATAACAACAACGCCGTCAAGACCAACCTCTTTTGCAACATTGAGTGCCTTCTGAAGACCCTCTTCTGTTTTGAATTCGGGGCTTCTTGCAGAATAAAGAATTGTACCGCCGCGGTTAATAATATTGGAAACGCTACGAAGATTCATTTCATACATATCACCCTGCATAAGACCATTGTAGCCACGTCTTATACCCATAACGCGAAATCCGTTTTCACAACCTGCACGAACAACTGAACGAACAGCCGCGTTCATACCGGGAGCATCGCCACCACTTGTGAGAACACCTATAGTTTTCATATTTATCACCCTTTAGACTTTTGCTAAATATTACCACATTGAGCCTATATGATAACATAAGAGCAAATAAAATGCAAGTCAGAAATTGGCTATTTTTGCAATATTACATTCTGCGTACCAGCAATATCTTTCAGTCCGTTAATCAAGCTTTCATCAACAGAAATCTTTTTTGATGGGAAATACTTTTTACTGTCTGCAAAATAGAAATAAAGCGGTATATCCCCTGCTTTTGAATTCTCCTCAATATATTTTGCACATTCAAAATACATTTTACTCTGATTATTGTCAACACGAACAAACAAACCAACCTTTCGTGTTTGTTTATCCTTAACACTTTCTGCAGTTTCTGCAAAATCGAGTATAAGTTTAGGATTTTCTTCTTCACGCACAGAAAGTCTGCCACCCACAAATACCGCAACACCATTATTAAAGGTATTGGCGTATCTTGCAAAAAGCTTTGGAAAAACAATGACCTCAATTGAACCCGAAACATCTTCAAGAGTTACAAAAGCCATTGTTTCACCGCTCTTGGTCTGCTTTCTTGTAATACCGTTTACAATACCCATAACCTTGACAGAGGTGCCATCACCATATTTACTATCATAATCATCCGCATTGACAATATCGGTAATTTTATCGCATTTAAGCTTCTCTATAAGCTCTGCATATTCTTTCATTGGATGCGCAGAAATATAAAGTCCTGTTGTTTCCTTTTCCATAGCGAGAAGCTCATTAGTTTTAAACTCTGTTGTAGGCTTCATAACATATTCGCTCTGCGCAGTATCCTGCATCAAATCGAAAAAAACAATCTGACCCTCAAGGTTTCTGCGTCGGCTATCATCAAGCTCATCAATAATAAAAGGAAGATTATTGAGCATTTCGTGACGGTTACTTCCTAACCCGTCAAGCGCTCCGCATTTTATAAGACTTTCAACTGCTCTGCGATTAAATCCCTTGCCGTGAACACGCTTGCAAAAAGAATAGAATGAAGTATATTCACCATTCAGCTTTCTTTCATTTATTATTGTATCGATGAAATCGTGACCAAGATTTTTAATTGCAAGAAGGCCAAACATAATAGTCTTGTCGCCTTTTACATTGGGAGCGAAGGTCTTATAACTGTAATTTACATTGGGTGCAAGAATTGTGATGCCGTTACGCTTGCAATCCTCAATATAATCGGCAACCTTGCCTGCGTCGTCAAGCACACTTGTAAGCAAAGCAGCCATAAATTCGCAAGGATAATAGTATTTAAGATATGCCGTTCTGTAAGCTACAACAGCATATGCCGCCGCGTGAGATTTGTTAAATGCGTATGAGGCAAACGATGACATATCATCAAAAATTTCATTTGCAATGCTTTGTGAAATTCCGTTTTTTGCACAACCATCGCAGAAGAAAGTTCTTTCGTCTTCAAGCACCTTATGCTTTTTCTTTGACATTGCACGGCGGACAATATCCGCTCTGCCAAGGGAATAGCCTGCAAGTGAACGGAAAATCTGCATTACCTGCTCCTGATAAACCATACAACCGTAAGTGACATCAAGAATATCGCGAAGCATTGGAGTTTTATATCTTATTCTGTCGGGATTATGACGGTTTTCAATGTAACTGTCGATTGAATCCATGGGACCGGGACGGTAAAGTGAAATAACCGCGATAATATCCTCAAGATTTGTGGGTTTGAGGCGCATAAATACACTTCTCATACCGTTCGATTCACATTGAAAAACACCGTCGGTCTGCCCTGCTGTGAATAACGAATAAACCTTTGGGTCATCATATGAAATTTTTTCAATATCAAAATTTGGATTTTTTCTTTTTACTGTTTTTACACAATCATTAATGACTGTAAGAGTGCGAAGTCCCAAAAAGTCCATTTTAAGAAGCCCAAGCTCTTCAATTGTAGTCATCGTAAACTGTGTAACAATTGACTCGTCATTTCGGGCGAGCGGAACATAATCGCTTACGGGACGGTCGGTAATAACGATACCTGCCGCGTGAGTTGATGAATTTCGTGGCATACCCTCAACACTTTTTGCGGTGTCAATAAGCTCTTTGATTTTTTCGTCACTGTTATAAAGTGCTTTTAATTCTTCACTTTCTATAAGTGCATTTTCAATTGTAATGCCCAGCACTCGCGGAATCTTCTTTGCCACATTATCAACTGTAGCATAAGAAAGTCCCATTGCCCTACCCACATCGCGAAGTGCCGCGCGGGCTTTCATTGTGCCGAAGGTGACAATCTGTGAAACGTGGTCTGCACCATATTTGTCTATAACATAGTCAATTACTTCCTGACGGCGTTCATAACAGAAATCCACGTCAATATCGGGCATACTTACTCTTTCGGGATTTAAAAATCGTTCAAAAATCAAATTGTATTTTATGGGGTCAATATTTGTAATTCCCATACAATAAGCACATATACTGCCCGCGCCCGAGCCTCTGCCGGGACCAACAGGAATACCATGGTCGCGTGCATACTGAATAAAGTCGGCAACTATCAGGAAATAGTCAACATAACCCATATCATTGATAACCGATAATTCATATTCAAGGCGTTCAATATACAACTGAGCGGGATTTCCGCCATATCTTATCTTGAGCCCCGCATAGCATTTTTCTCTGAAATAATCAAAGTGAGACTTGCCATCGGGTACCTTGAAATTTGGGAGCTTTGTATTGCCGAATTCAAAATCAAAATTACACATTTCCGCAATTTTCTGCGTATTTTCAATCGCCTCTAATGCATACGGAAAAAGTGAGCGCATTTCGTCTTCGGTTTTAAGATAGAAATTATCACTTTCGAATTCAAGTGAATTTTCTTCGTCGATTGTATGGTTTGTGGCGATACAAATTAAAATTTTCTGCGTGTTTGCATCTTCACGGTTAATATAATGAACATCGTTTGTAGCAACAAGAGGTATGCCTGTTTCTTTAGAAATACGCATTAATCCCTCATTGACGCGGGCTTGCTCATTTATACCGTGATTTTGTATTTCAAGGTAATAATTGCCTTTACCGAATACAGATTCATACCACAAGGCAGTTTGCTTTGCACGGTGCATATCGCCGTTTGAAATAGCTTTCGGAATTTCACCTGCAAGACAAGCAGAAAGTGCTATTAGACCCTCATGATGCTTTTCTAAAAGCTCGCGGTCAATTCTCGGTTTAGTATAAAAGCCATCAACCCAGGCAGAAGACACCATCTTAGTAAGATTTTTATAGCCTGTTTCATTTTTACAAAGTAAAACAAGGTGATGACGTTCTGAATCTATGCCGTGAACCTTATCAAAACGAGAGCGCGCGGCAACATAAACCTCACAACCGATAATGGGTTTAATGCCGTACTTTTTTGCCGCCTTATAAAAATCCACTGCACCAAAAAGATTACCGTGGTCGGTAATTGCAAGAGCATTTTGCCCCCTCTCCTTTGCAACAGAACAAAGCCTGTCAAGACGGCAAACACCGTCAAGCAAGCTATACTCTGTATGCACATGTAAGTGGACAAAGGACATAATAAAACCTCAAATTTTATTCAGTAACTTTTTTGTAGAAATCAAAGCAATCAAATGTTGCAAAGTAATCTGCAGGAGTTTCTGCACGGCGGATAAGCTCATAACTACCATCTTCTTTAAGAAGAATTTCCGCTGACTTCAATTTACCGTTGTAGTTATATCCCATCGCAAATCCATGGGCACCTGTATCGTGAATATAGAGCAAATCACCCATATCAACTTTAGGTAACATTCTGTCGATTGCAAATTTATCGTTATTTTCGCAAAGTGAACCGGTTACATCATATTTATGGTCACAATCTCCATTCTCTTTACCCATAACTGTAATGTGATGATAAGCACCATACATTGCAGGACGCATAAGGTTAACTGCACAAGCGTCAACGCCTATGTACTCTTTATGAGTGTGCTTTTCATTGATTGCGCGTGTTACAAGTGCGCCGTAAGGAGCAAGCATAAATCTGCCAAGCTCTGTGAAAATTGCAACATCATCCATACCAGCGGGAGTGAGCACTTCTTCGTAAACCTTTCTTACACCCTCGCCGATTGCAAAAATATCGTTGCCCTCCTGCTCGGGACGGTAAGGAATACCGATACCGCCTGAAAGGTTAATAAATTTGATATGTGCGCCTGTTTCCTCTTTGAGTTTCACTGCGACCTCAAAAAGAGTTTTTGCAAGTGTGGGATAATACTCATTTGTAACCGTGTTACTTGCAAGGAATGCGTGAATACCGAATTCTTCAGCACCCTTTGCTTTAAGAGTTTTAAAAGCTTCAAAAAGCTGTTCAGTGGTCATACCGTATTTAGCGTCACCGGGATTGTCCATAATATTATTGGCAATTGAGAAATATCCGCCGGGATTATAACGGCAAGAAATTTTCTTTGGAATATAGCCAAGTGTCTTTTCAAGTATATCAATATGAGTAATATCGTCAAGGTTAATAATTGCGCCCATATCATCGGCATACTTAAACTCTGCAGGAGGTGTGTCGTTTGATGAGAACATTACATCGTCACCAACTGCGCCGATAGCCTTTGAGAGCATAAGCTCGGTAATTGATGAACAGTCACAGCCGCAACCATAATCTCTTAAAATATTGATAAGGAATGGGTTGGGAGTAGCCTTAACTGCGAAATATTCTTTAAAGCCTTTATTCCAAGCAAATGCCTTTTTAAGATTTTCGGCATTTTTACGGATGCCTGCCTCATCATAAAGGTGGAAAGGAGTGGGATATACTTTTGCTATCTCCTCAAGTTTTTCTTTTGTTGTGAAAGGTGTTTTGCTCATTTTCATTCTCCTATATATTCTTCAATAAATTTCTTTAATGTATCAAGTCCTGCGCCCGTTTCTGACGAGAAAGGAATTATTCTCTCTTCGGGTACGAAGCTCATTTCTTTTTTTGAATTTTCAATTCGCGCATTATATTCGCTCTTCTTTTTAAGCTTGTCAGCTTTTGTCATTACAACAATGAATTCATAACCGTTTGACTGTAAAAATTCCATCATCATAATGTCGTCTTTTGTGGGCGGATGACGCATATCAACAAGCTGAACAACCAGCTTTATATTACGGTCTGAATTGAAATAACCTTCCATCATTTCTGCCCAACGCTGTTTTTCTGTCTTTGCGACCTTTGCATAGCCGTAGCCGGGCAAATCAACGAAGTTTACATCTTCTGCCTCATAAAAATTGATTGTAATTGTTTTACCGGGAACCGAGCTCACTCGCGCCAAGCTTTTACGCTGAAAAAGCTTATTAAGTAATGAACTTTTTCCTACATTTGAGCGGCCTGCAAAAGCAATTTCCGGCAAATCACTCTGTGGCAACTGACCGAATGTACCATAAGCCGCTTTAAATTCTGCTTTATCGTATCTCATAATTTTACACCAAAGCTGTTTTAAGCACATCGTCACCTGTTGTGGCGAAGACGAAATTCAGCTTTTCTTTTACCTTTTCGTCAATTTTTTCCAAATCACTTCTGTTGACTTCGGGAACAATTACAGTTTTAATTCCCTCAACATAAGCCGCCATTGTTTTCTCACGAAGTCCGCCAATGGGAAGAACTCTGCCCGTAATTGTAATTTCACCCGTCATTGCAACATCCGCCCTCACCTTGCAACCTGACAGAGCCGAAACAAGAGCAGTGAAGATTGTTACGCCTGCGGATGGACCATCCTTGGGCACAGCACCCTCGGGAAAGTGAATATGAATGTCCTTATTCTGATAAAAATCTTTGTCTATTCTGTATTTTTCAGCATTTGCACGAATATAGCTTACTGCGGCTTTTGCGGATTCTTTAATAACATCACCCAATGAGCCCGTGAGTTCAAGCTTACCTGTGCCGTCCATAACTGCAACCTCAACGGTAAGCATTGAACCGCCTACAGATGTATAAGCAAGTCCGTTAACAACACCCACGCGGTTTTCTTTTACCGTATCATCGGGCTTGAATTTTACAGGACCCAAATACTTTTCAATTTCATTATATTTAACTGAAACCTTACCGTCATAGCCCTTTGCATATTCAACCGCGATTTTTCGAAGCACCGATGCGATTGTTCGTTCTAACACACGTACGCCTGCTTCTTTAGTATAACCGCTTATGATGTCCTTGAGCGCCTTATCGGTAATTTTTACATTTGACTTTTTCAGTCCGTTAGCCTTAATTTGTTTGGGCACTAAATGATTTTTTGCGATGTTGAATTTTTCTTCGTATGTATAGCTCGGTAAGTCAATGATTTCCATTCTGTCAAGAAGCGGAGCCGGAATTCTGCTCTTATCATTGGCAGTTGTGATGAAAAGCACACGGCTTAAATCGTACGGGATTTCAAGATAATGGTCAACAAAGGTATTATTCTGTTCACCGTCAAGCACCTCTAAAAGCGCTGATGAGGGGTCACCGCGATGGTCAGAGCCCAACTTGTCCACCTCGTCAAGAAGAATAAGAGGATTTGAAGATTTTGCAGATTCAATAGCCTCAATAATTCTGCCGGGCATTGAGCCGATATAGGTTTTTCTGTGACCTCTTATATCTGCTTCGTCACGTACACCGCCCAATGAAATTCTTGCATAGCTTCTGCCCATAGCACGAGCCAAGGATTTTGCGATTGAGGTTTTACCCACACCGGGAGGGCCTGCAAGGCAGATAATCTGGCCCTTAATATCGGGATTAATTTTTCTTACTGCAAGAAACTCGATAATTCTCTCTTTTACATCGCGAAGTCCGTAATGGTCTTCATCGAGAATTGACATTGCATTTTCAATGTCAAGATTATCTTCTGTAAATACATTCCAAGGTAATGAAACAACCTTATCAAGATAATTCCTGATAACTGCTGACTCGGGGCTTGAGGACTGCATTTTCATCAAACGGTCACATTCTTTGAGAAGCTTTTTCTCTGTATCTTCATTAAAACCAATAGCTTTGATTTTTTCTTTATAGCTTTCAGCCTCACTTATTGCACCGTCGCCCTCGTTAAGTTCTTCGGAAATGGCTTTAATCTGCTCGCGAAGATAATAATCACGTTGATTCTCTTCCATTTGCTCCTGAACCTTTTCGTTGATTTGCTCTTCAATTGCAAGCAATTCAATTTCGCGGGTGAGAATAACACAAAGGCGCTCAGCTCTTTTCAATGGATTAAGTTCTTCAAGAAGAGACTGCTTTGAAGAATATTCAAGAGGGATATTTGAAAGTATATAGTCCGTAATCTCTGAAGCCTCTTTGCGAACTGAAACGCCCACAATAATATCAGGTGGAAGCTTGGGGATAAAATATGCATACTCTTCAAAAACACCTGTAAGACGTCTAACAAGAGCCTCTTCATAGATTTTATCCTCTGCTACAACATTTTCTGTTTCTATCTTACGAACGATTGCAGAAAGGTATGGGTTGGCCGATGCAATGTGAATAAGCTCAGCACGGTAAAGTCCGTGAACAACAACACGCAAGGTATCAGTGCCGGGAAGCTTCATCACCTGCTTGATTTCGCAAACTACGCCCGCAGAGTATAAATCATCATAGCGAGGGTCATCACACTCCATATCCATCTGTGCGGCAAGAAAAACATTGGTTTTCTTTTCCATTGCGGCACGAACTGCACGCACGGACTTTTGTCTGCCAACATCAAAGTGCATTGTCATTTCAGGGAATATTACAAGTCCTCTTAAAGCCACCATAGGCATTGAAAAGGATTTTTCATTGAATTCATTAAATAAGTTTTTGCTGTTTTCCATAGATTTAAATATATCACTCCTATTATAGAAATTATATTATATAATAAAAACATTTTTACTGCAAGAAATTGCAGAATTTTTTTTAAAAAAATACAATTTTCGCAAAGATTGTTAATTTTTTAAACAAGTTTTTAATTATTTAATTTAAATCAATAAAACTGTTTGTTAAAATTTTATATAAGTTGTTGACATTCAGATATTTCTCTGCTACAATATGGTCAATACGCAATCGAAATATCATATAATGATTGTGAAAAGTATTTTTTGGAGGTCTTTTTATGGCAAGAGTTTATAATTTTTCAGCAGGTCCCTCAATGCTTCCCGAAGAGGTACTTAAAAAAGCTGCGGCAGAAATGCTTGATTACGAAGGCAGCGGTCAGTCAGTTATGGAAATGAGCCATCGTTCAAAGGTATACGACAGTATCATCAAAGGTGCAGAAAAGCTTCTTCGTGAGCTTATGAATATCCCTGACAATTACAAGGTTCTTTTCTTACAGGGTGGTGCTTCAACTCAGTTTGCGGCAATCCCTCTCAACTTTATGAATAAAAACGGCAAGGCAGATTTTGTTATTACAGGTCAGTGGGCTAAAAAAGCTTATCAGGAAGCTCAAAAATACGGCGAATGTAATGTTGTGGCATCTTCTGCTGACAAAACATTCTCATATATTCCCAAGCTTGATAAAAACACTTTTACAAAGGATGCAGACTATTTTTATATCTGCATGAACAACACTATTTATGGCACTGTTTATCACGAGTTGCCTGATACATGCGATGTTCCCCTTATTGCAGACATTTCCTCATGCTTCCTTTCAGAACCTATTGATGTTTCAAAATTTGCAATGGTTTATGGCGGTGCACAGAAGAACGTTGCTCCCGCAGGTCTTACAATATGTATTATTCGTGAGGATATGCTCGGCAACGCAAGAGATATTACTCCCACAATGCTCAATTACAAAACAATGGCAGACAATGATTCACTTTATAACACTCCCCCCTGCTACACAATTTACATTTGCAAGCTTGTGCTTGAATGGCTCAAAGAAATGGGCGGACTTGAAGCTATGAAAGAGAGAAACGAAAAGAAAGCAAAAATTCTTTATGATTTTCTTGATAATAGTAAAATGTTCAAAGGAACAGTAGTTGCTGAAGACCGTTCACTTATGAATGTTCCTTTTGTTACAGACAGCGAAGAGCTAAATGCTAAATTTATTAAAGAAGCAACAGAGGCAGGCTTTGTTAACCTTAAAGGTCACCGTTCAGTTGGCGGTATGAGAGCATCAATCTACAACGCAATGCCCGTTGAAGGTGTCCAGAAGCTTGTAGAATTTATGGCTGACTTTGAAAAAGCAAATTCATAAGGAGTAATTACCATGTACAATATACTTACATTAAATAAAATTTCTGGAACGGGACTTTGCCGTTTCAGTGATGAATACAACTGCGGCACAAATACAGAAGCACCCGATGCAATTCTCGTGCGTTCTGCATCAATGCACGATATGGTTTTGAGCGAAAACACCCTTGCAATTGCCCGCGCAGGCGCAGGAGTTAACAACATCCCCGTTGACAAATGCAGTGAGGATGGAATTGTGGTATTTAACACTCCCGGTGCAAATGCAAACGCAGTTAAAGAGCTTGTTATTGCCGGACTTTTACTCTCTTCAAGAAAGGTTATTCCTGCAATTGAGTGGGCAAAGACACTTAAAGGCAATGGTGACACCGTACCAAAAGATGTTGAGAAAGGCAAGAGCGCTTTTGCAGGACCTGAAATTCTTGGTAAAACCTTAGGCGTTGTGGGTCTTGGTGCAATCGGTATTCTTGTTGCCAACACTGCGGCGGCTCTCGGTATGAAGGTTATAGGCTATGACCCCTACCTTTCAGTTAAACAGAGTATCAATCTTAACCATCACGTTAAATTCACAGATGATTTAAATGAAATCATTACAAATTCAGATTATATTTCTCTTCATGTACCACTCAATGACGGCACAAGAGGTCTTGTAAACAAAGCTACAATCGTTCAAATGAAGGATGCAGTTCGTATTCTTAACTTTGCACGTGGCGAGCTTGTTGATACCAATGACATTCTTGAGGCTTTACAAAACGGCAAGGTTGCGGCTTATGTGACAGATTTCCCAAATGATGCAGTAATCGGTGCTCCCGGAGTTATTGCTATCCCCCACCTTGGCGCTTCAACTCCCGAATCAGAAGATAACTGTGCAATTATGGCAGTTGACCAAATTGCCGACTTTCTTGAGAACGGAAATATTGTGAATTCTGTTAACTTCCCCGCAATTTCATTGCCCGCAAGTGACAAGCACAGACTTACAATCGCACATAAAAATATCGCAGGTATTGTCAGCAAAATTACATCCTCATTCGCAAACGAGGATGTAAACATTGACAATATGGTTAATAAATCAAAGGGCGAATACGCTTATACAATCGTTGAAACTGACACAAAGGCTTCACCTGAAGCAATTGAGGCACTCAAGAAAATCAACGGTATAATCAGAATCAGAGTTTTGAAATAATCTAAAACAAGCGAAGAACCGATAGTGTTAAGCTATCGGTTCTTTTTTATCTTCATTTTCTTTTGTATGAATAATCTCGTTGTAATTTCGTTTAATATCAAGTCTGTCATAGAACTTTTTAACGCGCAGATTTACTCTGAATTCACGGTTACAGTTCGGGCAGAAGAAAACACCTCGGAAAGACTGATTTGTAAATTTCCACTTTTTCCTTGTTTCAACCTTACCGCCACAAATATCACAATAACAATTAAAGAGATTTTTGTCAATCAACGGGTCATTTTTATCTTTAATGACATAGGGTCTGAAATCAAGTCGGGCATAGAAATCCTTATCGCAAGCCTTAATAAATTCAGCAAGCTTATCAGCATTAAATACCTTTTTAAAGCACTCTGCACTGAGCAGACTGTCATCAAGTGCTCTGTGATGAGGATATTTTTCGGGGTCAATCTGAAGGCACCCCGCCGCATAAGAAAGGCCCGCCTGCTGAACATTTTCCATATTTATAAAGCATTGACAAAACTTCTGCAAATCAGCGTATTTCGTAATAAAATCAATGCTTTTTGTATCAAGAAAATACTTGAAATTTGTTTGCAATGTGCGGATGTCCGTATCGCCCCATGTCATTATAAGAGCATCCTCACCCACCCATTTCTTAAAATCATCAATTACATTTCTAAAAGGTCTGCCGTGGCGCACATCTTCATTTGTAATATGAGTAAGATTTTTAATTCGGGAACGAAGCTTTTTGGAAACAACAGGCTTGATAAGTTCTGAAAAAGTATCAACAGTATTCAGTTGTTCATCAAGCTTGACTGCACCTATTTCTATTATTTCATTTATAAACTTTTCAGCGGACTTCATATAAGAATTGTTCCACTCTAAATCCATTATTATGTAATACATAAACCACCCTGAAACAACGATGTTATATTAATTCATTTTTTGAGCAGTGAAAACGTACTCCGCTATTTTTAAGAGCATTTTCAACTATTTCTCTGCTAAGAATACTGTCAAAATTCAAATCGAGTAACGGCTTTAGCACAAAATCGCGCTCCATCATACGAGGATGGGGCAAAACAAGAGTTTTTGTGCTTTTTACTTCATTTTCGTATAAAAGCAAATCAATATCGATAATTCGAGGACCATTTTTGATTGTACGAACTCTGCCTAATCCCGCCTCAATACCCAAAGCGGCACCAAGAAGATTGTCAGAGTTAAGTTCTGTTTCAACCTCAACAACAATATTGAGAAAATCGTCCTGTTCGGCATATCCTACCGGGTCAGTTTCATAGACGTTTGAACAGTCTGTCACCTTAGTAAGCGGTAACAGATTGAGAGCAGAAATTGCATCGGTAAGATTTTGTATTCTGTCACCAATATTTGTGCCCATTCCTAAATAAGCCTTCATACTCTCGTCCTTTCAATTTCAACTGCCACATAAGAAAAATCTGCTTTAATAGGTGCTTCGGGCTTTTTGAGAAGAACTTTTAATGTCTGAATTTTATCGAACTCCTCAAAAAGAGCATCTGCAACACGCTGTGCCACTCTTTCAAGTAAATCATTTTTCTCGCTTTGAGCCACTTGGCGAACGGCTTTGATTATTTTTGCATAGCTTACAGTATCGTCAACATTATCAGTTAAACAAGGGGCTGACAAATCAACGCCCGCCTCAATATCAAACACAAAATTCTGACCGTCAATCTTCTCTTCGGGATTAACTCCGTGGTAACAGAAAAGTTTTAAATCCTTAACAATAATTTTATCCATATTAACCTCTTAAAACTGCGTCCGCCATTTTTGCCGCTAACGCATTTTCTTTTACATTATGCACTCTTATAAAGTCTGTGCCCCCTGCTATTGCCAGCACATCTGCGGCAATTGTGCCGTAAACTCTGTCGTAACCATCAGCACCCGTAGCATTCGCCACAACACGCTTTGAGGATAAAGCAGTAAGCAATGCAATATCTTTCATTTTAAGTTTATTCACATTTTTTATAAGTTCAATATTCTGTTCGTGAGTTTTGCCAAAGCCTATACCCATATCAAGCATAATCTGATTTTTTGAAATGCCGAATTTTTCACATTTTGTGAGCATATCGGCAAAAAATGAAATAACATCTTCAGTTACTGATGTTTTGTATTCCGGGACGGTTTGAGAATCACCGCCGCCTGTATGCATTATCACCCAACCGCAGTTATAATCGCGGACAAGCCTTGCCATATCCTCGTTGAAACCACCGCTCACATCGTTGATTATAGACGCGCCATTCTGCAATGCATATTCAGCAACATGCGGATAAAAGGTATCAACAGAGATTACCGCACCTGTTTCATTGTAGAGCATAGGCAAGTAATTCTTTAAAATATTCAATTCTTCGTCTGCGGAAAGCTGAGTGCATCCGGGTCGAGTTGACTGAGCACCAAGGTCGATTATATCCGCACCCTCGGCGAGCATTTTCTTAGTATGCTCAAGGGCTTTTTCAGGCGAATTGTACATTCCGCCATCGAAAAATGAATCCGCAGTAACATTGAGAATGCCCATTATATAAGTTTTTTTACCTAATTCAAAATTGAATTTACTACCTGAAAACATTATTTTGTTCCCAACAGAGTCATTACCTCGGCTCTTGTTCGTGCGTCCTTTCTTATCCAACCTCTGAGTGCTGAAGTTCGTGTTTGTGAGCCTGCCGCTCTTATTCCGCGCATTGTCATACAAAGATGCTCAGCTTCAATAACAACCGCCACGCCTTGGGGGTTCATCTCTTTCTGAATAAAGTCTGCAATCTGTGCGGTAAGACGCTCCTGAAGTTGTGGACGGCGTGCATAGCTATTAACTATTCTCGCAAGTTTCGAAAGTCCAATTACAAGCCCCTCATCATTGGGAATATACGCGATATGAGCCTTACCCACAAAAGGCAAGAAATGATGCTCGCACATTGAATACATTGGAATGTCGCGAACTATGACGATTTCGTCACTTTGACCCTCACGGAACATTTTAAGATGCTTTTCGGGGTTTTCGGTAAGTCCCGAAAAGATTTCTTCATACATATTCGCAACACGTTTCGGGGTTTCAACCAAGCCCTCACGGTCGGGGTCTTCACCTATTGCAATTAAAATTTCACGAAATGCTCGTTCAATTCTTTCTTTATCCATTTTATCAACCTTCTTTAAATGTTAAACATAAGTAATTGTAGCCGTCAAGTGTATAATATTCAATTTCATCACTTTGCAAGGATTTTCCGCTTGCTCTGACTACATCGTCTACAAAATCAAAAAAAATATAATTGTTATTTTCAAGTCTTTTAATAGCTTTTGTCAACTCTTTCTCGTCAGCAAAAAGAATTTCTACTGTATTGTCGCCATTTTTCAATGCTTCGGCAACAGGTGAAACGAGTGAATTATAATCCTTAAAGCTGACAACATAAAGATTATTCTTTACAAAATAGTTTGCAGACGTTTCTGTGCAATTATTATTAGCAGGCTCAATATTCAGATGGTCGCGGGAAATATAATCATCACTTACATTGAAATAAAGATAACCAACTGTATTTTCAGTTCCTGTATCGTCCCAAGTGGCGTCAAGGTGATAATTTTTACCGTCGATTTCAACGATATTCCACATGTGTGCCTCTGTGCCGTCTTCCGTTTTACCGTCACCCACCACAAGATAATTATTTATCCCTGCCTTGTCGAGCAGCATCTGCATTGCTCGGGAATAGCCCTCACAAATCGCTTCACCTTTAATTAAAGCACTATATGCCGTATCGCCTATCTCGCCAAAGGTTTCTTCGTTATAAACAGTTACATCACAAACATAATCGTGAAAATAAAGTTCTTTTTCATAATCAGTTTCCAGATTTTCCGCAGACTGCACGATTTCGTCAATTTTTTCATTCAGAGAAAGGCTCATCTTTCGTGCCTGTTCACTATCAATTCTGTACACAGGTCTAAATTCAATTGAGTTACCGTAATCAATAAAATTGTATTTTATATCTACCCAAAACAATTCAGAATTATCATAAAGCACAGCAACAAACAAATCATTCAGTTCTTCTTTAGTAACCTCAAGACGACGTGATTCTGTGAAATCGTTAAACATTGAATAGAGCATTATGTAAGCCTGCTTTTGCTCGTCTTCAAGGTTATTGTAATAATAGAATGTTTTTGTGCCAAGTTGACTATCAAACTCAATTTGCTCTTGCTCGGTTAGGCGGTCGTCGTGAATTTGCTTCCAATCAATGAACTCTTCAAAATTCGCAACAAATACACCGCCAAAAACCATAAAAAGCGCAAAGAGAATCGCAACAAATACTGATAATTTTCTTTTCATATTAATCCCTTTCGGCACTTGTCACAGGTAGAAATTTATCTTCTGCGTTCGCGTAGATTTTGAGATTTTCAATGCTTTCAGAATAATCAATAACTGAAATATCGGTTTCACCCGCGTTGACAAAATCGGTAAACAAATCTTGTGAATTATCGGTATATTGAGGTCTAATCACGGAGTTTATAATATCACAAACAATCTGTTCACGAGTTGAATTATCACTTATGAGCAAATAATTCATTGTATATGCACCTGAAACAGTCTGTTTGCCTTTTTGCAGTTCAAGATTAATACCATCGAAATCATAATCTATATTCTCTGAAACATTTACGGTAATACCGTCAAAAAGTGAGAGAATTTCTTTTGCTCCGGCACGGTCACAAATAAAATATTTGTCCACATTGATTTCAAAGCTTTCAGCAAAGGCAGTTTTGAGCTCATTTATGGAATGATTTTTGTAAGCCTCACCGCAAGTCAATGAATTACCGTCAAGCGTTACATTTGTTTTGTTATCAACGCATTTTACAGTCATTGATTTACTGTTAAAATCGCATTCAACGGTAAAAGCAAAATCGAACTCCTCTTTACTGTCTGCACAGACAAAAAGCACCGTTGATTTTCCCGTAAGTAGATTTACGGAATACACGGGGTCTGTTGTAGTTTCTGTTGATACAGTGGTTTCTTCTTCAGGTTGAGCAACAAAATTATTGAAATCGAAATCAATAGAATACATAAAAAGAAACACTGATGCCAATCCAAGAATTAACACAAATGCTCCGAAAGCCACTATAAAATATTTAAAAGCCCCTTTGTTGCGGGTGGTTTTTTCAAAAAGATTTTTGTTTTTATTCATAACAACACCAAAAACAGATATATAAAATTAGTATATCACAAATAATATTTATAAACAACAGTTTGATAGGTTTTATTTAATAAAAATCCCGCAAGTTTTTCTTACGGGATTTAACTTAATCATTTTGAGTAAAGTGATATATATTCTCTTTTTTGCCGAACGCCTTTGTACTGTCACTTGCTCTTAATAATACCGTAACAGTTTGCATAATCAGTTTAAAATCAAGCCACAAACTGTATTTTTCAATATACATTAAGTCAAGAACAAGTTTATCCTTGGGTGAGGTATTGTATTTACCTGCAATCTGTGCATAACCCGTAAGACCGCCCTTTACTCGAAGTCTGTATTTAAATTCGGGAAGCTCTTCGGTATATTTATCAACATTTTCAATCATTTCAGGGCGAGGACCTACAACGCTCATTTCGCCTTTTAAAATATTGATAAGCTGTGGAAGCTCGTCAATACGGAACTTTCTTAAATACTTGCCGATTTTAGTAATACGGTCATCATTTGAGGTAACTGAACGATTTACACTGTCAGCCTCTTTCATAGTACGGAACTTATAAACCTTGAAAAGTTTACCGCCTTTAGTAGCTCGTGTTTGCTTGAAAAACACGTGACCGCCGTCTTCAGCTTTGATTAGTATTGCGCAGATAAGCATTGGAATTCCGCATATAACAAGACCAACCAACGAGATAAGAATATCCATTAATCTTTTTACAAATTTCTGTTCAAAGGTAAGTTCTCTCACAACTGCCGAAACCATTGGTTTATCATCAAGCATAGCAGTTTTAGCACCGAGCATTACAACGTCATCCATTTCAAAATTAAAATAGATGTTTTTGCTCTTTGCATAGCAATATTCTGTAATAAACGATTTTTCCTGTGCAGGAACATCATAAATAAAAATTGTGTCACATTCATTAATAATATCAAACAAATCTTTTGAAGTGTAATGAATCATATGAATGATTTTATACTGCTTTTTATAACGCTTCACCTTAGGAACTATATTATTTAAAGACTCCTCAGAACTTGTAATAATACAGCATTTTTCAGGAGGATTAATTGTAAAATAAACATAATGGCCAAGATAAGTAAACAGTATAATCAAGGAAACCTGAATACACATTACAAGCACAAGCAAGTGCGGAGATTCATAAATAAAATGAGAATTCAGATTTTCATTAACGTTCATAATGCAGAGCATCATATGAGTGACAAAATCAGCTATTATAGTGGCAATTGACACTTGCATTACAATTGGTTTACTTTTTACTTTACCAATTGTAAAACCGCCGTAAATTGCAACAAGCAGAGCTTCAACAACGCAGAAAGTTACAAAGGTAACCGCCGCGGTTCTTGAAGGACGCAAAAGCCATGCGAATTCAGTACTGAACACCAGAAAGAATGTTCCCACCAAGCACACATACATTGTTGATTTTATAAGAAAAATAACTGATTTTTGAAACTTTGACAATATATCCATGTCCGCCTCCGAAAAGACTACAATACGATTTTATTCTATGCGGTTATTGTACTTAAACCAACTTCTTTTGTCAACAATTTACACCACAATGTAATAAAGATGTCATTTTTTACATAATTTCTGCTTAATTGTTGATATATCAAGCTGTGAAAGTATAATTCCGATAAAAATAAGCACACAACCCAGGTATCCCCTACCACTCATTATTTCATGAAGAATTACAGCACCGCCGATTGCACTGAAAACCGATTCGGTTGAAAACACGATTGATGCAAAGGTGGGGTCCGCCTCTTTCTGCCCGAGAATCTGGCAGGTATAAGCCACACCAACTGACATAAATCCGCCATAGAGAATGGGTATTCCCGCACTCTGTATTGCTGAAAGCTCAATATCTTCGGTAAACAATGCAAAAACAAGGCTTAAAAATCCGCACACAAAGAACTGCGTCATACTGAATTTTAAAGGGCTTACATTGTTTACAAACTTGTCCACTACAAGAATGTGCCCTGCCCAGAAAAATGCACCGATTATAAGAACTATGTCGCCAATTCCAAATGAGATTTCGTTACCCGTCATACAGAGGAAGAAAAGACCTACAACTGCAAAAACTGCACCAAAAAATGTAAGAACACTTGTCTTTTTGCCCATTATGAAACGTATTAGCGGAACTAAAACTATGTAAAGACCTGTCAAAAAGCCCGCTTTACCTGCACTGCCCGTTATTTCAACACCAAACTGCTGAAGTGTAGAGGCAATAAAAAGAACCACGCCCGCTAAAACTCCTGAAATTAGCGTATTCTTAAATTTATCTTTATCAAACTTCTCTTTTTCAAAAACAAGTATTACGGGAACAAGAGATATTGTGCCGAGAAGAAAACGGATACCGTTAAAGGTAAATGCGCCAACATATTCTGCACCCACTCTTTGCGCCACAAAGGCAAATCCCCAGATTATTGCAGTTAAAAAGAGAAGAATTGTTGATTTAATTTTTTTAGTATTCATTCTTGTCACCTGACAGATTAGAAGCCACGGCAGAACCGTGGCTTGAAATTATATAGCTTTTTTAGTTGTGTTTTTGCCGATATTCTTTGATGTAAGAATATTGGGTTTTCTGTTTGCATCACGGAGAATTTCGGGCTCTGCACCATTCTCTACACAATCTTTAGTGATAATAACCTTCGCGATTGTGTGGTCTGACGGAGCTTCATACATAACTCCTGTGAGAACACTTTCCATAATTCCGCGAAGTCCACGTGCGCCTGTTTTCTTTTCAAGAGTTTTTTCTGCAATTGCCACAAGTGCATCATCAGTAAACTCAAGCTCAACATCATCCATTTGGAACAACGCCTTGAACTGCTTTAAGAGAGCATTTTTAGGCTCTGAAAGAATTCTGATTAAATCTTCCTTTGAAAGCTGCCTAAGTGCTGTTATAACGGGAACACGACCTACAAGCTCGGGGATAAGACCGAACTTAACTAAATCCTGCGCAATAACCTTTGAATAAACATCTTCATTTTCGAATTCTGTTTTATTCTTAATTTCTGCACCGAAGCCGAGACCTGAATTACCCGCACGCTTTTCAACTATTTTTTCAATGCCGTCGAATGCGCCGCCGCAGATAAA
>CAYWFB010000007.1:0-40854 GCA_964457415.1 uncultured Eubacteriales bacterium | reverse complement strand
CGAAGTTTTCTTTCTGCTGCTCGGTAAGGGTTGTTGTGAGGCTCTCCTCATTTTTGCATATCAGCTTGACGAGCTTATCTACCCGTGTACCGCGCTTGCTATACCTTTCGTGCGGGCTGATGTTGCCGTAATATAAATCTTCAAGTGTTGTCATTTAATCTCACCCCCACATAAGAGAAGAGCGACTTCACAACGGCAGGTACCGTTATAAAGTCGCTCTTTTTGGTTTTATTAAATTTTCGTGCCATATCAGCACCTCCTTTGTAGTACAACAACATACCACAAAGGTCTTTGCAAGTCCAGTAATTATTAAGCCAAAAACAAAAATTTCAGAAAAAAGACATATCCTATCCAACTACATATTTAGAATATTTTTGCAAAGGTCTCTCAGCACCTCATTGAATTCTTTTATAAAAAATGGATGGAACTGCATATGCTTACTATTTTGATTGGCTTTGTTGAGAACCAAGTACCTCCAATCTGGAAATGCGTTATTAATTTCCTGCAACTCCTTTTCGATAGAATATATCAGAGGCCGCTTAAATGCTTGGTATATATACTCTTTCTGATCATCTGTCAGATCCATATATAGTTTATATAAGTTATGGCTATATCTCTTTGCTTCATCAATACTTTTCCCATTTTCAATCAATAACAGTTTTAAATACAATTCCGCACAAAACGCCATATTGACGATATAAGGAATAAAACTCTCAACATTTGCTTTTTCCGAAATATGTATACGACCACATTCGGCAAGTTCGTAGAAGGCCAATGCTTCATTATATAAATTTTGTTTTTCGGTCAGATTCATAATTGATACACTATCCGCATTATTCATCAATGTTTTCTTTAATTAGGGTTTCAAGCAACTCTTCAAGAGAATAATGTTCAAAGTCGGAATTATAGATAATCATATCCCTAACATCGCAACAATCTATGTCAGGATAGTCCTCAAGGTATACATGAATGCTATCATCCACATCCTCGATATCCATATAAATCTTCCAGTCAACTGCACCTTCGCGTAATTGAGATAAAGCATAGTTTATTCCGTCTTCATATCCTTTATCATAACCAACATTATAAGCCTCATCTTGTTCGTATTCCTCTATGCTACTCGGTTCAGATGAGCAGCCGCATAACACAAGCAAGCAAAGAAATACGCATATTATCGTCCTTTTCATATGTACCTTCCATTAATCAGATTGATTTATAGTTGTTGCGTGATGCAGTTTTCTTCACATCACCACTTGACAGTTCCGTCTTCAAAAACAGCAAAGCCTAATTCCTCTAAAATAAACACCTCGTCATCGTAGGAAATATCCTCCCTTTCATTAAGATAATCTACAATGTCGCTGCAATAAGTTGTGTCAGAGGGGAATTGAATTTTGAACAGAATAATACGCTGTCCATAATCTAACGGTAAATTATTAACATATTCTGTCGCTTTTTCTTTCTGTAGGTCAATGCCATAACTGCCTTTTGAAAGGGTTTCGTCCAATTCGACCATATACTCGCAATAGGTTATCGGATCATCCGAAATCATCCCGGCCAATGTATATTGCGCAAAGGTAACACCAATATCCTCATAATTTGGCGTATTGTCATTCCAATCTGCAAAGGAATCATTATCTTCCTCGTTGAAACCGGAAATGTAGCAAATGCTATAGCCGTATGCGTTTTCAATAATCGTATAGTCGCCAACTTTACGTTTTGAAGAGAAGCACCATTCATCGATTTCCTCGACGAATTCCCCTCGCTCAATAACGTAGAGTTTTCCGCCGCCTTGCTCGGCACCGTACTTGTTCATTATTTCAATCATTGTCTGCTCGGTGGCTTTTCCGTTCTTCCAAGTTTCAAGAACATATTCTGCCGTAAATTTGTCAGATAATGAAATAGTCCTTACCGCTACGTTTTGCACCGTTGCAGGTCTGTTGTTATTTGTCCCATCACCTTCATTGTTGTTTATACACAAAGCGATGATGCCGGCAGTGAGCGCAAGCACAAGAGCAATGACGATTCCAATGATAATAGGTTTCTTCTTGGTCTTTTTTACTGTCTCGGTATGATTGAGCGTGTGAATTACAATAGATGGTTCGCTAATAGTTTCAGGCAGATGGTTATCCATCGGAGTTATAACCGGTGCTTCAATATTTGCACCACAAAAATGACAAAACAGACTATCTTCTGGTAGTTCCTGTTTGCATTTGGGACAGACGATTGCTTTTTGCTTGTTGTCAGAGCTTGATAAAGACATATCAACAACTCCTTTCTTTACATTGATTTCAGATACTCTTTTAGTTCATCCATAGTTTCCTTGGTGCAGGAGTGGATACATTCAAACAATGCGACCAATTCTGTTCTGATAGCAAGGTTTTCCATGATGCCGCCAAAGTATCTGAAGTTCTTATCTGTTACCTCAATGTACTTGTTTTCATCAACTTCTTTATGGATTATGTGTGAAAGAACTTCTACAACTTCGTGTATGGGTGGTTCTTTGCTATTAAGAACTATGCCATCATATAAGCTCGCTCTACTGTAAAACATATCTACGAAAAAGGGTTTTGCTTCTGGAAGTACTTCAAGTATGCTATTGGTTACCGCAACAATATATTCATCACTAAATTTCAATGCAACATCTTGAGAAGGTGCAACCTCTAATGCGTTCGCACGGATAAAAAATTCTGCAAAGATAACAGCATCACAATATGTATAATTGTTTTTTACGAAATTTGGTTCTTCTTTGCTGTTTTCTGCCACAATAGAAGGAATGCTTGCAGTAAGAAGAGCCAATTTTTCGATAGGGGTTATCGGTGCAGGTTCAGATGCTTTTTCTTTTTGCGGGATATCTGGATTAGTTTTGGTTCCACACTTATGACAGAATGCACTATCCTCGTGCAGTTTTGTCCCGCATTTTCTGCAGAACATAATTGTCGGCTTTTCCGAAATAGTGGGTTTTGACACAACAGAAATCTCGTTGCTTTTTTGAACTGGTTGAGGTTGAATCTGTGGTTGGGAAGGTGGTTGTGTTGGAACCGTTTTGTCAACAAACAAATGAGCTCGTTTGTTAAAGTATTTAATATTCAAAAGCAAAAACACCAATCCAACAATTGCAGAAGTTACAGCTTGTACAGCAAGTGATTGTCCGGTAATAGCAGACACTAAAATGGCGTACAAGAAAGGAACTCCGGCAGAGATGGAATAAAAGATTTTAACGAACTTTAAGGAATCAGGTTCATAATTCGCCAATTTGTGTCGCACCACAAAGGCCAATATGGCAAAGGCTATTAAGAAAAACCCATAAAACACATCGACAACTTGCAGACCGGTTCCGTAATAGGCGTAAACTTGCTCTGCAGAAACCTCTCCGTTTGTTTCAACAAAATAGATGCCACCAGAAATATAGTTGAAACTATAAATGAGGTTTATGATAGCACCCGCAATCAGCGCAAAGTAAATCAAAAACTTATACCACGCCATACCAAGAGGTTGCCCATTTGCATTGTTTGTTGCAGGTGGTGTGTTTACAGAAACTCTTTTTGGGGGTTCTGTCTTCGCTACTTTTGGTTGTTGTTGAACTCTTGCATAGCGGAATTCATCAAGCACGTATTTATACTGAATACAAATTCCGTTATCAATGCCGTGCAAAATGCGATAGATACTGGAACTAATATTAGAAGCATATTGAGAATAGGTTTTCAATGGATCCTTCTTCAACTGACTAGCAGAAGCATTATCTCCCTTATTTAACTCATCTGCAATTTTTATAAAGGCGACAATCTCTGCTTCTGTACGTAAAGAATCGAAATCCACACAAAGTTGATTCCAATATTGTTGGCGCATATTGTTGATTTGCTCTTTTAATTCAGCATCCTCTGATACTTTGGGGAACACCTTGCCAAGAGAACGAGCGAAACAGTTTAATGTGTCATTCAAAATTCCATTCTCATCCAAAGTTTTCTTTGAAGATAGCAGAAAAGAAGACCAGAAGAAAGTAAGCATCATTATATTCGGCTTATATCCTGTATCTCGACAAAAATGAATTACACCGCCCAAAACCTCATCAGATACATCTTGTGGTGTGCTATGTGTAATTTTTACGGATGGAGCTTCTGATAAACTCATATTTATACTCTCCCTATATTCCTTGTTCTTTCAATCGATTTTTTCGTTAATCAGGCAAGCAAACCTGACAAGGTTCATATTCGCCTGATTCATAGTCTGATTTAGTGAGTCTATGGGTATTGTTTTTGTCTTTAATTATCATACAGTCTTTTTCGTGGTACTTTGTTCCGTTTTCGGTTATGTAATATTCTCCGTAATAATTGTTATTGCGGAGAATCAAAGAAACGGATGTAAAAATTAGTGTTCCGCAGATGAGTGACACAAGAATGATAATTGCCAATTTCTTTCTTTCTAAAATTTTTATTTGCAGCCTTACAATTAACGGCGGATGCAATAAATAGTGAGCGATCTCATTTGCCAGTTTTTCTTGCTCTACAGAGCTACTATTGTTAACATTAGAACCTAAATGCCCACAAAGAATATGACCTTCTTCATGAGCCAACGCATACAGTTTTTCATCTGCTGTCAGCTCTTCACAAAGAAAGACTATTTTTGTGTTGCCGTGTTGATATGCGAATGCCTTACCGGACTTGGCATACTGTGTTAATCCGAGGTTCTTAATAATCCCCCATACGGAATCACTTTCGTCCAACTGACTGTATTCCAGAATTTCAAATCCTTGTTGATCTACGATGTAAAGAAGATTTTCGAGAGTGACTTTTGAAATTCCATATTGAAGCATTAGGTTTTTTGCTTTGATTTTTGCTTCTGACATCATTTCGTATCCTCACTTGTTTCAAATTGTTTGCCTGCAAATGATATTCCATTAAAAGTTTTGACTTGCGAATCAGCCTCTGTGTTAGTGCATCTGTTGTGTTCAATCATCAACACTGTTTTGACCGTGTGAACACCGCGCTCATCTAATTCGGAGAACATCTTACAAATATCATAAAATTGCTCATTAAAAATGGTCAGATCCGCATCGTAAATATGTTTCAAGTTCAAGAGATTACAAATCTTTATTACGGTATCGTACGATGTGCCCCCAATTCCTTTGGATAGAGCGTTAGATAGTGTGCTATAAGGTATCCCACTTTTTTCGGAGAATTGGAGTACGCTCTTGTATTGTCTTTTGATCTCATCCTTAATGAGTTTAGTGATGCTATCCATATCCAAATACATCCTTTCACCAATTTATTCTATTATATCACCATTTTCGATTAATTACAATATATTTTTAACGGAATTCGGTTAATTGTAACAAATAAAGAACGGATAACAGTTTTTCACTGCTATCCGTTCTTTGCTTTGCACTCGTCAACCGGCTTCTTTACTGGATTTTCTTAAACATCCTTATGAGAAGCACGGTTTCGGGTGTGTTTTTTGTATTTTTGCGACAATCATTTACAGTTCTTTTGTTTTGTGATATACTTTATATATAAAATTTTAAGCTTGAGTGATTTTTGTGGATAAAAAGCTTTATGAGGCATATTTGAATATTTTACACGCAGAATTAGTTCCTGCTATGGGGTGCACGGAGCCTATTGCGATTGCTCTCACTGCGGCAAAGTCTAAGACACATCTTGAGGGAGATGTTAAATCCGTTTTAATCAATGCGCTCGCAATCAACTCTGGTGTTGTTTGTGACGGTGCAAAGGCAAGCTGTGCGGCAAAGATTGCGTCAGCGGTAGAATCGGGACTTCTCGGTATGCAGATGTATATGCACGGCAAGGAATTCTACGGCGGTGACGGTATTGTTGCCCGCGACGTTGAGTCAACAATCCGCAACGTTGGTCAGTTGGCACAGAGCGGTATGGCAGAGACGGATAAAGAGATTATTAGGATTATGTTGAAGGAGTAAGAAGTAGGGTAATTTATTCTCTCCCTCCGTCAAAGCTTCGTTTTGACACCTCCCTCGTCAGAAGGAGGCATTTTATAGCAAAGGAGTTGGGGATATGTTTGAAAATATATTGAATGAGGTTTCGTCTTGGGAATTTTTGAAGAGCACTCCCCTGCCCATTGCGGTTTACGGTACGGGCAACGGTGCTGACCGCGTTTTTGATGAATTTGAGAGATTGGGCATTACTGCTTCTGCCGTAGTTGCAAGTGACGGATTTGTGCGAAAGAGGACTTTTCGCGGGTTTGATGTTAAATCCGTTTCACAGCTTGAAAATGAAATCGGTGATTTTGTGATTGCTTTGGCATTTGCAAGTCCCCTGCCAGAAGTTATCGAAAATATAAAAGCGTTATCGTTAAAGCATAAAGTCATTATGCCCTCGGTGCCCGTTTATGAAAGTGGAATTTTCAACAAGGAATTTTTGAAATTACATCTTAATGAAATTGAAAAGGCATACACTTTGCTTGCCGACGAGCAATCAAAAAAGGTCTTTGAGAATATTATCCGTTTTCAGATTACGGGCAAATTAAGCTACTGCTTTGAATGTGAAACAGATAAGCACGAGGCTTATAAAATTCTTGATTTAAGTGATAACGAGAGTTTTCTTGATTTGGGTGCATACCGTGGTGACACGGTTGACGAATTTTTACATTATGTAAACAATTATGAAAAAATTGTGGCGGTTGAGCCTGATTTAAGGACATACAGAAAATTAGAAAATCATTGTGAAAATATTGAAAATTGCATAACGCTCAACAATGCAATATGGAATGAAAACTGTACTTTGCATTTTGACGGAAACAAAGGCAGAGGTGCATCAGCAAAAGATACGGGTGTTGAAATCTCGGCGATTTCGGTTGATTGGCTCACCGAAAAATACGGCGACTTCACATACATAAACATTGATGTTGAGGGTGCTGAAAAAGAAATGCTTGAGGGTGCTGAAAAATCCTTAAAGCAAACCAAGCCCAAATTATGTATGGCGGCATATCACAGAAGTCAGGATATTTTTGCCCTTGTAAATCAGATTAACGAAATAAATCCACAATATAAAATTTATTTGCGACATCACCCACACATTTCGTTCTGGGACACCAACATTTATTGCATATAGGAGTTTAAAATGGGTATTAAGCTTATCGTTACTGACCTTGACGGAACATTTTTGAACAGTAATCACGTGACAATTCCACAAGAAAATATTGAAGCTTTCAAGCGTGCTCGCGAAATGGGCATCAAGGTGGCAATTGCCAGCGGAAGAACGAAAATTCTTACCGATTATCTTGTTGAACAGTTGCCATTTTTAGATTATATTATCACCTCAAACGGTGCGTGCGTTTATGATTTGAAAACAGGCAAAGAGGTTTGCTCAACTCTTATAAATACTGCGCAATCCGTTGAAATTTTCAATATTCTTGACAATTACGGCTTGCTTTATGAAATCTATTTTGACGGCAACTGCTATATGAACAGCAAAAGCTATTCTATGTTTAACGAAAACAATGTTGCGCCTCACATTTTTGAGCTTTTAAAGAATTTCATTAAAGAAGTGCCTGATTTATCGGCTCTTTTGGGCGACAAGGGAATGGAAAAGCTGAACATTCTCACCCTTTCTGCCAAGCAGAGAACTGAAATTGAAGAAAAACTTTCGCATATTGGTGAATTCTCGTTTGCATCGTCTTTCCCGAAGGATGAATGCCGTGACGGAAATCTTGAAATCACCCACGCAAATTCCAACAAGGGTTATGCGGTAAAATGCCTTGCAGACAGCTTAGGTCTTGGCAGTGAAAGCGTTATGTGCTTCGGTGACGGTGAAAACGACTGCACAATGCTTGAATTTGCCGACTATTCATTCGCTATGGCAAACGGCAGTGATTATGCAAAAAAGTCTGCAAAATTCGTGGCAGATAGCAATGATGACGGCGGAGTTGCAAAGGCAATTCAAAAATATGTATTCGGTGAGTAATATGGACATTAAACAATTCAAAGGTGTCATTTTTGACCTTGACGGCACGCTTTTTGACTCAATGGGCATTTGGAAAGATGTTGACCTTGCATTTTTTGAAAAACGAGGCATCACAATGCCCGACGATTATCAAGAAAGCATTAAGGATATGCATTTCAAACCTATGGCGGAATATACAAAGGAAAGATTTAGCTTACCCGACGATATTCATGACATTATGGACGAATGGTGCGAGCTTTGCTTTAAGGAATACGAAAAAAATGTACCTTTAAAAAGCGGAGTAAAGGAATATCTTGAACAGCTCAAAGAAAACGGCATAAAAATTGCATTTGCCACGGCGAACACCACGGAACTCAGCGAGGTTTGTCTTAAAAGCAACGGGATTTTTGATTTGTTTGACGCCTGTGCTTATCTTCACGAAACCAAAAGGAACAAAAACGAACCCGATATTTTTCTGCTTGCCTGCGAAAGACTTGGACTCTACCCTGCTGAATGCATAGTTTTTGAGGATATTCTCCCCGCAATTCTCGGGGCTAAAAAGGGCGGATTTGCAACCTGCGGAGTTTATGATAAGTTTTCAGAAAAAGACACCGAAGAAATCAAGGCAAATGCAGATTATTACATAAAATCCTTTGCGGAACTCCTTTACAAATAACAAAAAAAGTTATATTATATTATGTGGTAAACAAATAACATTACATAAAGAAAGAAGAATGATTATGGAAAAGACAGTTTTAGTTGAAACCAGCGCACGTCACGCTCATATTTCAAAAGAGCATCTTGAAATCCTTTTCGGTGAGGGCTATGAGCTCACAAAGAAAAAGGACCTTTCTCAGCCCGGTCAGTATGCTTGCGAAGAAAGAATCGCAGTTATCGGTCCCAAAGGTCAGTTCCCCGGCGTTTCAATTCTTGGTCCTGTAAGACCTGCTACTCAGGTTGAAATTTCAGCTTCTGACGCACGTTCAATCGGTGTTCAGGCAGTTGTAAGAGAATCAGGCGACATCGAGGGCACACCCGGTTGTAAGATTGTTGGTCCCAAAGGCGAAATCGAAATCGAAAAGGGCGTTATCGTAGCAAAGAGACATATTCATATGACTCCCGATGATGCTGAAAAATATGGCCTTGTTGACAAGCAGGTTGTTGAGGTTAAGGTTGCATCAGACGACAGAACTCTTACATTTGGTGATGTTGTAGTTCGTGTTAATCCCTCATTCGCACTTGCAATGCATATTGACACAGACGAGTCAAACGCTGCACTTTGCAAGCCCGGCACAATGGGTATAATCCTTTAACTTCAGCATTTATGCAATGTTAGGATTATCACAGTGATTTTTTATCACTTGTTATAAATACACCATAAGAGTATAATTAGCCTATAGGTTTGTACCTTTAGGCTTTTCCTCTTATTCTTTGACAGTTTTCGTGATGTAGAAAATAATCGGTTTTTCAGATTCATGTTTGAAAAATGTTGATTTTGACGAAAAGCTATAGAAACTATATTTTGCCATTGTCTTATATGGCAATACATAAAATATTGGTAACACAAGCAAACAGGATAACATCCAACCGAGAAAGGACAGGCAGTATAACGAATATTTCAGCGTATTGCCCTCCATTATTTTTATGCTTTTTTCAATGGCTTTCAGAGAATCCTTTTCCTTACCGTCAAAAATCACCGCGTCGGTCATTGTGTAGCGTTTCATTGTCACATACAGAAATGAAACACCAATAAAGAACAGCATCACTGACGAGGCGAAAAGGGTTATAAACAGATTTCGGTTGTACGCTTCATATTTTAAAGCATAGGCAAATATACCGCTCATTACGGCACAGGGCATAAGATAGAGTGTTGCCCACGCAATACCGAGAAAAAATTTCAGTACGGTTGCCATTGATGCGGTTATGAATTGACGAAAGGTCACTCCCCTCACCGCCTCAATAAAGGTAGCGTCAGGGTTATGATTCTTCACATAAAAATATCGGTCCGTGAGAAGTCTTGCGGTTCTCCAGACAATAAAAGAAATAATTAAGCTTACCGTTAAAATTGACGGTCGAAGAAAGCTTGCATAAGATGATACAGAGGTAAAGTCTGTATTCTTTAAATACATATACAAATAATAATTTAAAAGCGACAATAAAACAAAGGTTGCATACGGCAAGGCAGAGGCAATAAAACATTGAAAATAATTTTTTACAAGTCTGTTTTTTGCTTTTAATTTGATGTATGACATAGCCATAATAAGTCCCCCTTTTAAATTATTGTTGACATAAAATTGATTAAAAATACTTTTGGAGGCATATTTATGTGCGGAATAGTAGGCTATATTGGCGACGAAAGCGCAGCTCCCATTCTTATTGAGGGTCTTCGCAGACTTGAATACAGAGGCTATGACTCAGCAGGCATTGCCGTTGGTGGTGACGGAGTTCAGGTTGTGAAGGAGAAGGGAAGAATTGATAATCTTCAGGCTCGCGTGGATGAAGAAAATCCACAGGGCACAATTGGTATTGGTCATACTCGTTGGGCAACTCACGGTGCACCTGACAGAACCAATGCTCACCCTCATAAATCTATGAACGAGGTTGTAACACTTGTTCACAATGGAATTATTGAAAATTATATTGAACTGAAAAATGAGCTTATCGGAAAGGGCTATGAATTCAAATCCGAAACCGACACAGAGGTTATTGCCCAGCTTTTCGATTATCTTTATGACGGCGATGTTATCGGCACAATGATTAAAGCGGCAAATACTCTTGAGGGTTCTTATGCGGTTGCAATGCTTGTTAAAGGTCACGATGACAAGGTATTTGCAATGAAAAAGGACAGCCCGATGATTGTTGGCAAGGGTGAAAATCAGAATTATCTTGCATCTGACATTCCTGCAATTCTCCCCTACACAAGAGATTGCTATATTGTAAACGACGGCGAATTCATTGAAATCGGCAAAAATGAAATCAAGGTATTCGGTGCAGACGGCAAGGAAAAGGAAGTTGAAATCAAGACCATCAATATGAGCATTGACGCTGCTGAAAAGGGCGGATATGACTACTTTATGGCAAAAGAGATTTACGAACAGCCCAAGGCAGTTCGTGACACGGTTTCACCTCTGATTAAAAACGGTAAAATTGTACTCCCCTTTGAGTTCCCCGAAAACTTTATCAAAGAGCTTAAACGTGTTTATATTGTTGCTTGCGGAAGTGCTTACCACGTTGGTATGACTGCGAAATACATTATTGAGGACATGGCAAGAATTCCCGTAACTGTTGACATTGCAAGCGAGTTCAGATACCGCAACCCCATTATTGAAAAGGGTGACCTTTGTATTTTTGTAAGCCAGTCAGGTGAAACTGCTGATACATTGGCATCTCTTCGTGAGGCTAAGGCTCGTGGCGCATTCACAATGTCAATCGTAAACGTACTTTTCAGCACAATTGCACGCGAAAGTGACGGCGTTATTTACACAAATGCAGGTGCAGAAATTGCAGTTGCTACAACAAAGGCATTCTCTGCACAGCTCGGTGTTGCATACATTCTTGCGGCTCACATGGCTTATGAAAAGGGTCTTGTTGATGACGAATACATCAAGAGCTTTACTGACGAAATTCTTGAATTGCCCGAAAAAATCAAGGCAGTGCTTGATACTGATAAGATAACAGAAAAGCTTGTAGCTCATATTGCAACCAAGGAGCACATGTTCTTTATCGGTCGCGGTATTGACTATCCTCTTTGCCTTGAGGGTTCACTCAAGCTTAAGGAAATCTCATACATTCATTGTGAGGGCTATGGTGCGGGCGAATTAAAGCACGGCACAATCTCACTTATTGAGCCCGGCACGATTGTTGCGGCAGTTGCCACAGACGATGCACTTTACGGCAAGATGGTTTCAAACATCAAGGAGGTTCACGCACGCGGTGCTTATGTTATCGCCGTGGTTAAAGAGGGCACAGAGGGTGTTGAAGAGGTTGCTGACGAGGTAATTTATATTCCCCGTGCTTCACGCTACCTTACACCATCACTTACAGTTGTACCCTTGCAGTTGCTTGCATATCACACCACAATTGAACGCGGTTATGATGTTGATAAACCAAGAAATCTTGCAAAATCAGTTACAGTTGAATAAAAAAATCTTATAAAAATCAAAACTCCTGCTCATAATAAGAGCGGGAGTTTTTCTCTGTTTTGTACATAACAAGTAAAGGAAGATTTATGTGCAATACAACAGAGTTGAAATATGCGGAGTTAATACGGCAAAATTAAAGGTACTCAAAGAGGCTGAAAAGGTGGAGTTGCTTAAAAGAATTCGGAAAAACAATGACAAAAAGGCACGGCAGGAACTGATTGAGGGGAATTTAAAGCTTGTTTTATCGGTTATTCAGCGTTTTTCAAACAGAGGCGAAAATCCCGATGATTTGTTTCAGGTGGGCTGCATAGGACTCATAAAAGCAATCGACAATTTTGATATTACCCAGAACGTCCGCTTTTCAACCTATGCGGTGCCGATGATAATCGGTGAAATCCGGAGATATTTGCGTGATTACAACGCAATAAGGGTAAGCCGTTCACTTCGCGACACTGCATACCACGCAATGCAGATTAAAGAGAGAATTCAAAACGATTTAGGCCGTGATGCCACAATTGAGGAAATTGCAAAGGAAATGGAAATCGAGCCCGTTGACGTGGTGTTGGCTCTCGAAGCAATCGTTGAGCCTATTTCACTTTATGAGCCCGTGTACTCTGACGGCGGTGACACAATTTATGTTATGGACCAAGTGGGAAGCTCGGAAAGTGACGAGGATTGGCTCAACGAAATTTCAATAAAAGAGGCAATAAAGGGACTTGGCGAAAGAGAAAAGCTTATTTTAAATCTTCGCTTTATGCAGGGCAAAACTCAAATGGAAGTGGCACAAGAGGTAGGCATCAGTCAAGCACAGGTCAGCCGTCTTGAAAAAGGTGCAATTAAGAAAATCAAAGAAAGTTGAAAGAAACAAAATACCCTTGCATATTATATTGCAGGGGTGTTTTCATATATGAATTGTTGTATTACTGATTTACACGAAAAAGAGGTTATAAATTTAAGCGACGGATGTCGGCTCGGTAGTGTTTGCGATGTTGAAATCGACACCTGCTCGGGTTGTATAGTTTCAATCATTATTTGGGGAAAATCAAAATTTTTTGGTCTATTCGGCAAGACAGAGGATATTAAAATCTGTTGGAAGGACATCAAGGTTATTGGTGACGACACCATTCTTGTGGAGTTTGATTGTCCCGAAGAGTGCAAGCGAAATAATAAAGGTAATCTTTTTGACAATCTGTTCAGCAAGCACTGATAAAAGTTGAAAAATGAAAAATAATATGATACAATAGAAAAAATACTAAATTTCGATTGTATCGGAGTGTAAAGTTATGGAAAATATGAATAAGGTTAAGCTTACAATCCGCGGTTCAAATTATGTAATCAACACAGACGAAAGTGTTGAATACACCGAAGAGCTTGGCAGAAGAATTGACGAGCGTATGAACGAGATTATGAAGGGCAGTTTTTTCATTACTGCTACTCAGGCGGCAATTCTTGTGGCTCTTGAAATGGCTGACGAGTTGACAAAGAGTGAAAAGAATGTTGAGAACTTCCGCTCACAGATTAAGGATTATCTTGAAGACGCCGCAAAGGCAAAATCTGAGAGAGATTATTACAAGCGTGAGCTCGAACGTGTTAAGACAGAGGCAAAGTTCAAAAACGACCAGATTAATCTTTTTGCAGGTGTAAAAAACGAGGATAATGAATAAAAAGATAGAAATTCTTGCTCCCGTAGGGAATGAGGAGTCATTAAAATCGGCAGTACTCAGCGGTGCTGACGCGGTTTATTTCGGTATGGGCAATTTTAACGCCCGCCGAAATGCACAGAACTTTGCGGACGAGCAATTAAGACAAGCAATTGAATATTGTCACGCCAGGGGTGTTAAGGTACATATTACTCTTAACACCCTTATTAAAGACTGTGAATTAGCGGAGGTTTACGAGGCAATCCGTCAGATTTCAAATTCGGGTGCAGACGCGGTAATTGTGCAGGATTTAGGTGTTGCAAGGGCTGTAAAAGAGATTTGCCCCACACTCCCAATGCACGCATCAACGCAGATGACTGTTGGCACACTTGAGGGACTTCACACTCTTAAAAAGTTGGGCTTTTCCCGTGCAGTTTTGCCGAGAGAATTAAGCTTTAATGAAATCAAGTATCTATGTGAGCACTCCCCCATTGAGCTTGAAATCTTTATTCACGGTGCTCTTTGTATGTGTGTTTCGGGTCAATGCCTTATGAGCGCGGTATTGGGCTCACGAAGCGGTAACAGAGGGCTTTGCGCCCAGCCCTGCCGTTTGCCCTTTAAAACAGAAAAAGGCACAAGGCACGATTTAAGCTTAAAGGATTTGTCCCTTATTGAGCATATTCCTGAGCTCGCTGAAATGGGAATTTTCTCATTCAAGATTGAGGGCAGAATGAAGCGCCCCGAATATGTAAGCGCGGTGGTGAAAGCCTGCAAAAAGTCGGTAAAGGGCGAATATAATTTTGATGTAGAAAAGGATTTGCGCGATTTATTCTCACGTTCGGGCTTTACTGACGGTTATTTTGCGGACAAGCTTGGAAGAGATATGTTCGGCTACCGCGAGAAAGAGAATGTGCAATCGGCAACCAAAGAGTTATTGAATAAATATTCAATAAATTATGAAAAAGAAGAGCCTAGGTACAAGGTAAGCTTTAAATTCGGCGGAAAAATTGGTGAAAAAGCATTTGTGACCGCGGAATGTAACGGCAAATTGGTAAAAGCAGAGAGCGAAATGCTTTGCGAAGCACCAATAAACAGACCAATATCTGTTGACAGAATTAAAGATTCACTTTCAAAATGTGGCGGAACACAGTTTGAGGCCGAAAATGTTGAAATTTTGGGCAAGGTTGATTATTCATTGCCCGTATCTGCACTCAATTCAATGCGAAGAGCAGTTCTTGAAATACTCGAAAACGAGATTTCGGGTAAGGAAGAAAGAACACTCTTCCCCTCACCTGTTCCTACGGAAATTCAGTCTGATAATCGCAGAGAAATCTATTGCAGATTTGACAGTGCAGAACAGATACCTCAAAATATTGGGGCTGATATGATTTTTGTTCCACTTGGAACTGATAATGAGATAATTGAAGAAAAGGGTTATGGTGTAGAGTTACCACACGGAATGTTCGGCAACGGTGAAAAGGTTGAGAAATTGCTTAGCAATTCCCCTGCCCTATATTGTCTTTGTCATACTCTTGATGCGGTGGCGGTTGCGAAGAAATGCGGTAAAAAGGTTATAGCCTCGCCGTCAATGAATATTTTTAATTCTCTTTCAATGGATACTGCGAAAAAGCTTGGAATTCACAAGGCTATCGTTTCAAATGAGTGTACCCTTGAAAAATTCCCGAAAATTTCGTCAAGCATATCAAAGGGAATTACTGTTTATGGCAGAATGCCACTTATGTTAGTACGCAACTGCCCCGTTAAGAATGGCAAAAGCTGTGCAGAGTGCAAAAGGCAGAGCGAAATCACCGACAGAAAGGGAATTAGCTTCCCTGTACGGTGTCACATGGGATATTCTGAAATACTTAACTCCCGTCCACTTTATATGGCGGACAGAATGAGAGAAATCCCACCTTGTGATATTCTGTTCTTCAATTTCACGACGGAGAGCAAATGGGAAGTCAGCAAAATTTTAAAAGCATACGAAAATAAAGAAAAGCCCACGGGTGAATTCACGCGAGGACTTTTATACAGAGGTGTAGAGTAATGGAATTAAAGATTAAGAAAGTACGCGAAAATGCGAAAATCCCCACAAGAGCCACTGAGGGCAGTGCGGGATTTGATTTGTATGCTTGCATTGACGAGCCGATTGTGCTCAAAAAGGGTGACACGGCGGTGATTCCCACGGGAATTGCAATAGGTCTTGATGACCCACATTTTGCGGCGTTTATCCATTCAAGAAGCGGACTTGCCATAAAACGCGGAATAGGACTTTTGAATTCTGTGGGTGTTATTGATAGTGACTACCGCGGTGAAATATGTGTTGGCATTATAAAGCAAACTGACCCTGAATATACAATTCAGCCCTTTGAGCGAATTGCACAAATGGTAATAAAGCCTGTGGAATTGCCTGAATTGGTTGAAGTTGAAACCCTTGACGATACAGACCGCGGTGCAGGCGGATTTGGCTCAACAGGAACGAAATAAGTGTAAAATTAAGGCGGTTGACTTATAGTCTTCCGCTTTTTTACAATATTTTGAAACAAAATCCATTTTTTTACACTCTTATATATAAAAGGGGGAATAAAAAATGAAAAAGGTACTTATTAAAATCCTTTGTATAATTCTTGCAGTTTTTCTGCTGATTACGGCGGTTGTTGTTATTGGTTTCGGTGTAATCACCATAAAGGGATATGGTGTTACCGAGGGCAGATGCATGATTACTGCTATGGGCTCATATATGCTCATTGACGAGAACAACTCACCCATTGTAATGAACAATCGGAGTGAAAAGGATTTATTTGCCGGTCTTTCAAGCGGTGACGAAATCCTTGTAATTCACGACGAAATTCAGGAGTCTTACCCTGCGGGCACGGGAGTTTATTATTGTAAAAAGCTTTCTGACGGTGAGCCTGAGGATATTCCAACTTCAGTTATCGAGAGCCTAACGGAAATGGGTTGGCTTAAAAAGGAAGTTGAGGGTACAAGGGTTGAATGTGTTGGAGAGAATTACAGTTTTTCAATAACTATTCCTGACGATTGGGAATATAAAGTATGCTTTGGAAATAGTTTGTTCATTGAAAATGCTGAAGAAGGTCCCGATAATACCATAGCTTTCTGGCCACAAGGTCGTGAGGAAGGAAAAATATTGTTCAGCTATGAGGACTGCTTCGGCGTATGCGGTACGGGGCTTGAAAGCAAGACGGTTTATTTAGGTGAGCACGTGGGCTATATGGGAACCTATGATAATGATGAAAGCTGGAGTTTTATTACACTTGATGATACTTCCACTTATGTTATTACAAACCACGGAACTGACAGTTGGTGGAGTGAATATGAAAACGAAGTTATGGCAATATTGAGTACGATAGATTATGAGTAAAAAATAAAGAAATGCTCCCTCTGACGAGGGAGGCGTTGTAACTGCTTTATTTAATTTCTTCGTACATTTCTGATGCAGTTTGCTTTGTTGCGTACTCGGTTACATTTAATACTTTATACTTTGTTATTTTTTCGCCGAACTGAATTTCGAGAATGTCGCCCTCTTTAACGTCGTAAGAGGCTTTTACCACACGACCGCTGACACTCACATGACCTGCGTCACAAACCTCGTTTGCGATTGTGCGACGTTTGATTATTCTTGATACTTTTAAATATTTGTCTAATCTCATAGTTTCACCTAAAAAATCAGGGAGTCGAAAACGACTCCCTGAAATTTTGCAAAAGGTTAATTATTTAACAGCTGCTTTGAGTGCTGCGCCTGCTTTGAAAGCGGGAACCTTTGTTGCGGGAACTGTCATTGTTTCGCCTGTTCTGGGGTTGCGAGCTGTCTTTTCTGCTCTCTCGCGAACTTCAAATGTACCGAAGCCGATAAGCTGAACCTTATCACCGTTTGCGAGTGCGTCTGTAACTGATGCAAAAACTGCTGCTACTGCTGCGTCTGCATCTTTCTTTGAAATGTTTGCTTTTGCAGCAACTGCTGCTACGAGTTCTGTCTTATTCATTTGTTAGTCCTCCAAATAAAATTTTCTCTTTGTGTATCTTAAAAGGATTTTAACCCTTTTTAGCCAAATCCCAAAGCTTGTCCAATTCCTCAAGCTCTGTTTCTTTCATATCCATGCCCTTTTCATTCGCCATTTTTTCGACTTTAGAAAAGCGGTCAATGAATTTGTCGGTTGAACCGGTAAGTGCCTCTTCACTGTCAACGCCAATAAATCTTGAAACATTGACAACTGAGAAAAGTAAATCGCCAAGCTCTTCGCGCATATTGTCTTTGTCGTTGTTTGCGACTGCGGTTTTGAGTTCTGCAAGCTCCTCAGCAACCTTTTGGAATGCACCGTCGGCACTATCCCAATCGAAGCCCACTTTAGCAGCCTTTTTCTGAACCTTATCGGCACGCATCAATGCAGGAAATTCACGTGGGATTGAAAGCATTGACTCGGTCTGGCTTTTCTGCTTTTTGGTACGCTTTTTAATAACATCCCAATTCTCAAGCACCTCGGCAGAAGTGTCTGCCTTGACCTCACCGAAAACATGGGGATGACGCTCAATCATCTTTTTGCAGATTCCGTCAGCAACATCTGAAAGTTCAAATGTGCCCTGCTCACGCTCAATCTGTGTATGAAAAACAACCTGCAAAAGCACGTCGCCAAGTTCTTCTAAAAGAAGCTCTTTATCGTTTTTATTGATTGCCTCAATAACCTCGTAGGTTTCTTCAAGGAAATCACGACGGATTGATTTATGGTCCTGCTCCCTATCCCAAGGACAACCCTCGGGGGAACGCAGAATTTCAACAATATCAATTAAATCCGCTACATCGTAACGCTCTTTAAAGTTAAAGCTTTCAACCATTTTACTTACCTCTTAATTTTACTCTATAAAACCAAATTTTGCAAGTATTTTTGCAATTTTTTCTCCCTTGGGAAGCATAATTACGTCATCTTTTGATATTCCCTTGATGAGAAGTGTAGAAATCACATAAACAAGACCGCCAAAACAGATTGAAATTCCAAGACAAATTATGTTTTTAAGTGAGAATTCGGGAATAAATCTGTTGCAAAGTCCGTATGAAGTGTAAGCCGCGACACCGCAGAGAATTCCGCTGAATATGGGCTTTAAGAAAACAGAAAGGAAGTTAATTCTTACTCTTGAGGTGCGAATAAGAGCTACCAGATTGATTACAACTACGATTACATAGCAAAGCACCGTGCCGATTACCGCGCCGTTTACGTTGAGTTCCGGAATTGCAACAAAAATAAAGTTTGCCACAAGCTTTGCCAATGCGCCAATGGTGAGAGAAACAAGAGGCACCTTTGTTTTGCCGAGAGCCTGTAACATATTGGTCATTGGCTGTGAGAGTGCCATAAGGAAAATTGTAAAGCCATAAGCGGTAAGTACGGGTGCCGCGATTGAAACACCGTTTGCAGATTCACCATTACCGTAAAATGCAGCTAAAATCGGTTGAGCAAGCACACCCATACCAATTCCGCAAGGCATTGCCACAAGCATTGTTACACGCATAACAGACTCAATTGACACCTTGATTTTTTTCTTATCCTTAACCGCCCATGCAGCAGAAAGTGTTGGGATTGCGCTTATTCCCAATGTCATAGTAATTGAGGGAATAAGATTTCTGAAATCGAGGGAGAGTGAATATGCACCATAGAGGAAGTTTTTGATGTCTGCATCAAGAATTCCTACAAGCTCGGTAGCATAAAGATTTCTGATGAAATCAAGATTATTCTCAATCATATATTCAAGTCTGTTCTGAATTGTGATTGAGTCGATAAGGTTTGTAATACTGAACACAAGTGAGCTGAGCGCCACGGGAATTGCGAATTTAATAAGATTTTTAGCAATTACGCCTGATTTTTCGGGACGTGGTGCATTTGCCAACTCTGTTTTTGTGATTTTATCGCCCTTGACCTTATGCATAATGAGAAGATAAATAAGACCCATTACAGTGCCGAGAGTAACGCCCGCGGCGGCACCTGCTGCGGCATAAGGATAAATTGCGCTCAAGGCTTCACTTTCATTGGCAACTGTTTTGCCAAAAACCGTAAGCCCTGCTTCAAATCGGGAATAACCATATTCAATTGCCCATCTTGCACACAGAAGACCGAAAACAAGCTTTCCGCCTGCTTCAAAGACCTGTGACACTGCGGTGGGGGTCATATTTGAAAGTCCGTTGTAATAGCCACGGTAGCTTGACATTATGCAACAGAAGAAAATGGATGGAGTTGTTACGAAAACCGCGGGAAGAATATCCATATTCCTTGCAGACATTGCATAGGGGTATGCCAGTGCCAGCATTGCAACTGTGCCGAGAATACCAACAATCAGGAAAAGTCTTTTTGCAACCTTATGGATAATCTTTACATCGCGGTAATTACCCAACGCCATTGCACGTGACACCATATTGGAAACTGCAACGGGAAGTCCCGCCATTGAAATGGTATAAATTGGAACATAAAGGCTATAGGCGGAGTCGAAATATCCACGACCCACCGTACCAATCATATTGGAAAGCGGAATTTTATAAATTACTCCGATTACCTTAACTATAATGGTAGCAATGCTTAAAACAAGGGCACCATTAAGTAGCGTTTGGTTTTTTCTTTGTTTTTCTGCCAAAATCTGCACCTTCTTTTTTTGACTAAAAATGTTATTTACCTAAAAATTCACGGAGAAGAGAATCCTGCGGAACAAGAGCTTCGGGAATATCCTCAAAGCTTTCGAGAGCTTTTGCAAGTCTTTTAGCATCCGTCTTGAATTCATCTGAAATTTCACTGTTTAAAAGCAAGGGCAACGCCTGATGCTTCAAAACGCAATCCTCATAAAGATGAATTGTATTTGCTTTAATATCTGCATTGTCACGGAATGGGAAAAGGTATTTATCCTCGCCCGCCGTAACATTTTTCCAGAGTTTATAGGTATTTTCAACAGAGCTGTTGCGGAATTTATAGTCACGCACCATTCTGCGAATAAAACGCATATTTCGTTTATTTAAAATTATATTACCCTTTTCGTCGTAAATTCGTGAGGACACATTTATATAAATTTTCAAAAGCTTGCCGACGATTTTCTCGGTGATTATGGGGTTTAATGCGTGAAGACCCTCTATAATTACAACGTCCTCTTCACCTAATGTGATTTCGTTGAACTCGGTGTTACTTCGTCTGCCCGTTGTGAAATCAAACACGGGATTTTTAACGGTTTCACCGCGGAGAAGTGCGTTTACGCACTTTTCAAAGCATTCTAAATCAAGGGCATCAACGGTTTCAAAATCCTGCGAGCCGTCGGGAAGATAAGGAATATCCTCACGGTTAAAATAGAAATCATCAAGGCTTAAAACATAAGTTTTGACACCTTTTTTTATAAGACTTTCCGAGAGCTTGCGAGCAGTTGTAGTTTTGCCTGCGGACGAGGGTCCTGCAAGCATTACAATCTCTCTGCCCTCTTCATCAATAATACGCTGTGCAATGCCATCAATAATATTCTGATAACGGGCTTCGCATTGTTTAATGAATGAAACAGGGTCTTTTGCCATTTCATTGATATATTCAAGTTTGTTGTTTAAATTAGACATTTTCAATACACCTCATTTAATAAGGATATGTATTATAGAATTCAGTTATTCTTTGCTTTCTTTCGGTTAATTCATCAAATCCCGAAATGTATTCAAATGGGTATTTGAAATTGAAAATTCGCTCAATCTCGTCGCCGTGGGGCGCCTTAAGCTTTGTAACCGCACCGCCGCCACAGGAGAGAATTGTGTGACATTCTTCCATCATAAAGATATTGTAAATGCACTCGGTATTTGCCTTTGCCCAGCCCACATTTTCAAGACTGCCCGCAGATTTTGATTGACGGTACATATAATACGGGTGGTAATCTGTTTTGAGCTTTTCGTAAGTATAATCAAGCATTTTTGATGCTAAATTTGCATTCTGTGCCGCGATTTTCGGCGAATTCTGCCCGATACCGGACGCTCTTTTCACCGCAAGAGTGTGAACAGTAATATTTTCGGGAGCGAGGCGGAGTGCTGTATCAACAGAATGACAGAAGCCCTCAAATGTATCTGTTGGAAGTCCTGCAATCAAATCCATATTTATATTATCAAAGCCGATTTTACGGGCAAGCTCAAAGATTTCAATTGTATCCTCTGCGGTGTGGCGTCTGCCGACTGCCTGAAGCACAGAATTGTTAAAGGTCTGAGGATTTATGCTTATTCTGTCTACGGGACTGTTTTTAAGCACGCGAAGTTTTTCTTCGGTTATTGTGTCGGGTCTGCCCGCCTCAACTGTGAATTCACGGCAAGAGGACAAATCGAAATTATTATTTACCGCATTAGTAACGGTTTTGAGTTGCTCTGCCGATAATGTTGAGGGAGTTCCGCCGCCCACATATACACTTTCAAGGCGAAGTCCAATATTTTTTGCAAATTCGCCCGTCATTTCAAGCTCTTTTACTAGGTATTCAACATATTGAGGCAAAAGCTTTTTAGCCTTTTCGCTCTCAATTGAATGGGAAACAAATGAGCAATAGCTACATCTTGAAGGACAAAAGGGAATTGAAATATAAAGACTAAATGAATCAGGTCTTGAGGTAGCTATTATACGCTCTTCGCAATCGGCAACGCTACGGGCAAGACGAAATTTTTCGTCCGTTACAAGCAAATCTGTTTTGAAATAATCTTCAGTTTTTTCTCTGCCCATCACTTTTTCTGTATTTATAAGCAATTTTGAAGGGCGCACGCCCGTGAGCACTCCCCATTTTGGGTAAAATCCCGTATATTCACCGAATAGAGAATATACCATTCTGCCCATCTGCATTTCGTTATCATCACAAAGAGGGGCAATAAGAGTTTTGAAAAAGCCGTCGAAGTTTATAGTTACGGTGATTTCGTCATCAACCGCGGTGAGAAGATTGAAATCGTCGATTACCTTGTCATAAACAACTTCAATTTTCTCATCAGGCATAAAAATGCGGACAAGCTTTTCCATTTCATAATGAAAATTGTGATTGATTACAAGTAATTTCATAATTTGTGTCTGAATCGGGTTCTCATATAACGATTATTATTGCGTTCAAATTCAAGAGTTGTAGCAGCCTCGTGACCGGGATAAACTGCGTAGTCGCCCTCTAAATTACCGATTTTCGCAAGGGACATAAGCTCTTCGCGAGCATTACCCGTTGGCAAATCTGTTCTGCCTGCTGAAAGATTAAAAAGTGTATCACCTGAAAAGATTACACGGCCATTCTCAATAATATAACAAACTCCACCCATTGTATGCCCAGGAGTGTGCATAACATGGATTACGCCGTCACCAAAGGGTATTTCTGTGCCATCCTCTGTGAGAATGTCAGGTTTTATTGCTTTCATATGCTCGTGCTGATATTTCCAACTAAAAAGATTTAATGCGATTTCTGAAAGAAAAGGCTTTTCTTTTTGATGAATTACAACTTTTGCCCCCGTTTTCTCTTTTATGGCATTTACACCGCCGATGTGGTCAAAATGCCCGTGAGTGAGAAGAACATATTTCATATTCTTATTTTCAAGGCTTGCAAAAAGCTCATCACTTTCGATTGCGGGGTCAACAACTGCACATTCACCACTGTCTTCATCGGTGACAATATAAGTATTTGTCGCAAGGTCGCCCAATACTAATTTTTCAACTGTGATTTTCATTATTGTTTCTTTCTCCATGTAACCGCTGAGAATTGTGACTTCGATTCAATCAGTGGTTGCACCATATTTCTGAATCATAAAGGATTGTTACGGGACCGTCGTTGAGAAGTTCAACCTTCATATCTGCCCCGAAAACGCCTTTTCCTACATTTTTAACTCCGTTTTTTAAGAGCTCGTTGCAGTAATGCTCATAGAGTTCGTTGGCGCGATTGGGCTCACCTGAGCGGATAAACGAGGGACGGTTGCCTTTTTTAACATCGGCGCAAAGTGTGAACTGTGAAACTGCAAGAATTTCGCCGTCAACCTGATTGACATCAAGGTTCATTTTGCCCTCACTGTCTTCAAAAATGCGAAGTGTTGCGGTTTTGCGGGCAAGCACCTCAGCGTCTGCCTCGGTATCGTCATCCATAACACCTAAAAGCACAAGATAACCCTTATCTATTTTTGAAATAAGCTCGCCGTCAACGGTGACACTTGCATATTTTACTCTTTGAATAACTGCTTTCATTTTTAACGCTCCACGGATAAAATTCCGTCTATTTTTTCAATTTTGCTAATGAGATTTTTAAGGTGGTCAACACCGCTGACATTAACGGTCAACTCAACGATTGTTCTGCCATCTTTCATATCGTGGGTGCTGATATTAACAATATTAACTCGCATATTCGCAACCGCCATTGCAACCTCTGCCATAAGACCAATTCGTGAAAGACAAGTAATCTGAAGTGTTGCCTTATACTCTTCTTTGACATTTTTGTTCCAATAAGCATTTACCCAACGGGCAGGCTCGGCACAATTTCTTAAATCCTTTGGCACATTGGTGCAACCCTTTTTATGAATTGAAACACCGTGGCCACGGGTAATAAAGCCGATAATTTCATCGCCCGGCAGAGGATTACAGCATTGCGAGAATTTAATAAGGCAGTTATCAATACCCTCAACAGTTACACCCTCGTTATTTTTATTGTTGGGTTTCTTTATGGGTAAGACCTTGATTTCTTCTCGGTGCTTGTCGTAATTTTTCTGATATTCCTCTTTGATATAGGGCATAAGACGGTTAATTGAAAGTCCGCCATAGCCGATTGCCGCATAGAAATCATCAATATTTTCCATTCGCTGACGTTCTGCAAGCTTTTTGATGAATTTATTGTAATCCTCTTCGCTTAAACGGATATAATTACGTCTGAACTCGCGCTCAACCTCCGCCTTACCCTCGGCGATATTTTCTTCGCGCTTTTCTTTCTTGAACCAGGCGCGGATTTTACTTCTTGCCTGATTGGTTTTTACAATATTGAGCCAATCACGAGAAGGGCCCTTGCCCTGCTGTGATGAGGTGAGAATTTCAACGATTTCGCCGGTTTTGATTACATAATCAATGGGCACAATTCTGCCGTCAACCTTGGCACCCGTCATTTTGTTACCAACCGCCGAGTGAATTGCATAGGCAAAGTCGATAACTGTTGAGCCCTGCGGAACATTCACAACATCGCCCTTGGGGGTATAGACAAATACCTCGTCGGTAATAAGGTCGGTTTTGATTGAAGAAACAATTTCTCTTGCGTCGCCTGTTTCCTGCTGAGCCTCAAGCATTTCGCGAATCCATTGAAGTCGCTCATCAAAGCTCTTTTTACCGCCCGTTACGCCACTCTTATACTTCCAGTGAGCCGCAATACCGTATTCTGCGGTGCGGTGCATTTCCCAAGTTCTGATTTGCACTTCAAAGGTTATACCCTCTTTGCTGATAACGGTAGTATGAAGTGACTGATACATATTTGGCTTGGGGGTTGAAATATAATCCTTGAAACGATTTGGGAGCGGATTATACATATCGTGAATAATACCAAGGCAGTTATAACAGTCGATAACGCTGTCAACGATAATACGCACTGCGTAAATATCGAAAATCTGGTCAAACTGCTTGCCCTGCATATACATTTTACGGTAAATTCCGTGAACAGATTTAATTCGTCCGCTGATTTGAGCATTGGGAACAATCTGTTGAACGCGTTCAAGAATTTTTGCCTTTGTATTTTCAATAAAGTTTTCATCGGAGCGATTGCTTTCTTTTAAGCTCTTGCCAATCTGCTCATAAGCTACGGGGTCAAGAAAACGGATTGCGCGGTCCTCAAGCTCTTCTTTTACCCAACGGATACCAAGACGGTGGGAAATAGGTGCAAAAATTTCAAGGGTTTCAAGTGCCTTGTCACGTTGCTTCTGGGGCGCAACAAATTCAAGGGTGCGCATATTGTGAAGTCGGTCGGCAAGCTTTACGATAATAACACGAATATCCTTTGACATTGCCAAAAGCATTTTACGCACATTTTCTGCCTGCTCCTGCTCTTTTGAATCGCGGGAATTGAGCTGAACCTGACCAAGCTTTGTAACGCCGTCAACAAGAACTGCCACATCGTCGCCGAATTCAGCTTTCAACTGCTCGATTGTGTATTCGGTATCTTCAACAACATCGTGAAGAAGTGCGGCAACGATTGACTGCCAATCCATACCTAAATCCACAAGAATATCTGCAACTGCAATTGGATGGATAATATATGGCTCACCTGAACGGCGACGCTGGTCACCGTGGTATTCCTTTGCAACCGCAAAGGCTTTGTCAATAACTTCGAGCTCGTTTTCGTTATGAATTGCCACTATTTTTGCACGCAAATCGCCATAGAGCTTATCAACATCTACATTTATAATTTCAGCCACTTACCATCACTCCCCTTGCATTTCAGTTAATTTTTTAAGAATTTCTGACTGTGACAAATCCGCTTTTTTACCGTCACCATCAAATATTATATGCTCACCCTCGCGTTTAATGAGTGCCAATTCACAAAGAATATCAAGGGACACGAGCATTGTGCAATATCGCTCATAAGGACATTTTGCCCGAACAAGCAATGCTTCAACATCAAAAGTCCAGATTTTATATGATTTTATAAGGTTGAACACACCTAAAAGGAATTCACGGTTGGGAGCTAAAAATCTTGCCTCGTGAGAATTGAGTGTTTCTCCTCTTTTGAACTTCTCGTAAAGTGCCTGCGATTTAAACAGATTATCTTCGTCAACGCCTGCAAAACGGATATCACGAACCTGAACGGTGGCTTTAATTTCACCGCGGAACTCGTTTTTCTCGATACGCACCGCAAGGTCAACGGTGTCGCCCTCACGATAAGGAAATTCGTTTAAGGTTGTCGAAAATTTCATGGCGGTAAACTGTGTGTTACCCTTTGTAAAGCCAAGTCGCAAATGCTTGCCCTCGCCCACGGGCTTGATGTTCACAAGACGCACGCCGAAAATACCGAAAAGCGGCTGTGCATTGCCTGCGCCAAAAGGCTCAAGGGTTTCTAAAGACTCCACAAGTGCCGCATTAATATATGCGGGATTTAATTTACAATCAAGAGTAAGAGTGGGAATTGCCACCTCTTGCGCTTCTGCGTATTCATTTATTTTATTAAAGAATTTATCAACATTTTCTCGTTTTGCGCCAAGACCTGCCGCCATTGTGTGACCGCCGAAATGGGTTAAATCTGTCTCACAGTATTTAATTGCGTCGTAAACTGAAAATCCGTCAATGCTTCGTGCCGAGCCCGTACCCTCGTCGCCCTCAAAGGTGATGACGATTGACGGTTTTCCGTATTTTTCGGTAATTCTTGCCGCCACAATACCGATTACGCCGTGGTGCCAGCCCTCGCCACAAACAACAATTACGCGTGAATGCTTTAGGGCTTCGTTTGCTTCAATGTGAGCCACTGCTGCTTCCATAATCTCATTTTCAAGAGTATGGCGCTGACGGTTGCAGTTATCCACCTGTTCAGCCATATCAAGAGCCACTGCCAAATCATCACAGAGCAATAATTTCAATGCAGTTTCAGCAGACTGAATTCTGCCCGCCGCGTTAATTCGGGGAGCCAATGAATATGTTACACCAACTGCGTTCAAAGGCTTTTCGCTGACGCCCGCAATCTGACGCAAAGCATTTATGCCGTTGCAGGGATTACTGTTTATTTTTGCCACGCCGTATTTTACTATTGCGCGGTTTTCGTCTATCAAATCCACCACATCGGCAACAGTACCAACTGCAACAATGTCGGCATACTGTGCGAGCACTGAAGAATAATCACCTTTTTCAAGTGCACAGACAACCTTAAAAGCAACGCCTACGCCTGCCCACTCTTTAAAATGCAGATTGCAATCAGGTCTGTGAGGGTCAACAACTGCCACCGCATCGGGCAGAATATCCCCTGCTTTATGGTGGTCGGTTACAACTGTTTCAATACCCAATGATTTTGCGTATTCAATTTCTTCTATTGCAGAAATTCCATTATCAACGGTTACGATGAGCTTTACGCCCTGCTCACAGAGTTTTTTGATTGCATCGCAGTTCATTCCGTAGCCCTCGGTAATACGGTCAGGGATATAATAGGTCACATCTGCACCGCGAGAGGTGAGATATGAATACATAAGTGCTGTTGAGGTTACGCCGTCGCAGTCATAGTCACCAAAAACACAGATTTTTTCAAAGTTTTCAATTGCTTTTTCTATTCGTTCAACTGCTTTGTCCATATCCGTAATAAGATAAGGGTCGCAGAAGCTGAAATCGGTGTCAAAGAATTCTTCAACATCCTCATACTCGGTAATTCCACGGGACACGAGAATAAGGGCGGTAAAGGGGTCAAGGCTATGGTTCTCGGCAACCTGTGCCGCCAAGTCCTTATCAATATGTGCGGTTAACCACTTTTTTCGGCTCATATTCTCGCCTCCTATCTAATAAAATTACAATATTTTACTAATTGTACATTATACCATTAAAACGTTGATAATTCAAGGGCTTGAGCATAAAAAACGGCGTTGTGCAAGAAACACAACACCGCAAATTCAGTTTTATTTTTCTTCGTCAGTTTTCTTTGAGACAATGTAACGTGGTCTGCCCTTAACCTCTTCATAAATTCGGGCTATATAATAGCCGATAATGCCGAGGGCGAGCATAAGACTTCCGCCGATTAAAAGCAACAGTAAAATTACCGTTGTAAAACCCTCTGCAGATTGACCGAGCAAAAATCTTACAAGAGTTTGTATTGCCATAACGCCCATAAACACAAGCATTACGCAACCCATAACGGTGATTATCTGCAAGGGTGCAGTTGTGAATGAGGTAATATTTGAAATGGCATATTTTGTAAGCTTGATTATACCCCATTTGCTCTCGCCGTTTTGTCTTTGCTGAACCTCAAACTCAACTTGGGTTGACTTAAAGCCCGACCAGAATGAAAGTGCTCTGAAAAATGTATTTCTTTCGGGTAAAGATAGTAGTGCGTCAATAACCTTGCGGTCGATGAGCTTGAAATCGGAGGTTGATTGCATATCAACGCCCATAAAGGCACTCATGATTTTATAAAAAACCTTAGCTGAAAGCTTGTGAAATGCAGATTCATTACCTCGGTCGGATTTCACACCCTCAATTACTTCATATCCCTCTTGCCATAGAGAATACATCTGGGTAATCTTTTCAGGTGGGAATTGCAAATCACAATCGATAATTACTGCACAATCGCCCTTCGCCGCCTCGAGGCCTGCATAAATTGCCGCTTCTTTACCAAAATTACGACTGAAAGAAAGTCCGCGGATACGCTTGCTTATTTCGGCACATTCGCAAATTTGCCCATAGGTGCCGTCCTTTGAGCCGTCGTCAATGAAAATAAGCTCGCAATCTATTGATGCGTCTTTCATAATTGAAAGCACGGTGCCTGCGGTATTTTTAATATTCTGTTCTTCGTTATAAGACGGAATTATTACTGAAAGCAATTGTTTTTCCTCCAAGAAATTACTAAAACTAATATATCATTTAAACACCGCTTTGTCAATGAAACAAAGTGTTGAAAAACCGCTTTGTATATGATAAAATAAGGTGATAAAATAGTTTGGATGGTGGTCTTTGTGACAGAAAAAGATATTCAGAACTTAAAAAACATTGAAGCGCACGAAAATAACGGCGTTGAAATCCCATATCACAACAATGTTGTAATTGAAGATAATGTACAAATAGGCAAAGGTACAGTAGTTATGCCCGGAACAATTCTTTACTCCGGTGTCGTAATCGGTGAAAACTGCGTGATTGGACCAAACACGCTTATTAAAGACAGCGTGGTAGGTAACGGGGTTAAGCTCAACTCTGTTCAATGCTATCAATCAAAGGTACTTGATGGCGCGGATATTGGACCGTTTGTTCACATCCGACCCAATTCTGTTGTTGGGGCAAACGTGCATCTCGGTAACTTTGTTGAGGTTAAGAATTCCACCATTGACGAGGGCACAAAGGTTTCTCACCTTACTTATGTTGGTGATTCTGACGTGGGTAAGAGAGTTAATTTTGGTTGCGGTACGGTTACAGTCAATTATGACGGTAAGAATAAGCACAGAACAGCAATCGGTGATGATTGCTTTATCGGTTGTAACACAAACCTTGTGGCTCCCGTAAAGGTTGGCGATGGCGCATACACCGCAGCAGGCTCAACAATCACTGAGGATATTCCCTCTGATTCACTCGGTATAGCCCGTGCACGTCAGGTCAACAAGGTCGATTGGCGCATTAAGAATAAGGAAAGATTTACAAAATAATCATAAAAGGAAAATGCAATATGTTCAACAGATTCAGAAAGAAAACTACTGGAGCTGTCGGCACACCTGAATTTATCGTGGCGGGGCTTGGAAATCCTGACAGAAAGTACACCCTCACACGACATAATTCGGGGTTTTTGTGCATAGATATGCTTTCTCAAAAGCTCAATTTCAGGGTTGATAAGTTAAAATTCAAGTCACTTATGGGGGACACTACAATAAACGGGCACCGTTGTATCGTAATGAAGCCACAGACTTATATGAATAACAGCGGTGAGGCAATAAGAGAATGTGCCTCGTTTTATAAAATTCCACCTGAAAATGTAATTATTATTTATGACGATATTTCTCTTGATGTAGGCAAGCTTCGTATTCGCAGAAAGGGTACTGACGGCGGTCACAACGGAATTAAGAGTATTATTTATCATCTTAACAACGACCAATTCCCACGAGTTAAAATCGGTTGCGGCAAAAAGCCACATCCCGATTATGATTTGGCGGATTGGGTGCTTTCGGAATTCAAGAAAGACGAGCAAAAGGCTCTTGAGCCCGCGCTTGAAAACGCCTGTAAGGCAATTGAATTGCTTGTAAACGGCGAAATTGACAAGGCAATGAATTTATACAATAGTTGAGGTAAACTATGTCTGCATTCGGCAAAGCAATTAAACAATCTGTAGAATATCAGGGCGTTGAAAACAGCTTGAAAAAAGGTTTTCTGCCACAGGGCGTGTTGGGGTTAATTCCCGTACAAAAAGCACATCTTGTTTCTGCACTTACAGAGAGTCTTGAAAAAAAGGCTCTTATTGTTGTGCCCGACGATGCAACCGCAGTTCGACTTTGCGACGATTTGACTGCATTCGGAAAAAATGCACTCCACTACCCTGCCCGCAGTTTTTCATTCTGGACAACTGACGGTCAGTCTTATGAATATGAGCAAAAAAGAATTAAGGCACTCCGCCGTATGCTTGACGGCAAGTGTGATATTGTGGTAGCCTCTGCCGAGGCGGCTATTTCTTACACCGTTCCGCCCGAAATCCTCCGTCAAAAATCAGTATTGCTCAAAAAAAATGAAGAAATACCTCTCCCGAATATTTTACTTTCGCTCAACGCGGCGGGCTATAAGCATGTTGACGCGGTTGAGGGCGTTGGTCAGTTCTCTTGCCGTGGCGGAATTGTGGACTTTTTCTCGCCCGATGATGACGAGCCCGTAAGAATTGAGCTTTGGGGCGACACAGTTGATACAATGTGCCGTTTTGATGTGCAAAGTCAACGCAGAACGGTAAATATTGACGAGATTTTAATTGCACCCTCAAAGGAAATAATCATTGATAATCCCAACGAATTAGCAGAAAAAATACAGAATTTTGCCAAAGGTGTACGCGGTAAAAAAGCAGACGCCGTAAAAGAGAAATTATATGCGGATGTTGACCGACTTAAAAGTGGTGTGAGCGTTGGCTCTGCCGACAAATATCTGCCTTTGGTTTACTCCCCCGCCACAATTTTTGACTATGCAGAAAATTATTTGCTTTTCGCCTTTGAAACGGGCGGAATTAAAGAAAAAATCAATTCTTCACAGAAATTACTGCTTGAAGATATTAAATCAGGCATCGAGGATGGCACTCTTTGCAAGGGGCTTGATAAATTCACCCTCACATTTGCAGAATTAGTGACGAAATATGAAGAATTAAAGGCTACTTATGTTGATAACTTTGCAAGAGGTAGCTTTGACACACCCGTTAAAAGCCTTACCACCTTTAACGGCGGAACCTTACCAATATGGAACGGAAGACTTGACGTGCTTATGGAGGACATCAAGCCCGTGCTCACAAAGGACAGTACGGTGGTTGTGTTTGCGGGCACAGAAAAAAGTGCGAAAAATCTTGCAGAAGCCTTAACTGACGAAGAAATACCGTCGGTTTATTTCCCCGTGATTCCCGCAGAATTCCCAAAGGGTGCAGTATCGGTACTCCCCGGCTCGCTTACCTCAGGCTTTTCATTCCCACGCGAAAAGCTTTATGTTTTCACCTATTCAAAGGTTTATCAGAGCAAGGCTCGAAGAAAAAACACAGGCTTTAAGGCAAAGGACACCATTCATTCACTTGACGAGCTGAAAAAGGGTGACTATATTGTTCACGCGGTTCACGGCATAGGTATTTTTGACGGTGTTACTCAGCTTGAAGCCAACAAGATTATAAAAGACTACATCAAAATCAAGTATGCAAAGAGTGACGTGCTTTATGTACCCGTTACTCAGCTTGATTTGGTGTCAAAATATATTGGTCCTCATGAGGATGACGGCAAGGCACTCAAGCTTAACCGCCTTGGTGGTGCGGATTGGGAAAAATCAAAAAGTAAGGTTCGCTCTGCCGTTAAGGATATGGCGGACCAGCTGATTAAGCTTTATTCTCAACGTATGCACACTGAGGGCTATGCTTTCTCGCCCGACATTGATATGCAGACAGATTTTGAACGCCGTTTTGAGTTTGAAGAAACGGGCGACCAGTTGCGCAGTATTGACGAGATAAAAAACGATATGGAAAAGCCCTATCCAATGGACAGACTTCTCTGTGGTGATGTTGGATTCGGCAAAACTGAGGTTGCTTTACGTGCGGTATTCAAGTGCATTGCAGACGGCAAGCAATGTGCGATTTTAGTGCCCACAACAATTCTCGCGCTTCAGCATTATCAGACAATTCTCAAACGCTTTGACGGTTTTCCCATTGAGGCAGAAATGCTTTCGCGCTTCCGCACCCCGACACAGAGAGCAAAAATTATTAAAAGAGTAAACGCAGGCTTTATTGACATTATTGTGGGTACTCATTCGTTGATTGCGAAAAATGTACAGTTCAAGGATTTAGGTCTTTTGATTGTTGACGAGGAACAGCGTTTTGGCGTTGCACAAAAAGAAAAAATCAAAGAAAAATTCCCCGGTGTTGATGTGCTGACACTTTCGGCTACGCCCATTCCCCGCACACTTAATATGGCAATGTCGGGAATTCGCGATATGTCAGTTATTGAAGAGGCTCCGTCGGACCGTTTCCCCGTGCAGACCTATGTGGTTGAGCACAATCTTCCCCTGCTCTGCGAGGCTATGGAAAAAGAGCTTCGCCGTGGCGGTCAGGTATATTTTCTCCATAATCGCGTTGAAACCATTGACGGAGTTGCAAATTCAATCAAAGAATTCTTACCCGATGCACGAATTGCCGTGGCTCACGGTAAAATGAACGAAGAGCAACTAAGCGATATATGGCGCGACCTTATGAACGGTGAGATTGATATTCTTGTGTGCACAACGATTATTGAAACGGGCGTTGATGTACCAAACGCCAACACATTAATTATTGAAGATGCTGACCGCTTGGGTCTTGCCCAGCTTCATCAGTTACGCGGTCGAGTGGGACGAAGTGCAAGACGTGCGAGTGCTTATCTCACATATAAGCGAGATAAAAACTTAACGGAAGTTGCATACAAGCGATTGCAGGCAATCCGCGAATACACGGAATTCGGCTCGGGCTTTAAAATTGCTATGCGTGACCTTGAAATCCGCGGTGCAGGCAATCTTTTAGGTGCACAACAGCACGGACATCTTGCGGCTGTTGGTTATGATATGTATATGAAACTGCTTTCAGAGGCTATCAGCGACGAAAAGGGCGAAGCACCCAAGAAACAGCGCGAATGTCTTATTGATTTACAGATTAACGCTCATATTCCCGACAAATACATTTCGGCACTTTCGCACAGACTTGCAGTTTACCGTAGAATTGCAGATGTACGCACCTTTGAGGACGCGGAGGATGTACGCGATGAATTGCGCGACCGTTTTGGTGATATTCCCCCGTCGGTTGAGGGTCTTATTGAGGTTTCCCTCTGCAGAAATACTGCATCTGCGCTTGGAATTTACGAAATAGGTCAGCGCGGTGACACAATTGCCCTTTACTGTGAAGAAATCAACGCTTCATTAGTGCTTGATATTTCGTCAGTGCTTCGCGGCAGAGTGAGTGTAACTTCAAAGGGTAAAATGAGCATAAATGTTAAAAAATTGCCTGAACAGAATTCTCTTGATACACTTAAAGAGATTTTTGAGGCAGTGGAGGCTTGCAGAAAATGATTGGTACAATAGTAAACGTAGGTACAATTCTTACGGGAAGTATTATAGGCAGTGTTTTCAAAAAAGGAATTAAGCCCCAATATACAGGGGCTTTGATGAATGCTATGGGACTTGCGGCGGCAGGTATCGGCATTAATTCAGTTGTACAGAATATGCCCAACAGTAAATATCCCGTACTTTTCATTGTGAGCCTTGCACTTGGCAGTCTTGTTGGCAATATGCTCGACATTGACAAGAAATTTAATAATCTTATTGAGAAAAAGGGTAAAAGCGAGTTGGGAAAAGGACTTTCAACTGCGATTTTGCTTTTCTGCATAGGCAGTTTGTCAATTTTGGGTCCGATTAATTCCGCATTATATGGCGACCATACATATCTTTTCACAAACGCCACACTTGACCTTGTGACAAGTATGGTTTTAGCCTCAACCTATGGAATCGGCATCGCAATTGCCGCGGTTGTTCTGTTTTTATGGCAGGGCGGAATTTACTTGCTTGCAACTCTTGTAGGCGGATTTATGAGTCCTGACCTTATGTGCGAAATCAGTATTATCGGCGGATTTTTAATTGCCGCTTCGGGAATTTCAATACTTGAAATTAAGAATTTAAAGACACTTAATATGCTCCCCGCGCTCCTTGTTCCTCCCCTTTGGTTTGGAATTCTTAAAATTATTGAGTTTTTCTGATGTAAAGTTATTAGGCTTTACATTTGGGGGCTGATATATTTATGAAAGTCGTTGATATATAAGGAGTTGCTCGTATCGTAAAGTTTAAAAGCTTTACGGATAGATTGTCGAAAAGAGGTGTGAATATTGAAGAAAAAGCTTTCCCCCGTGCTTGTTTTTGCGGGGCTTGTGAACTTTATTCTGTTCTTTATAAAATTTTATATCGGTATTCGCACCAATAGTCAATGTATTTACACCGACAGTGTCAACAATCTTATGGATACCCTTTCGCTGATGCTTGCATTGGTTGGAATTTCATTCATCAACAAGCCTGCTACTCCCCGCTTTAAATACGGTTTTGGCAGAATGGAAGATGTGACCTCTTTTATAATGTCAATTATTATGACGGTGGCGGGTCTGGGCTTTGCTTACAGCTCTTTGGGACGTCTTATGACCCCCGTGCCCGTATGGTATTTCACAAAATACGCGATGATTATCGGTGCCACCTGTCTTGTAAAGCTTGTTTTGGGCATTGTTTTTGCATACAAATATAAAAATACGGGCTCGGCGGTGCTTAAAACCGTTATGCTCGACTCATTCCTCGACTGTGGAATTACCGCGGTAACGCTTATATCCTTTACCCTTTCAAATTCTGTGGGCTTTGTACTTGACGGAGTTTTCGGACTTATAATAAGTATAATCATTGCTATTGCGGGAATTCGACTTGTAATTTCTTCACTTTCTGAAATTATAGGTCAACACGCAAAGGAAATTCACGAGAATACAGAAATGATTATCACAGAGGTTTGCGATAACACTTCATTTTCGGTCAAGGATATTTTAATTCACCGCTATGGCAAGAGCAGAATATATATTGTTATTTATATGGTAGCAACTGAGCAGGACTTGAAACAAATCGGTACTGTTCAGAATACAATAAAATCAAGGCTTGAGGATTTAGGATATACTTCGGCTATTGAGTGGGAGGTAAAACAATGAAAAAAGGAAAAAAAGCATTAAAGGTAATAGGCATCATTTTAGCTGTAATTGTGCTTTTAGGTGCACTTGGCGGACTTGCAAATGCAGTCAGTAACAAGGCGCATATTGAAAGCATTAATGAATTGTCAGCTGTGACTTATGAAAATCAGCTTGTGCCCGAAAAGGACGCTGACGGTGTTTGGACTTTCACAACTGATAATGATTTCAGAGTTATGCAGTTAACCGACGTACATATCGGTGGCGGTTGGATGTGCACCTCAAAGGACACAATGGCACTTAATGCCGTGGCGGCTATGGTTACTGCCGAAAAGCCCGACCTTGTAATCATCACAGGTGACCTTGTTTACCCTGTGCCCTATCAGGCGGGAACCTTTGACAATATGAACTCTGCTGAGCTTGTGGCTACGCTTATGGAAAATTTAGGCGTTTATTGGCTCCCCGTTTTCGGTAACCACGACACAGAAATTTATTCAAAATACACTCGCGAAGACATTTCAGAATTCTATTCTGACGAAAAATGGTCTTACTGCCTTTTCGAAAATAACAGCGACGATGATGTTGACGGCTATTGCAATCAGGTTATAAATGTTAAAAATTCACTTGGAATTATTACTCAGTCACTTTACACCTTTGATACTCACTCTTATGTTGACGGTGACTACCTTGGCATTGGTTGGAAATACGATAATATTCACGAAAATCAGGTTGAGTGGTACAAGACAAATGTTGAGAAATATAACAAGCAGAATGTTGACCTTATAAACTCAAGCAATGCTGAAAATAAGGAAGGATTACTCAATACATACAGTACAGTAAAATCTCTTGCGTTCTGGCACGTGCCCAATACTGAATATCTTGACGCTTGGAATGAATACGTAGAAGCAGGCTACGAGGATACAGAAAACACAAAATATTACTACGGTGTTGTTGGCGAAACGGGTAAAATGGTTTATTCGGGTGTTTACGAAGACGAAATCTTTGAGGTAATGCAAGAAATGGGAAGCACAAAGGGTATTTTCTGCGGTCATGACCACCTTAATAACTTCTCAATTGAATACAAGGGAATTCGCCTGACTTACGGCTTCAGCATTGACTATCTTGCTTATTCGGGCATTTCAAAGCTCGGCTCACAGCGTGGCTGCACTATGATTACCGTAAAACCCGACGGTAGCTTTGATTGTGTTGCGGAAAACTATTATCAGGACAAATACCAGTCAGTTTTAGGCGTAAAAGAAGAAGTTACAATGCAGGAATTGGATTCTGCTAAATAATAAACTACAAAATAAAACAACATTTTATTGACGAGAAAACAGGTATCAATTACACATTGCACGGCAACTATGATTTACCCGATTGGGTTAAACAGATATCTTGCTGAATCGATAGCCAAGCAGAAGAAATGTTTTTTCGGCTTGTAGAACAGATGTCAGAGTGTGAGGGAGTAACCGAACAACTAAAATCTGAAAATCAAATGGAGTGGGTTGCTTGGATGAACAGCATCCGTAGCAAAGCCACCAAAATCGTAAACACCGATTTGATATTCGCATAACGACAATGGCGGCAGGGATAGTATATATCCTTGCCGCCATTATTTTCTGTTAGACACTACATATTCAATTGTTTTGTAGGCTGTAGAAATTAAAACCGATTACGTTTTTTCGTTACAATCTTATCACAAGCTGCCAGAACACCGGGCAGAACAAACAGGATTAGCAGCGTCGCGCAAAGTGCGCCCATGGAAATGGTTTTTACGATTGCAGTAACCGTCGGATTATTAAACATACCGCCGACCGCTGCCGTAACCAGAACTAAGATCAGTCCCGAGGTCATGATCGTATGGATCGAACCTGCATACGCCATTTTCAATGCGTCCTTTACATTCGCCGTCTTGCGAGCCTCACAATAGTAATTGGTGAGAAGGATACCGTAGTCAACGGTAGAGCCCATAAGGATACATTCCACGATCAGCAACGCGAGATAATAAATACTGCCGTTCAAAGCTCCCGTTATCGTAATGGTGATATAAACACCGCACTGTACCAGCAAAACGAGGATAAGCGGAATGGAAAGTGATTTGAAGGTAAGCGCTACGATGATGAAGATCGCCAATGCCGTGAGTAGCGTAATAAACAACAGCTCGTTATCAAAGGTCTTTTGCATCTCATAATTCATCGCTGCATTACCGACCAAATAGTATTCACCATCCAGCTTGTCGTTTCCGAACTGCTCAATACTTGCAAAGAATGCTGTTGTTTCTGCTCCTTCGTCGGGGTAAGATGAGGTGATAATAAGTCTTGAATATTTATCTGTTATAAGCTGTTTCTTTCCTTCATCCAAGGAATCCTGTGTTTCAAGGAGTTTTTCACGCATATCCGCATCAATAACAGACTCGAAACGAGAATCGGTAAGCACATCTTCAATCATATAATTGAACAATGTTTCCAAGGTCATTGTCCATTCGGGATCGGCATTTTTGGAACTTTCTGCATACAGATACATCAGCTCAATCATAGAGCTGTCCATATTCTCGGTCAGTCCGCCTAAAAGTTCTCCCATTTCCGAAGCGGTATAGGCTTTGCCGGAGATCACCGCGTTAACCATTGTTTTTGCGGAGGAAAGCATATCGGAAGTATCCGCATCGATCTTGTCTGCATATTCACTGCTGGACAGCACATCATCAATAACAAATTCGATAAACCCTGCCACCGAAAGCGTCCAACCGGATGTATTTCCGTGTCGGCTGACATACAGAAGGTACAACTGCCGTGCCTGTTCCTTGCTCATTCCCATCAGACCCGAAATTTGATCAGCAGTATAAGATATACCGTTTACAGAACCGTTGATAATTGCCTGTGCAGTAGAAAGACTGCTGATCTCATCACTGCCCATCATCGAATCGAGCATATCAGAGTTATTCATCAAGAAGTTAATGATGGTGTGCATTGAAAGTGTCCAATTATTGCTTTCACTTTCAAAGGCTTTGACCGTGTATAGCATTTTCAGCATACTGCTGTCCATACCGAGCAGATTAGAAAGTTCACTATAGGTAAACTTAGTACCGTTTACAGATGCTTTGATCATCTGCTGCATCATCTGCAACTGCCCGATTCTTGTGTCGTCCAAATAATTTTTCATTACAGAGTCGGCAAGAATAAAATCAACGGTTTCTTCCATAGACATCGTTTTATTTGAAATGTCGCTGCCGTAATAGAGTCGGAAAACGATCTCTATCATATCTTCTTCCATTACGAAAACCTGAGCCAATGTTGCGGAATCAAGCGGCGAGCCCGAAACAGCCAACTGAACGACTTGGTTTAACTGACGCAGTTGAGCATTGTCGGGAGAAAGCTGCAAGGCGCTATTTAGAAAATCGGGCAATGTCATAGAATTTACCCCTTGGTACGCAAAGATTGCATTTACCTGCGCTTCTTGCATTCCGGTAATGCCTGCCAATGTCGCGACATCCATTTTTTGCCCGGAAACCGAAAGCTGAATCAGTGTATCCATTGTTTTCAGTTTCTCTTTTGTTGCATCGTCAAAGGAGGAACCGAACATTGGATCACTCAAAAGCCCGTTGTTCAGGAAAGATGCAAACTGCGGAAGTGTCATTGTTTTATCGCTGACATCCTGTGCATTATGGAGGATGAAAACGGTTTTCACAAGGGATTCATCAATTCCAAGCATAGAAGACAGCTCGGCGGTGCTTCTCTGTGTCTGAAGAGCTTTCTTATCGGTAAAAGAAGCCAGCATCTTGACTTGTTCCATTGTGCTTTCATCCAGATAGGAAGAAAATACGGGATCGTTAGCGATGTCGTTTTGTAAGAAGCTCACAAATTCAGGAAGGGTCATTGCTTCGGGAACATAGCTGTCAGACATTGCATAGTAGTAAACAAATAATAATTTTACAGTGTCGGCATCCATATCAAGCAAAGAGGCAATATCCTTATATGTATAAGGAGTGGTCATTTTCTTTGCGTCGGTAAAAGTCGCAAGCTGCTCCATTTTGCTTAAAGTAGATGCATCGAACATGGAGCCGTAATCAGGATCCTTTGCTACCTCGTTAATTACAAAATCCGCAAAGGTTGCCAATGTCATACTACCGGTAGAAACATTGCCTTCTTCCATGTAGTAAAGCAGGAACAAATCTTTTATGTTAGCTGCATCCATATCAAAGAAGTCAGCTAACTCATCTGCGGTCATTGGTGTAGTCAATGCTTCGGCATCAGCAAATTTGTCCAGCATTTCCACATTTTCTTTCATATCATCATCGATATACTCGGAAAATGTTTCGTCGTTCATAACTGTATCGGAAATAAAGGAAAGGAATTCGGAGGCAGTCATTGTACCGACTTTTCCGTTATTATAATAATCATAATACAGCATATCAATCACGCCGGAATTTAACGAAATATCCTCGCTCATATCTCCCAACGCTTCTGCCAACTCACCCGAGGTGTAAGGCTTGCCGAGGATCGTTCCGTATCCCAAAACCGATTTTACATTTTCGTCTTTTTCTAAATCAGCAATCAGTTCATTAACCTTATCTTCATCCTGATTTTCATAAACCATTACAACAGTATTGCTTTTTGGGAAAATATCAGCAATTGCATCTTCCTCTGCAAGCGTATAGGCAATGCCTGTTTGTTGCTGAAGGATATAGGAACCGATGAATAGAAGCACAAACAATCCCGTCATAACATATCGCATTTTATGACTGAACTTCGCCGCCCAGTTTGTCGGGATATGCAACGATTTTTTCGCTGTCTTTTGTATCAGCTTATCACAAGCCAGAATAATACCCGGCAGCATCGTTAATACGCATACCATACTGATAAAGACACCCTTTGCCAGTACGATACCGAGGTTTGCGCCGATCTTGAAACTCATAAATACGAGCATGATCAAGCCGATGACCGTAGTAAGCGAACTGGATGCGACAGAGGAAAAGGAAGATGCCAGAGCGTTCTTCATTGCCTGCTTGCTATCAGGTTCCAGCTCTTTTTCTTGCCTGTAACGGTTCATCAGAATGATGGAGTAATCCATAGAGAGAACCAACTGCAGGATTGCTGAAATGGAATTGGTAA